>NZ_KB898107.1:0-67751 GCF_000377425.1 Thioalkalivibrio sp. ALE28 | reverse complement strand
AGCGAGTTCAGCGCCGCCGGCCCGAGGGCCCTGGAGCAAGGTCCCCGGGCGAAATCCGGGTGCCCTTCTTTGGGTCCTTTCTTGGGCAAGCAAGAAAGTACCTCGGGGCGCGCTGGCGAGTCAGCGCCGGGCAGGCGGCGGACCGAAGGCACCGTAAACACCAGCGACGAACCAGGGCCAGCCAATCAGCGATAGCGAAGCACCCAGCGTTCGTGGCTGGCGTGCGGCGTGATCAGGTGCGCGCCGGGGCGCGGGTGTCGTCGAACCAGAGCCAGGCGATGGCGATGGTCAGTACCGCGATCACCGGCAGCATCGCGAGATTCATCCCGTCCCATCCCAGCGGTCGCAGCAGCGCCCCGGCCAGCAGCGACCCGGCCGTGACCAGCGTGAAGATGGTCAGATCGTTCACGCCCTGGACCTTGCCCTTCTCGGTGGCCGTATGCGTGGTCGTCAGCAGCGTACTGCCGCCGATAAACAGGAAATTCCAGCCCACCCCCAGCAGGAACAGCGCCAGCCAGAAATGCGCCAGCGTCTCCCCGTGCGCGGCGATCGCCACGCTGAACAGCACCAGTGCGTTGCCAAGTGCGAGGATGCGCGTGATCCCGAGGCGGGTGATCAGATGGCCGGTCACGAACGAGGGGGCGAACATCCCCAATACATGCCACTGCATGACCAGGGCGATCTTGCCCATGTCAAAGCCGGCCTGGCGCATGGCCAGCGGCGTCGCCGTCATCAGCAGCACCATGACCGCATAGCCCAGCGCGGCGGCGGTCAGCGCGACGAGGAAGCGCCCTTGCGGCAGGATCTCGCGCATTGGCCGGGCCGGCCCGCGTTCCTCCGGCGGTGGCGCCGGCACGCGCAGCCAGGCCAGCAGCGTCATCGCCAGCAGCGCCAGGGCGCCGAGGACCAGATAGGGGCCGGCCTCCGGCGTGCCCGGCAACAGGGCCTGGGCCTGGTGGGCGTTCCACGGGCCGAGGAAGGCGGCCACGACGCCGCCGGCCATCACCAGCGAGATGGCGCGCGGGCGGAAGGCGGGGCTGGCGACATCGGCGGCGGCAAAGCGGTAGTACATGGCGAAGGCCTGGTAGGCCCCCAGCAGAAGGTTGCCCAGTACGAACAGCCAGAAGGCCTCGGCGAAGACGCCGGCCGCGGCCAGCACGGCGCCACCGGCTCCACCCACGCTGGTGCCCAGCAGGAAGCCGGTGCGCCGCCCGAAGCGCTTCATGAACAGCGAGGCCGGCAGGGTGGTGACCAGCGTGCCGACCATCATCGCGGCGACTGGCAGGGTGGCCAGGGCCGGATCGGCCGCCAGGCGTTCCCCGACCACGCCGCTCAGGGTCATCACTGTGACCGCGGCGATCAGGAACAGGGCCTGCCCGAGGGCAAGGATCAGGACATTCGCGCGCTCGCGCGGGGTGGTCTGGCCGGGCATAGGAGTCCCTTCAAGGATCGTCCGGGCCGTCATGGCCCGGGGGCGATGCTGGTGTCAGTCGCGTGGATGAAAGTCGAGGACCGCCGAGTTGATGCAGTAGCGCAGCCCGTTCGGCGCCGGGCCGTCGGGAAAGACATGCCCCAGGTGCGAGTCGCAGCGCGCGCAGCGGACCTCGGT
Organism: Thioalkalivibrio sp. ALE28; assembly: GCF_000377425.1. Taxonomy (NCBI): domain Bacteria; kingdom Pseudomonadati; phylum Pseudomonadota; class Gammaproteobacteria; order Chromatiales; family Ectothiorhodospiraceae; genus Thioalkalivibrio; species Thioalkalivibrio sp. ALE28. The sequence continues at coordinate 66,142 of NZ_KB898107.1, read as the reverse complement.
GCGTTCCATGCCCACCGAGCGGTCGCGGTGTTCGTCGACGGCGCCTTCGCTCACCGGCGCGGTGTAGCTGGGCCAGCCGGAGCCGGAGTCGAACTTGGCGTGCGAGTCGAACAAGGGAGCACCGCAGGCGACGCAGTGGTAGGTGCCGTCGGCCTTGTGGTTGTTGTAGGCGCCGGTGAAGGGGCGCTCGGTACCGCCTTCGCGGGCGATGCGGTATTGTTCCGGCGTGAGGCGTTCGCGCAGTTCGGCGTCCGTCGGACGATCGGATTGACTCATGCAACCTCCGGGTCGATAGGATTGTCTGCCAACAGACGAGGGTCTGTGGTGATGGGACCCCGAGGAACACCCCGGGTTCTCGGCCCGGACCGAAGACAAGACCGCTGGAGGTGGTCGTGGGCTGTCCCGATTGCGAACGTATTGACCTGCTGCCGGCGGCCTCCGGCACCCTCTATCTGGCGCCGGTTCTGGCGCATACTCGCGCGGCCCTGCGTCAGCGCATGGTAGACGAACGGCTGCCCTGTGCCGAGCCGACCTCGGGGATTCTGGCCCTGCCGGTGAAGGGTGCCGGCGGGCTGGGCGAGATGCTGGTGCGCCTGGAGCGGGCCCTGAGCAGCTCGGAGCAGGCCGGTTGTCGCGCGACCTTCGTGCCCGAGGGCGAGGACTTCGGGCTCGGGCATCTGCAGGATACCCACCTGCTGTCCACGCTGATCGCCCGGCACAATGCCCGCGATCTCTCCGCGATCCTGGCCAACGATGCCCTGGACTTCCACTTCCAGCCCATCGTGCACGCGGCCGATCCAGCCGAGGTCTTCGCCTACGAGGCGCTGGTGCGGGCCTCCACGCCGGGTGGCGACCCCATCCCGCCACCGGAGCTGTTCAAGACGGCGCGCAATGCCGAGTTGCTGTTCCATCTGGATCGCTCGGCGCGCATCAATGCGATTCGCCGGGCCAGCGAGCGCGGGATCGGCAGCCGGTTGTTCATCAACTTCAACCCGACCGCCATCTATGATCCGGCCTTCTGCCTGGAGACGACGGTGCGCGAGATCAACTCGCGCCCGGCCGGCCGTGCCGGGCCCAGTGGTTTCGTGTTCGAGGTGATCGAGAGCGATCAGGTCACGGACATCGAACACCTGTCACGGATCGTGGAGCGCTACCGCCGGGCCGGGTTCCAGGTGGCACTGGACGACCTGGGGGCCGGCTATGCCTCGCTGAACATGCTCTCCCAGTTGCGCCCGGATTTCGTGAAGATCGACCGCGAACTGGTCAGCGGTATCGATGGCGACACCTACCAGCAGAAGATCCTCGGCAAGATCGTGGAGCTGGCCCGCGACCTGGATATTCAGGTGGTGGCCGAGGGGATCGAGACCGCGGGCGAATGGCGCTGGCTGAAGGATCGGGTCGACTACTGCCAGGGCTACCTGTTCGCCCGGCCGGCTGCCGAGCCGCCGATGCCGCGCCACCCCGAGTCCGCCTGAGCGCCGCGTGGATGGGGGCCGTGACACGTGCACATCGGGCCCGCTTTCCATAGACTCGGCGTCATGAATCAGCTCCCGCCCGACGCCCGTAACCCGACGCTGGAATCCGCCGTTCAACTGTTGCGTGATGCCGAGGTGCGCTATCGCGGTCGCACGGTCGGCACCGTGGCGAGCCTAGACGAGCGGGCGCCGGCGGAGAACTATGCCGACTGCTTTATCCGCGACTTCGTGCCCTCCGGGCTGGTCTATCTGCTGAACGACGAGCCCGAGGTGGTCCGCGACTTCCTCGCGCTGATCCTGCAGATCCGCGATACCCAGGAGGAGATCGAGGGTCACCGCCGGCTGCCGCGAGTGATGCCGGCGAGCTTCCGGGTGTTCACCGACGAAAATGGCCGCGAGGCCCTGGCCGCGGACTTTGGCGACCGGGCGATCGGACGCGTCGCCCCGGTGGATTCCATGATGTGGTGGGTACTGTTGCTGCGCGCCTACCAGAACCGCACCGGCGACCACGAATTCATCAAGAGCGCGGATGTGCAGCGCGGCATCCGCCTGATCCTCAGCATCTGTCTGCAGGACCGTTTCGAAGTCTTCCCGACTCTGCTGGTGCCAGACGGCAGCTTCATGATCGACCGGCGCATGGGGGTGTTCGGCCACCCGCTGGAGATCCAGGCGCTGTTCTACGGGATGCTGAAGGCCTCACTGGCGATGCTGGAGCCCTGCGACCGGGATTCCGAACTCCTGTGCGAGCAGTCCGCGATCCGTACCCGGCAGCTGTCGGACTACATCCGCCACTACTACTGGCTGGATCTCGAGCGGTTGAACGATATCCACCGCTATCGCACCGAGCACTTCGGCCACGAGTCCGAGAACGCGTTGAATATCTACCCCGAGAGTATCCCCGACTGGCTGGTGGACTGGATCCCGTCGGAGAGCGGCTACCTGGTCGGTAACCTCGGGCCGGGAAGGATGGATTTCCGGTTCTTCAGCTTCGGAAACTTGCTGGCGGTGCTGTTCGGGCTGGCCGACGAGCACCAGTCGCGCTCGATTATGCAGACCTTCGAGCAGCGCTTCGAGGACCTGATCGGGACCATGCCGGTGAAGATCTGCTATCCGGCGATGGTTGGCGAGGAATGGCGTCTGCTGACCGGGTCCGACCCCAAGAATACTCCGTGGTCCTACCACAACGGCGGCAACTGGCCGGCGTTGCTGTGGGCGTTCACCGGGGCCGCCATGCGGGTCGGGCGGCCCGACCTGGCGCGCAGTGTGCACGCGGTCGCGGCCGAGCGCCTGCATCGTGACCACTGGCCGGAGTACTACGACGGTCGCCACGGCCGCCTGGTCGGGCGCCGCGCCAACTATCGCCAGACCTGGTCGGCCACCGCCGTGCTGGTCTCCCAGGGCCTGATCGACAACCCCGAGACCCTGAGCCTGTTCGACAGCCCGGAACCCGAGGTGCCATGAAAAAGACCCAGAGCAAGTCTCGTGATGGCGAAGGCCTTTACCTCGTCCTGATCAGTGTCCACGGTCTGATCCGCGGGCAGGACCTGGAACTGGGGCGCGATGCCGACACCGGCGGGCAGACGCTCTACGTGGTCGAACTGGCGCGGGCCTTGGCGCGCCACCCGCAGGTGGGCCGGGTGGACCTGCTCACCCGCCGCGTGGTCGACAGCAAGGTAGCCGACGACTACGCCGAGCCCGAGGAGGATCTGGGCGACGGGGCCCGGATCGTGCGGCTGGACTGCGGCCCGCGGCGCTACCTGCGCAAGGAAAAGCTGTGGCCCTACCTCGACTGTTTCGCGGACAACGCCCTGGGGCATATCCGCGGCGTGGGCCTGCGCCCGGACGTGATCCACGGCCACTATGCCGATGCCGGACATGTCGCGGTGCAGCTGTCGAACCTGCTGGGCGCCCCCATGCTCCAGACCGGCCATTCGCTGGGGCGGGTCAAGCGCGAACGCCTGCGTGAGAGCGGGATGTCGGATGCCGACATCGAGGCCCGCTACAACATCTCCACCCGGATCCACGCCGAGGAAGAGGCCCTGGCGCATGCGCATCGGGTGATCGCCAGCACCCGCCAGGAGATCGGCGAACAGTACGCCGCCTACGACAACTACCAGCCGGAACGCATGGAAGTGATCCCGCCGGGTACCGACCTGGCGCGGTTTCATCCGCCGAAGCGCGGGGAGCGCAAGCCGGCTATCTGGGCCGAGATCCGCCGCTTCCTGCGCTACCCCGACCGGCCGCTGATCATGGCGCTGTCGCGCGCCGACGAGCGCAAGAACATCCGCGCCCTGGTCGAGGCATACGCCGGGAATGACTGGCTGCGCGAGAACGCCAACCTGCTGATCGTCGCCGGCAACCGTGACGACATTGCCGACCTGGACAAGGGCGCGCGGGATGTCCTGACCGACCTGCTCCTGCGTATCGACCGCCATGACCTTTACGGCCAGGTGGCGTATCCCAAGCACCATGACTCCGAGGACGTGCCCGACCTTTACCGCCTGGTGGCCTCCAGCAAGGGGGTGTTCGTGAACCCGGCGCTGACTGAGCCCTTCGGCCTGACCCTGATCGAGGCGGCCGCCAGCGGCGCCCCGATCGTGGCCACCAACGACGGCGGGCCGGAGGAGATCATCTCGCGCTGCCACAACGGCCAGCTGATCGACCCGCTGGACCCGGAGGGGATCGCCGACGCCATCCAGGGCATCCTGGCCGACCGGCCGCGCTGGCAGCGCTACTCGCGCGCCGGCCTCAAGGGCGTGCGCCAGCACTATTCCTGGGACGGCCACGCCGAGAAATACGTGAAGCTGGTGAAATCGCTGACCCGCGAGGTGCGCCAGGCGCGCCATCACGAGCGCCGGGTCTCCGGGCATCTGGCGCAGATGGATCGCGCCGTGATCACCGACATCGACAACACCCTGCTGGGCGACGACAAGGCCACCCGCGCCTTTGTCGCCTGGCTCAAGCGTAACCGCAAGCGGGTCGCCTTCGGCGTGGCCACCGGGCGGCGCATCGACTCCGCCGCGGCGATCCTCGAGGAGCATGGGGTGCCGACGCCGGATGTCTGGATCACCTCGGTGGGGAGCGAAATCCATTACGGCACCAAGCAGACCGAGGATCGTGGCTGGGCGCGTCACATCAGCCATCGCTGGGAGCCGGACCGGCTGCGCGACTGCCTGCGCCAGGAGAAGAATCTGGTCCTGCAGCCGGATGTGGACCAGCGGGCGTTCAAAGTCAGCTTCTTTGCGGAACCCCCCGGGAGTCTGGACGCGGAGACCGTGGAGACGCGGCTCTACCGCGAGGACCTGCACGCGCGGGTGATCTACTCCCACGACCGGTTCCTCGACCTGCTGCCGGTGCGGGCGTCGAAGGGGCTGGCGGTGCGCTACCTGTCCGACAAGTGGGGCATTCCGCTGGAGCACGTGCTGGTCGCCGGCGATTCCGGAAACGACGAGGATATGCTGCGCGGCCGGCTGCTCGGCGTGGTGGTGGGCAATCACCAGCCCGAACTCGAGAGCCTGCGCGGCTTCCAGCGCATCTACTTCGCCGGGGCCACCCACGCCCGCGGCATCCTCGAGGGGATCGAACACTTCGATCTGCTCAACCGCTGCGAAATCCCCACCGCCACCGAGCCCGACGAATAGACCGGGTTTTTCACCACGAAGCACACGAAGGCACGAAGAAGGTCAAGGGCGAAAAACCTTTATCACCACGGAGTACACAGAGGACACAGAGAAAGGACGGTTCGGGTGAAACATTTGCGGGGATACGGCCACGCGCTGGAACGGGGTTGAATGCCGCGGAAGTCATCTATGCTGCTGGCGGCCTTTCGATTTTCTCCGTGAACTCCGTGTCCTCTGTGGTAATTAGCCTTTGACCTTGACCTTCTTCGTGCCTTCGTGTGCTTCGTGGTGATATTGATCAGGGGACCGGGAGGAGCAGGGCGATGCCGGTGAGGACGGTGACGACTTCGAAGGCGCGCTTGACCAGGCGGTTGCCGTAGCGCTGCGCCGCCCAGGCGCCGAGGTAGCCGCCGACGAAGCTCCCCACCAGAAGGGCCGGCAGCCAGTCCCACTGCACGGTGCCCAGCGTCCCGAGCATCAACGCCCCGGCGCCGTTCCAGACGAGGCCCACCAGGACCATGGTGTAGGCCACCGCCTGGGTGTAGCTCATGCCGTACCAGCGCACCAGCCACAGGGTGACCATCAGTCCGGTGCCCGAGGCGAGGGAGCCGTTCAGCACGCCGATCAGGAACAGCCCGGCGGCCCCGATCAGGGCGTGGCCCCAGGAAAAGCCGATGGTGCGCACCGTCTGCCCCAGTTGCGGGCGGCGCCAGGAGTACCAGCCGAGGCCGATGGTCAGCAGGCCCAGGGCGATCTCGCCGGCCCGAGGCGGGATGCCGAGCACCAGCCAGGCACCGATTAGCACCCCAGGCAGACCGGCCAGCAGGATAATGCCTAGGCGCGCGGGCTCGAATGTGCTTTTCTTGAGGTGGCGCAGGCCGGCGCCGGCGCCCAGCGCCACCGAGGCGATCTTGTGGGTGGCCAGCGCCACGGGGTAGGGAAGCCCCAGAAAAATCAGGGCGGGCAGCTGCAGCAGGCCCGCCCCGCCACCCGCCAGGGCGGAGAAGCCGTTGGCGACGATGGCGATCAATGCGAGTCCGAGGTGTTCGAGAATGGTCATTTGGGGTGCGTGCAACCGGAAGCGGGAAGGCCTGTGGCAATCGTGGGTGGCCGCGGTGCTGCTGCTGGGGCTGGCGGTTCCGGTACAGGCCGACATCTACCGCTGGGTGGATGATGACGGGACCGTACACTACTCCAGCACCCCGCAGCCGGAGACCAGCCAGCGCGAGCGCCGGATTTACGACTCCGAGGGCCGCATGCGCGAGATCCTGCCGGCGCCGATGAGCGCCGAGGAACGGGCGCAGGCCGCCGCCGAGCGCGAACAGGCGGAGCGCGACCTGGAGGCGACCCAGCGCGCGCGCCAGGACCGTGCCGCGCGCGAGCAGCAGCTGCGCCGTGCCTATGCCTCGCTGGACGAGATCGAGGAGCTGCGCGAACGCCGCGAGCGCTCGATTGCCGGGAATATCCAGCGCAGCGAGGCGCAGGAAAAGACGCTGTTGCGCGAACGCGAGCGTATCCGGCGGCAGCTGGACGGCGCGAACGAGGGTTCTCCGCTGGCCGACCGTTACCGCGCGGAACTGGAGGAGCTGGACGCCCGTATCGCCCGGGAGCGCCAGTACCGCCGCGGCCAGCGCGACCGGCTGTCCGCGATCCACGAACGCCTGGACCTGGATCGCCGCGACTTCCAGCAGCTGGTCATGAACGGCCGCGAATAGCGGTCGCGGGCATTAATCGTTCTCCTAGCGGCTGATCAGCGTCCCTACGCCCTGGTCGGTCAGCAGCTCCAGCAGGACCGCGTGTTCCACGCGGCCGTCGACGATATGCGTGGCGTTCACCCCGCTGCGCACGGCATCCAGCGCGCAGCGGATCTTCGGGATCATCCCGCCGTGGATGGTCCCGTCGCGGATCATCTCGTCCACCTGCGGGGCCGACAGCTTGGGCAGGAGTTCCCCGTTGCCGTCCAGCACGCCCGGGGTGTTGGTCAGCAGGAAGAGCTTTTCCGCATCCAGCACCACCGCGAGCTTTTCCGCTGCGGTGTCGGCATTGATGTTGTAGGCCTTGCCCTCGCGGTCGAAGCCAATCGGCGCGATCACCGGGATGAAATCGCTCTCGTCCAGGGTATGCACGATCGCCGGGTCCACGCCTTCGACCTCGCCCACATGGCCGAGGTCCACGGTCGGCTGGCCCTCGGCCGCGCCATAGTCGCGTAGCGGGGTGGCGCGGATCATCTGGCCGTCCTTGCCGGTCAGCCCCACCGCGCGCCCGCCGAAGCGGTTGATCAGCGAGACGATCTCCTGGTTCACGATCCCGCCGAGCACCATCTGCACCACGTCCATGGTCTCGCGGTCGGTCACCCGCAGGCCGTTGACGAACTCCGTCTCCTTGCCCAGACGCTTGAGCAGCTCGCCGATCTGCGGGCCTCCGCCGTGGACGACCACCGGGTTCACGCCGACCTGCTTGAGCAGCACGACGTCGCGCGCGAACGAGGCCTTCAGGTGGTCCTCGGTCATGGCGTTGCCGCCGTACTTGATCACGATGGTCTTGCCCGCGAAGCGCTGGATATAGGGCAGCGCCTCGATCAGGACATGGGCTACGGAATGGGCCGTCTGGGTATCCATGGCGTTTCGGTGGTCCGCGAATGGGGGCGCAGTTTACCACTGCCGATCGCCCTTCGTGCGGCCCTCTCCTTGAACCTGCATCGAAGATGCATCGTTTGACCCGAGCGAAGCGCATCGGTATAAAGCTGCATCACATGTATAACAAAAGGGAGCCCGTGATGCTGCAATCCGTCTCGCTGTGGTTGACGATCCTGCTGGTCGTCCCCGTAACCGCCACTTTTTTATGGGTCGCCTTCTCCCGCCCTGCTGCGGTCGATGCCGGCGATCTGGCGGCCCGTTCCTATCGCCTGCGCGACTGGAGCTTCTGGATCCTGCTGGCGGTGGTTACCCCGGTGTTTCTCTACACCCTGACCCTGATGCCCTACGGCGCCGATGCGGAGGCCGAAGGGGTGCAGACGGTCAACGTGACCGGCCACATGTGGCGCTGGGAGCTGTCACAGGACGAGTTCCGCGCCGGCGAGCCGGTGCAGTTCCGCGTGACCAGCCAGGACGTGAACCACGGCTTCGCCATCTACGACGAGGACATGACCCTGTTGACCCAGACCCAGGCGATGCCGGGCTACACCAACACCCTCGAGTACACCTTCGAAAAGCCCGGTACCTACCAGGTGCTGTGCCTTGAATACTGCGGCGTCGCGCATCACGCGATGGTCGCCGAACTCACCGTCACGGAGTAAACGGACATGAGTGATACGACGATGGAGATGGCCGTGCCGCGCGGCCCTCGCAATGCGGTGCTGACCTATCTGGCGACCACGGTGGTCGTGCTGCTGCTGATGATGGTCTTCGGGCTGCTGATGCGCCTCGAACAGGCGGGCGTGGATCTGCTCGGGGCCGCTGGCTTCTATCAGGTGCTGACGGCCCACGGGGCCGGCATGGTCGGGGCGGTGGCCCTCGGATCCAGCGCGGTGATGTGGTACTTCCTGCGCCGTCATGTGGAGTTGTCCACCGGCGTGTTCCTGCTCAATCTGGCGTTGTTCCTGCTGGGGGCAGTGCTGATCCTGGGCGGGATCTTCATCGGCGGCTTCGCCGGTGCCTGGACCTTCCTGTACCCGCTGCCGCAGACCCCGATGGGGCTGTGGACGCAGGCCGCCGCGGCGTCGTTCTTCCTCGGGTTGCTGGCGATCGGGGTTGGCTTCCTGCTGCTGTACATCGATATTGCCCGCGCGCTGATCAAGAGCTACGGCGGGCTGGGCCGCTCGCTGGGCCTGCCGCAGCTGTTCGGTCGGGCGGGGGATCCGCCGCCGCCCGCGGTGGTGGCCAGCACCATGGTCCTGATCGTGAACACCCTCGGTATCGTGGCCGGGGCGGCGATCCTGACCATGAGCCTGATCAACCTGTACCAGCCGGGGTTCGAGATCGACTCGCTGTGGGCCAAGAACCTGATCTATTTCTTCGGCCACGTGTTCATCAACGCCACCATCTATATGGCGGTCATCGCGGTCTACGAGATCCTGCCGCGCTACACCGGGCGCCCGTGGAAGGTCTCGCGCGTGTTCCTTGCGGGCTGGGCGGCTTCCACCGTGATGGTGCTGCTGGTCTATCCGCACCACCTGCTGATGGACTTCTCCCAGCCGACCTCGCTGCATGTGCTGGGCCAGGTCATCTCCTACACCAGTGGCCTGCCGGTGCTGCTGGTGACGGCGTGGGGCGCGCTGACCAATGTGTACCGCTCCGGTATCCGCTGGGATATCGCCTCCGGCTTCGCCTTTCTCGGCGTGTTCGGCTGGGCCGCCGGCGTGATCCCGGCCATCATCGACGCGACCATCGTGGTCAACACGGTGATGCACAACACCCTGTGGGTGCCGGGGCACTTCCACTTCTATCTGTTGCTGGGTGTAGTCGCGATGATGTTCGGCTTCATGGCCTGGCTCACCCGTGCGCAGACGGAGGGCGACGGCTTCTTCGACCGGCTGGGGTTCTGGACCTTTACCGGTGGCGGCCTGGCCCTGGTCGCGGCGTTCCTCTACAGCGGTGCGTCCAGTGTGCCGCGGCGCTTCGCCGAACACCTGCCGGAATGGGCGGCCTATGCCCAGCTGGGGTCGGTCGCCGCGGCCCTGGTGATCCTTGGAACGCTGCTCCTGGCGCTGCGGTTCTTCGTCGGACTGAAGCGGGTGGCGAACAATGTGGCGTAACGCGATCTACGGGCTGACGATTATCGCCCTGGGCCTGGGTGGGTTCACCACCCTGGCTCTGGCCACCGACGGGTTCCGCGCTTTCACCGCGGAGGAGGCCCGCCGTGTTGCCGCACGCGAGAATCCGGCGCCGGTCCCTGCGATGACGCTGGAGGATGCGCGGGGCGGGGAGCTGGACCTGGCCGAGCTGGGGGATCGCTATGTGGTGCTGGACTTCATCTATACCGGCTGTCACCACGCCTGCACGACGCTGGGCGCGAGCTTCCACCGGATCCAGGAGGCACTTCCGGAGGCGGTGCTGGGCGAGCGCGTGGCCCTGCTCAGTATCACCTTTGACCTCGAGAACGATAATGCCGAGCGCCTGCGCGAATACGGCGAGCGCTTCTCGGCCAACCCCGAGGCCTGGTACCTCGCGCGTCCGCAAAGCCGCGAGGATCTGGATCGCCTGCTGAGCCACTTCCAGGTGGTGGTGATCCCGGACGGCGAGGACTTCGTGCACAACGGGGCCATCTACGTGGTCGAGCCGGATGCGCGCGTCGCCGGGATTCACGACATCGATGCGGTGGACGACGTGCTGGCCTACCTGGAGCCACGCTGGTGATGCGGCGGTCCGCCGTCTGGGCGGGGCCGGCCCTCCTGGCGGTCCTGGTCCTGCCGCCGCTGCGGCCCTGGCTGGAGGCCAGCCTGATCGGCCATATGCTGGTGCAGATCCCGTTGCTGGTGCTGGCCGGTGTGCTGATCGCCCGGTCGCTGCCAGGGGTCTGGCGCCTCCGGGCGGGCCGTCTGGATGCGTACGGCGTACTGGGCCTGCTGCTGGCATTGTTCGTCGTGGTCTACTGGCTGCTGCCCCGCAACCTGGATGCGGCCGTGCTCGAGGCCGGGGCGGGCTGGATGAAGATCGTGACGCTCGTGCTGCTGGCCGGGCTGCCGCTGGGGCTGACGGCCCACCGGCTCCCGTTGCTGGTGGGCAGCGTGCTGTGGGTCAAGGGTACGGCCATGTTCTTCGTGATGGGCTGGCTCTACCGCGAGGCCCCGGACCGGCTGTGCAATGCCTATCTGCTGGGCGAGCAGCAGCTTCTGGGCAACGTGATGCTCGGGCTGGGCGCGCTCAGCCTTGCGGTAATCCTGGCGTTGCTGCTGCTGGGGCCGCCGCGTCGACGGAGCGCCAATACCGGCCCGGCGCAGCCCTCCAGGCGAGAGGCTGTCACCCCCTCCCGATCGGTTGCCGAGCAGGCCCCGGCCGGGACGTGACCTCCGTCAGCCCCGGCCCGAGGAGCCGAAGCCGCCCGCGCCGCGGGTGGTCTCCTCGAAGTCCTCGACGACGCGGAATTTCGGTTGGGCGACCGGGACGATGACCAGCTGCGCCAGGCGTTCGCCGACCTCCAGGGTGTAGGCGTTCGCGCCCCGGTTCCAGCAGGAGACCATCAGCGGCCCCTGGTAGTCGGCGTCGATCAGGCCGACCAGGTTGCCCAGCACCAGGCCGTGCTTGTGGCCGAGCCCGGAGCGCGGGAGGATCATCCCGGCATAGCCCGGGTCCTCGATATGGATCGCGAGCCCGGTCGGGATCAGTTCGGCGGCGCCCGGCTCCAGCGTCAGCGGGGCCTCGATCATCGCACGCAGGTCGACGCCGGCCGAGCCGTCGGTGGCCGGGGCGGGCAGCGGGAAGTCCGCGCCCATGCGCGGGTCCAGGATCTTCAGGTCAATCTCGGGGACGGGCATGCGGGGTTCCTTGTCCGTTTCGCATTCGATCAGCGTTGTTCCAGGCGCTCGACGATCAGGTCGATCAGCGCCCGGGCCAGCTGGGTCTTCGGCTGGCTGGGGAGCTGGCGCTCGCCACCCTCCCAGAGGCACAGCAATTCGTTGTCGGGGGTGCCGAAGGCGCGGCCCTCGCCGACCCGATTGGCGGCGATCAGGTCGAGTCCCTTGGCGCGGCGCTTGGCCTCGGCATGTTCGCGCAGGTGCTCGGTCTCGGCTGCGAAGCCGACCAGGAACGGGCGCCGGGGGAGGGAGGCCGCCTGTGTTGCCGCCTCAGCCAGGATGTCCCGGGTGCGCTCCAGCGCCAGGTGCATCACCGGGTCGGATTTCTTGATCTTCTGTGCCTGCGGCTCGGCCGGGCGGTAGTCGGCCACGGCCGCGGCCGCGATCAGGATGTCGGCCTCGGGCAGGCGTTCCATCACCACGGCGTGCATGGCGGCGGCCGTCTCCGTGGCGATGCCCGCGACGCCCGTGGGTACGGCCTCGGCTGTCGGGCCATGCACCAGAGTCACGTGTGCGCCCGCGTCGCGCGCCGCCGCGGCCAGGGCAAAGCCCATGCGCCCGGAGCTGCGGTTGCCGATAAAGCGCACGGGATCGATCGGCTCGAAGGTGGGACCGGCGGTGATCAGTACGTGGCGCCCGGCCAGCGGGGCGTGTGCCGGTTGCAGCAGCTCCCGCGCGATCGCGGCGGGCTCGCGCATGCGGCCCTCGCCCTGCTCGCCACAGGCCTGGTCGCCGCTGTCCGGCCCGATCAGGGCCACGCCACGCTCGATCAGGGTCGAGACGTTCGCCTGCGTGGCCGGGTGCGTCCACATGCGATGGTTCATCGCCGGCGCCAGCGCGACCGGCGCGGTGGTGGCCAGTAGCAGCGTACTCAGCAGATCGTCCGCCAGGCCCTGGGCGTAGCGGGCAATCAGGCTGGCGCTGGCCGGGGCGACCACGATGCGGTCGGCCCAGCGCGCCAGGGCGATGTGATCCATGCCGGATTCCGCCTCGGCGTCCAGCAGCTCGGTGCGCACCGGCGCGCCGGACAGGGCCTGGAAGGTCAGCGGGGTCACGAAGGCGCGGGCGCCGGCCGTCATCACCACGCGCACCTCGCAGCCGGCGCGCTTCAGCCCGCGCACCAGTTCGCAGGTCTTGTAGGCGGCGATGCCGCCGCTGACGCCGACGAGGATCCTTGGCTTGGAATCGTGTTCCGTCATGCGGCGGATTCTACCCCTTAAGGAGACGCTGATTAATTCGCACGTCCGCGCTCGAGTCGATTTTTCTCGATGACAAGGCGCGGCGAGCGAAGTGTAGCCGAGCTACATAAGCGAGCCGCAACGCCGTCAGCGGGCCAAATCGGCCGAGCCCCTTCGGGGTTGGTGCCCCATTTTCCCCGATCCTGCGTTGCGCCGCTTGGCCGTAGAGTGACTACGGCACTGCGCACCGCGCCTTGTCTCGGAAAAAATGGGGCACCAACGCGGACGTGCGAATTGATCAGCGTCTCCTTAGGTCTTTTCCTGGCGCGCGGAGACGCCGGCGGTCAGGGCATAGCGCATCGCGTCCTCCAGCGACAGCTCCAGCGGTTCGATGCGTTCGCGCGGGAGCATCAGGGTGTAGCCGCCGATCTGGTAACTCATGGGCATGTAGACCGCGACTGTGTCGGGGCCGCCGAGACTGTCCGGAAGACCCGCGAAATCCTCGCGGGTGACGAAGCCGACCAGCTTGAAGTCGGTGCCGGGCAGCTGCACCAGCACGGCCTGGCCGAATTGCTCGTGGATGTCGCCGGAGACCAGGCGCGTGACGTCGCGCACGGTCCCGTGGATGGTCTTGACCACCGGGATGCGCTGCATCAGCCCTTCCAGCCAGTCGAACAGCCAGCGGACCACGTAGGCCTGGAGCAGTACCCCCACGCCGAAGAGCAGGCCGATGCCGGCCAGGATCCCCATGCCCGGGAAGTACAGCAGATCGGGCAGGATGGCCTGCAACAGTCCTCCCAGCACCTCCTCGGCGGTGCTCCCCAGCCACCACAGCAAGGCCAGCGTGATGGCGGCCGGGAGGATGGCGGCCAGGCCGGTCAGGAAGGTTCGAGAGATTCGGCGCACAGCGGGCTCCGTGCAGGGGTATGCTCGGATGCTAACGCATTCGTGCTCGTGGCACGTCGACGACGGGAGCGGGGCGGGGGCGGCACTTTGGCACGTCCGCGCAGTCTATCGAGCGAGGCCGCCGGCACGTCGCCGGGTATGGGGAGTGACGAGATGCAGCGATGGAAGGGAATGAGCCTTTGGCCCCTGGTCCTGGCGATGATGGTGATGCCGCAGGTGGGGCTCGCCGGGTCCTCGGCCGCGGCTGCACCCGGGGACTACGCGATGACCCCGGAGGAGGTGGCGCCCGGGGTCTATGCGGTGATGACGCCGGCGCGGGATTTCCCCAGTCGCGAGAACCTGGGCTGGAACGCGAACATGGCGTTCGTGGTGACCGGTGACGGGGTGCTGGTGTTCGACACCGGCTCCTCCGAGACGATGGGTGTGGCCCTGCGCGAAGCGATCGCCGGGGTCACCGACGAGCCGGTGCGCTGGATCGTGAACAGCCACAGCCATGGCGACCACTGGCTGGGCAATGCGGCCTTTGCCGCGGAGGCGGAGATCATGGCCGGCTCGGCGGCGATTGCGCGCATGGAGGACGAAGGCGAGGGCTGGGTCGAGAACTTCCGCGAGATGACCGAAGGGGCGACTGGCGATACCACGCTGCGGTTGCCCGATACCGCAGTCGATGAGCGCATTACCCGCGACCTCGGCGGGACCGAGGTCGAGATCATCCCGTCCGGGGGCGCCCATTCGCCGGGTGATCTGAGTGTCTGGCTGCCACGGCAGCGCGTCCTGCTGGCCGGGGATGTGGTCTACAGTGATCGCGCGCCTTCTGTGTGGGATGGCGATGTCGCGCAGTGGATCGATCTTCTGGACGAGCTGATCGCACTGGAACCCGCCGTGGTCGTCCCCGGGCATGGCCGTCTCGAGGATGCCGCGACCCTGGAGCGGCTGCAGCGCTATCTGGTCACGCTGTGGGATGCCATTGAGGAAGGCGTGGAACAGGGACTGGCCGACTTCGAGACCGTGCCCCTGGTGCGCGAGCGGATGGGCGATCTGGTCGAGGCCTATCCGGGGTTCGAGGACAAGATCGACCGTTCGGTGGCGACCACCTACCCGGATGTCGAGGCGGCGGTGTTCTGAGACTGCCCGCGGGCGGCTTCAGAACTGCCAGGTGGCATGCAGCGACCCGAACTCGGCCGCGCCCTTGGCCTGGCCGCTGAATTCGCGCGAACGCCACACGTGGGTGTAGCCGATCCGCACGCCGCCCACATGAAAGACCGCGCCGGCGGTGAGTTCGCCAACCAGCGGGTGCTTGTCCACCGAGGGGCCGTCGCGGAACAGTGGGCCGTCTAGGAACAGGTCGTAGGCCATCAGGCGGGTGTCGACCCCGGCGAAGAAATAGCCGCCAACCCTGCTGGTCGGTTCGAAGGTATGCGACCCGGACAGGGCGGGGTTGATCCGTGTCGGGCCGTAGTCGCGCGGGAGGTTGCGCCCGGCCCGCATGATCGCCCCGGCGTTGGCGAAGGTGAACGGGCTGCCGACGGTTGCGCCCCAGTGCGGGGTCAGATCCCAGCCCCAGCCGCTCGCGGCATGCCGCGTGTAGCCCCGTAGCTGGCGCTCGTAGCCCACCATCAGGGTCGGTTCGTTGCCAATCTGGTCGTCCCAGCCCCGGGGTTGCGGAGCGCTGGACCAGCTGTGGACCTCTTTCTGGGTGCGATCTGCCAGGGAGGCCGGCCCCACGGTGCCGAGGGTGACCTGCAGGCGGTCCAGGCGGTCGCCGTGCTCCTCGGCCAGGCTGAAGTTCAGGTACAGCCAGCCCGCGTAGGGGCGGTCGTCCGGGTCCGCGGGCGAGCGTTCGATGTCCTCCGGCGTGTACATGTTCTGGCCCAGGTGGATGGCGGATTTCAGCCTTCCACGCTCCTCGCGCTCCACAAAATAGGGCAGGAAGTCGGCCACGCTTCGCAGCCACGAGGGGACCTTTTCCCCGCTGCGGGTCCAGCCGATGCGCACGCCGTTGGTGTAGTAGCGGTCCTCGCCGGCAAAAAGGTCGTTCTCGAACTCGAAGTGCAGGGCATCCACGCCGGTTTCCGCGCCGGCGGTCGGGCCTGCGGCCGCCAAGCCAAGGGCTGCCGCGGCCAGCAACGCCCGCATCCTGCGGTCGGGTGACCGTCCTCGAGGGGCAATGGCGTTCCGGTATGATTGGCGCATGGACCTCTCCAACCAGATCATCTTCCTGGCCGCGATCGTGTTGCTGGGGAGCATCCTGTCGAGCGTGATCACCTCGCGGCTGGGGGTGCCCCTGCTGCTGGTGTTCCTCGTGATCGGGATGCTGCTGGGCCCGGAAGGCCCGGGCGGTCTGGTCTTCGAGAATATCACCCTTGCGTATCTGGTCGGCTCGGCCGCCCTGGCGATCATCCTGTTCGACGGCGGGATGCGCACACCGGCCCGCAATTTCCGGATCGGGCTGAAGCCGGCGCTGGGGCTGGCCACCGTCGGAGTGCTCGTGACCTCCGGCCTGACCGGGCTGTTCGCCGTGTGGTGGCTGGGCCTGTCCTGGCTGGAGGGCCTGCTGCTGGGGGCGATCGTAGGCTCCACCGATGCCGCCGCCGTGTTCTCCCTGCTGCGCTCGCGCGGGCTGGAGCTGAAAAGCCGCGTCGGGGCCACGCTGGAGATCGAGTCCGGCTCCAACGATCCGATGGCGATCTTCCTGACCATCGTGCTGATCGAACTGCTGCTGATGCCCGATCAGCAGTTCGGTCTGGTGGTACTGGTCGAGTTCATCCAGCAGATGGGCCTGGGTGCGGTGCTGGGCGTCGGGGGCGGCCTGGCCCTGCTGGCCCTGATCAACCGGGTGCCCATGGCCGCCGGGCTTTATCCGCTGTTCGCGATGGCCGGGGCGCTGGCCATCTTCGGGCTTACCGGCCTGGTCGGCGGCTCCGGGTTCCTCGCGGTGTACCTCGCCGGCCTGCTGCTGGGTAACCGCCCGCTGGAGGCCTCACAGAACATCAAGCGCTTCCACGACGGCATCGCCTCGCTGGCGCAGATCGGCATGTTCCTGATGCTGGGCATGCTGGTGACCCCCTCGGGGCTGCCGCCGGTGGCGCTGGACGCAGGGCTGGTGGCGGCCGTGCTCATCCTGGTCGCGCGCCCGCTGGCGGTCTGGATCTGCCTGTACCCGTTCCACTTTCCCTGGCGCGAGCAGGTTTTCATCGCCTGGGTTGGCCTGCGCGGGGCGGTGCCCATCATCTTGGCACTGTTCCCGCTGCTGGCCGGGCTGGAACTGGCCGGCCACTTCTTCCATGTCGTCTTCTTCGTGGTGCTGATCTCGCTGCTGGTGCAGGGCTGGACCGTCGCGCCCTCGGCGCGCTGGCTGGGCCTGGAGCTGCCACCCACCACGGCGCGGGTGCAGCGCACCGAGCTGGATATCCCCGGCCAGCAGGAGATGGAACTGGTGGGCTATCGCCTGGCAGAGACCACGCCGGTGGTGCGCGAGGCGTGGTCGAACTTCCGCCTGCCGGGCACCGCGCGGGTGGTGGCTCACCTGCGTGACGGCAAGCTGCTGGAGACGCTGGAGTTGCTGGACCTGCACGCCGGCGACCACCTCTACATCATGGTCGCGCCGGCGGACCTGCCGGACCTCGACCGCCTGTTCGTGCCCAAGGACGAGGTGCCGGAGCGCCTCACCGAACGCAGCGTGTTCGGCGAGTTCGCGCTCAATGGCGATGCCCAGCTCGGCGCGGTGGGCATGGCCTACGGCGCACCGGTCCCGCCCGAGCGCCAGGGCGACACCCTCGAGGCCTATCTGCGCCGTGAACTCCAGGCGGAGCCGGTCGTCGGCGACGCCGTCGATCTCGGCCCGATGCGCCTGGTCATCCGCGAAATGGATGGCCCCCGCATCACCCGCGTCGGTCTGAAACTCCTTCGCTGATATCCATTCGAAAGCTAGGTGTTCCTCTTTTCGATCAGGACCATGAAGTCGGTTATCTCATGTAGATCGGGAAATGGGATTTCTTGAGAGGACCACCACGATTTTGCGTCAGAGTGTAATAGCTGCATCAGGTGGTTGTATCTATTGTAGAACTGCGCAAGGCTAATGCTTTTCACCCGCTTGTGGTCTGCGTGTACTGCGCATTTGTTTCGAGCCCTTCGAAGTTCCTCCGGGAAAGACTCGACGAGTGCTTCTGATTCCTCGGTAAGATGATGTGGCGGTGCACTAACTTCTATGTCCGGTTGTAGCGAGTCAAGAACGCGACGAGCATGATGGCTCATGTATGAGTCAATAATTGCTGTCCTTGATCTATTATCTTTGCAGACCTCGGTGTCCCTTTGTTCTCTCGCGCAGCAGCCATAGTAGAACTCATAGAGACTTTGGGTGAAGCTGGCATAGGCGTTATAGCAGCGTATGGATAGCGCTCTGTTGCGTCCATGTATGAGGGCGATTGATTTGTATTTATTGAACAATATCAGTGCGTCGTCGCAGCGCAAGAATTCGTGCCGCAGAGCCATGCAGTGAAGCTTGTCAGTTTCGTCGCCGATCTCGAACTTCATGATCGCAGTTTAATTGAAGAATCCAGTGCGGGCGACGGCGATGCCCCTATTTCTCCAGCATGGCCTTGAGGCCGGCGAGGTGTGCGCGGGCGGTGAGTTGCTGGGTCTCGGGGTCCGGCGGTTTGGCGTCCGGCCAGTCGAGGTGTTCCTCGGGGAGTTCGTCGAGGAAGCGCGAGGGTTCGCAGTCGATGGTCTCGCCGTAACGGCTGCGTTGCTGGGCGTAGGTGATCAGCAGGGTCTGCTGGGCGCGGGTCAGGCCGACGTAGGCGAGCCGCCGCTCCTCCTCGATGGAGTCGTCCTCGACGCTGACCCGGTGCGGCAGCAGTTCTTCCTCGAAGCCGACCAGACAGACATGCGGAAACTCCAGGCCCTTGGCGGTGTGCAGGGTCAGGAGCTGCACGGATTCGTTACCGTCCTGGGAATCGCGGTTGCGGTCGAGGATGTCCATCAGGCTGATGCGGTTCACGATGTCGGCCAGGTCCATGCCCTGATCATCCTCCACCTCGTCGTCACCGTATTCGGCGCTAGTGTTGCCGCCGCCCATGCGCCCGACCCAGTCGATGAATTCGCGCACGTTGTCCATGCGCCGGGTGGCGGCACGCGGGTTGGGGCTGTTCTCCAGTAGCCAGGACTCGTAGTCGATGTCCTCGACCAGGGCGCGCAGCAGCGCGTCCGGGCCCTCCTCCGCGCCGCGGCGCTGGAAGCCGTCGACCCATTCGGTGAAGCGTTCCAGCCGCGCCTGGGCGCGGGCATCCATGTATTCGGACAGGCCGGCGCCGTGTGCGGCCTGCAGCAGCGAGGCCCCGCGCTGGTTGGCGTAGTGGCCGAGCTTCTCCAGCGTGGCCGGCCCGATCTCGCGGCGCGGCACGTTGACCACGCGCAGGAAGGCGGTGTTGTCGTCCGGGTTGGCGAGCAGGCGCAGGTAGGCGACCAGGTCCTTGATCTCGGCCTTCTCGAAGAACGACTGGCCGCCGCTCAGGCGATAGGGGATGCCCTGCTCGCGCAGGAGCTTCTCGAACAGCCTGGACTGATGGTTGCTGCGGTAGAGGATGGCGAAGTCGCCCCAGGTCGCATTCAGGCGGAAGCGCCGGCGCATCAGTTCGGAGACCACGCGCGCGGCCTCGGTATCGGCGTCGGAGCAGCCGATCACCTCGATCTTCTCGCCCTCGCCGAGCGCACTCCACAGGCGCTTCTCGAACACGTGGGGGTTGTTGCCGATCAAGGCGTTCGCGGTATGCAGGATACGGTTGGTGGAGCGGTAGTTCTGCTCCAGCTTGATCACCTCCAGGCGCGGGAAGTCCTGCTGCAGGCGTGCGAGGTTCTCCGGGCGCGCGCCGCGCCAGGCGTAGATCGACTGGTCGTCGTCGCCGACCACCGTCAGGCCGTCGCTGACGCCGATCAGCAGGCGCACCAGCTGGTACTGCGCGGAGTTGGTGTCCTGGTATTCGTCCACCAGCAGGTGGCGGATGCGGTCCTGCCAGCGGTTGCGCAGTTCCGGGGCGTCGCGCAGGCAGTCCACCGGGCGCTTGATCAGGTCGTCGAAGTCCACTGCGTTGTAGGCGCGCAGGGCGTCCTCGTAGCGCGGGTAGAGGTTGGCCGCGGCGATCGCCTCCGGGGCGTCGCTCATCTGGCTGGCCTCGTGCAGCGCCTCTTCCGGGGTCATCAGGTCGTTCTTCCAGCGACTGATGTGGCCAATCAGGGCGTCGACCTCGGAGCCGGTATCGTCGCGGTAGGTAATCTCGCGCAGCAGCTGCCGGCAGTCACCGGGGTCGAGGATGGAGAAGCCGGGGCGCAGCCCCGCCGCCTGCAGCTCGCGACGCAGGAAGTTGAGCCCGAAGGTGTGGAAGGTGGAGACGTTCAGGCCCCGGGCCTGTTCGCGTGACAGTCGCCCCTGGACACGTTCGCGCATCTCGCGCGCGGCCTTGTTGGTAAAGGTAATTGCTACGATCTGGCGTGCGGCGAGGCCGCGCCGCTCGATCAGGTGAGCGATCTTCTCGGTGATCACGCGGGTCTTGCCGGAACCCGCCCCGGCCAGGACCAGCAGGGGGCGGTCCGTGGTGGTCACGGCGGCCTGTTGTTGGGGATTCAGTTCGGACACCGGGGCGGTCGATTCCTTCGCAGCGGGGCGCGTAAACTAACCCACGATCCCCGATTCATAAAGACAGCAGCGGTGAGGGTAATCCATTGACCAACGGACCGCGTGCCGCGGCATCCGCCGTGGGCCGGGAGTCGCTCCCGATATTGACCCAGTTCGACTTTCATCAGCATCTGATGGATGTCCCGGGGCCGGCGGTCATCCTGTTCACGCGCCAGGGCTGCGGGGCCTGCAAGGTCATGGGGCGGGTCCTGGCGGAATGGCAGGCGGCGGGGGATGCGCCGGCGCTGTTCGAGGTGGATGCCGAGACCGATACCGCCCTGGTGCGGGAGTTCGAGGTCTTCCATCTGCCGGCACTGTTCGTGTTTCAGGCGGGGGCCTATCACGGTCGCCTGGAAGCCCCGCCGCGCCTGCCCCTGTTGCGCGAGGGGCTGGCGGCCGTCCTGGCCCGACCGCCCGAGGAGGCGCCGTGAAATCCCCGCACGCCGAAACCGTCACGCCGGACCGGGACTGGTACCCGCCAGCGCAGCGCCTCGACAGCCCGAACCAGGATGAGCGTCCGCCCGGTCAGCAACCGGAACTGATCGTGGTGCACGCGATCAGCCTGCCGCCGGGCGAGTTCGGTGGAGGGCACGTCGCCGAGCTGTTCCAGAATCGTCTGGATCCGGATGCCCACCCCTACTTTGCCGAGGTCGGCGGCCTGCGGGTCTCCGCCCATGTGCTGATCGACCGCGAGGGCCAGGCGACCCAATTCGTGCCGTTCTCCCGGCGCGCCTGGCATGCCGGGGTGTCGCGGTGGCAGGGACGCGAGCGCTGCAACGACTTCTCCATCGGGATCGAACTGGAGGGGACCGACGAGGATCCCTTTACCCCGGCGCAGTACGTCGCGCTCGCGCAAATGATTGGCTGGGTCCGCGCCCGCTGGCCGGATATCGGGCCGGATGCGCTGGCCGGCCACAGCGATATCGCCCCGGGACGCAAGACGGATCCGGGCCCCCATTTCGACTGGGCGCGCCTGCGGCAGGAACTGCACGAGGTGAGCGCATGATTGTGGACCTGCTGCGTCACGGCGAGCCGGAGGGCGGCCAGCGTTACCGCGGCCATGGCTGCGACGACCCGCTGAGCGCGCGCGGCTGGAGCCAGATGGAGCGGGCGGTCCGGGGCGAGGAGGAGTGGCAGTATGTGGTCAGCTCGCCAATGCAGCGCTGCCGCGCGTTTGCCGAGCACTACGCCTCCACACAGGACCTTCCGTTGATCCTGGAGCCGCACCTGCGCGAGATCGGTTTTGGCGACTGGGAGGGGCGTACGCGGGTCGACCTGCAGAGGGATCGACCGGAGGAATACCGCGCCTTCTATGCCGACCCGGTGCACGCGCGCCCGGCCGGTGCGGAGCCGCTAACGGCCTTTCGCCGCCGGGTCGAGGCCGGTTTCGATGGGGCCTTGCGGCCGCTGCAGTCGGAACGGGTGCTGATGGTGGTGCATGCGGGGGTGATACGCGCGCTGGTCGGCTGGGTGCTGGGCGTGCCGGACGACCGCCTGTACCAGCTAGAGTGCGACTACGCCAGCCGCACCCGCCTGCATCGGCATCCGACCCGGGGCTGGCGACTGCTTTACGCCAACCGGGTCTAAGCCCGGTTGTTAGCCGGCCTGGCTGCCGCGCTTGGGGACGGCCTTCACCGACAGGTAGTAGTCGTTGTTGAGGACGTCGATCAGCCGGTCGATGTTCGGGTGCTTGCCCGGGTTGGCGCGGGCGTCATCGGCGTGGCTGCCGTACAGCAGCAGGCCCGAGTTGGCCGCCTTGGGCCCGATGCCGCCGTAATCCAGCGCCAGCTGGTAGTAGATCTGCAGCGACAGGCTCTGGCCGTCCACGTTCTCGATGGTCGCGGTGGGGTTGTAGTCCTCGCCAAACAACTCCAGGCGTTCGATATTGCTGACGTCGGGCAGCTTCTTGGACATGTTCCGGCTCCTCGAAAGAATCGCGGCATTATCGGGGCATGACCCGGCGGCGACAACCAACCCGCGAAGGCGGCAGGGTCGCCCCGGGTCAGCGAGGAATATGCCGCATGCTAAGATACGGGCTTTTGCCGAGGGGACACGAACATGTCGCGAAGCGCGTTCATGGAGGCCGCCCAGGCCGCCGCTGATGCCGCCGAGAAGGTGATCCGCCACTATTACGAGGCGGGTGTCGACGTCGAAACCAAACCCGACGACACCCCGGTGACCCGGGCCGACGTGGAGAGCGAACAGGCGATCCGCCAGGTGATCCGCGAGCATTTCCCGGATCATGGCTTCTATGGCGAGGAGACCGGGCAGTCGGACATGGACTCCGACTATGTCTGGCTGATCGACCCGATCGACGGGACCAAGAGCTTCGTGCGGCGCTACCCGTTCTTCTCCACCCAGATCGCGCTGATGTACAAGGGCGAGCTGATCCTGGGGCTGTCCAACGGCATCCAGTTCGGCGAACGGGCCTGGGCGGAGAAGGGCCAGGGCGCCTTCCTGAACGGCAACCCGATCGCGGTCGAGAAGACCGTCGATCTCGGGCGCGCCTCGCTGTCCACCGGCAACCTCAAGTCCCTGGCGCAGAGCCCCGAGGGCTGGACCGCGCTGGGCGGCATTATGGCCGAGGTCAACCGCACCCGCGGCTACGGGGATTTCTACCACTACCACCTGCTGGCACGTGGCAGCATCGACCTGATCATCGAGTCCGACGTCAACATCCTGGACATCGCCGCATTGGCGGTGATCGTGCGCGAGGCGGGCGGCGTGTTCACCAACCTCTCCGGTGGCGAGCTCGACCTGAAGACCGCGAACGTCCTGGCCGCGGCCACTCCGGAATTGCACCGGACGGCCCTGAACCGTCTCGCCTGGAAGGACTAGCGGCGGGCTGATTGAACCACTGAGGACACAGGGGACACCGAGAAGGGCGGTCTACAGGAAGACGGGAAGATTGGAAGGGAAAGCAGCGATTGGCTGCAGGCTGGCTGGTGATGCCGCGCATTTCGGGGCGATCATTGGCCGGGCCCTGCATCAGTAACCCGTTGGTTTTTCCAGTTGGCCGTAAATGGTGTCCGTATCGGAAACCGAAGGCATTCTTCCGGCCTTCCTGGCTTCCTGTGACCAGAACCGAACGTCAGGTCGCGGCGCCGTTCCCGTTGCCGTTCCCGTTGGCCTCCACCAGCCCGTGGGCGCGCAGCTTCTTGCGCAGGGTGGCGCGGTTGAGCCCGAGCAGGGCGGCGGCGCGGCTCTGGTTGCCCCCGCAGCGCTCCAGCACACTGGCCAGCAGGGGGCGCTCCACCTCGTTCATGACCAGTGCGTAAAGGTCGTGGCTGCTTTGCCCGTCCAGGGTCTCGAAATACTGATCCAGCGCTCGCCGGACCGAGTCCGCCAGCACACAGTCGGACGGGAGTGTGGCCGCAACCGATGCTTCCTGGACGTCCGGGTCCTGTTCGAGTGGCATGTTCACGCTCATGCAGCCTCGCTTGCGATTCCCGTCAGGTGGGCGCGCAGGCGCCGCAGTTGTTCGCTGGCCGTGGGGGCGGCGAGAAGGTCAGCCCGGGCCGCCCGGGTGCGGGCCTCGTCGAGACCCAGACCAAGAAGATACCAGCCTAGGTGCTTGCGCGCGATACGCACACCCTGCGGTTCGCCGTACTGTGTGTGCAGGCCGGTGACGTGTTCCTCGATCAGAGCCAGGCGCGCGGCCAGGGCCGGTGCCGGCGGGATCGCTTCGCCGGCCAGCGCGGCGCGGATCTGACCCGGCAGCCAGGGCTGTCCCTGGGCGGCGCGTCCGATCATCACCCCCGCCGCGCCGGTGGTATCCAGTACCCGCATCGCCGTGTCCGGGTCCGTGATGTCGCCATTGGCGAGCACCGGGATGGAGACCGACCGGACGATGCGCGCGATCGCGGCATGGTCCGCCTGCCCGCGGTAGGCATCGGCCCGGGTGCGTCCGTGCACGGTCAGCATCGCGATGCCGCAGGCCTCGGCAATGGATGCGATCTTTTCGCCGTTCATTCGCTCGCGGTCCAGGCCCAGGCGCATCTTCAGCGTGACCGGCACGGTGACGGCCTCCGTGAGCGCCTGGAGCAGTTCGCGCACCCGCTCCGGCTCGCCCAGCAGGGCCGATCCCGCGGCCTTGCTGCAGACCTTCTTCGCGGGGCAGCCCAGGTTCAGGTCGATCACGTCGGCGCCCCGGCGTACGTTCTCCCGCGCCGCCTCGGCCAGCGGCTCGGGTTCGTTGCCCAGCAGCTGGACGATGCGCGGGCGCGGCTCCTGACGGTGGTCCAGCCGGTGGCGGCTCTTGTCGCTGGCCCACAGCCGGGTGTCGGAGGTGACCATCTCGGATACCGCCGCGCTGGCGCCCAGGCGGCGGGCCAGCAGCCGGAACGGGCGATCGCTCACCCCGGCCATGGGGGCCAGGAACACGACGGGGTCCGGGAAGTGATGGATTCCGAGCTGCATCTGGGGCTGACGATTGAATCGGGGAAGCCGGGGAGTCTAGCACCTCGAGGCGCCCGCCGCCGGTGGTCAGCGTGCTCGCATTTCCCGTTCCAGGGAAACACGGATTGATATCCGCACTCCCTGCCTCAAGGCTATTGCGAGCGTGTAGATGGATCAGTGTTTCCTTGGCCCTCGGCGTATGCCCTCTCGGGTCACGCGGGCCATCGCCACGCTGCGTCGGACGTCGCGGCTACGGGCGTTGTCCAGCCACGGCCCCAGCCAGCGGAACGGGGCCAGAAGCCGGGCCACGCCGCGCAGGGCCCGGGTGTGCCGCGGGCTCCAGTGTTCGGCCTGGTACAGGGCCAGCAGGTCGCGCCCCAGAGACTCGGCGGTGTCGTCTCCCGCGGCCCAGGTGGTGGCATCCGCCAGGTGCTGGAACAGGTCGTAGACCTGGGCCAATTCCAGTGACAGGACCCGGTCAAGGTCCTCCTCGAAGTCCACGCGATAGAAGTGCTGGCCGTCGAACAGTACGTTGCGCAACTGGGCGCCGCCGTGCCAGCAGCCGGCGCGATGAAAAGTAGCGAGGTTGCGTGTCACTGCCTCGAGTGTGGCGCGGCGGGCCGCCGGGTCCTGTTCCCGAAGCGTGTGTTCGACATTTTCGCCGCAATGGCTGTACATCACCGCGTCCGGCAATTGCGCGACCACCTGTGGAACCGGTTGCCCCAGCGTCTGGAGTGCCCGAACGCGCTCCATCTCGTACCAGCCATCGCGTGGCGGGGCGTTGCCCGGCGCCGTCAGGAATGGGAAGAAGGTACGGCAAAGTACCCGGATGGCCCATTGCTGGTGACGGCTGCGCGCCTTCTCGCGTACCCGCTTGATGACGTAGCGTGCTCCGCAGAAATCCAGGCTGACAATGCGCCCCGGATCTCGCGCTAGGCGATCCTGCGCCGCTTGAACGAGTTGCGGGTCGGGGGTGTCGGGCATAGGTCAGCGGGGCTGGATCTGGATGCCCGTGATGCGGGCATGGGGGCTGGTGAGGCTCAGGCGCAGGGTGGCGGGTTTGTGGGGGGGCATCGGGGCGTCCGTGTCGGTGTAGTCGTTCGGGGTTAGGCGCAGAGCGCCATGGCGCGTGTCCAGCTGGTCGCTCAGATGGATGTCGAGGACGGGCCAGGCCTGCCGCACCGGGCTTTCCAGCTGGAACTGGACGTGCAATGTGCCATCGATACTGGCGAAGAAGTCCGGTGTCGATACCCGGATGCGCTCGGGCGCGCGCAGCGGGTTCCAGACCGGGCAGGGGAGGGTGGCGCACAGCTGGGCGCGAGTCTGGTCCAGGTAATGGTTATGACCCGGTGCCACGGGCGGGAAGGCCAGCAGTTGCGCGCCCAGCAGAACGCTCAGGCCGGCGGCCACGAACACCCCTGGCCAGACACGGCGTCGGGCGGGGGCGGCCAGGTCCAGAGGGCCCGGGTGGCGTTCGATGTCGATGGCGGTGGCGATGACCGGCGCACTCTCGATCGCGGGGGTGCGAGCGGGCTGCGCGGGAAGGAGCCCCTCCCCCAGGACGCGTTCGCCGGCGCCGCCGATCTCGAGGGCCGGGAACAGATCGAACTCGGCGCCGCAGTTTGTGCAATGCACCCGCCGCTGGCGGATCTTGGACCCGCGGGCTAGGGCGTGGGTGACGCCGCATTGCGGGCAGCGGGCGAGCATGTCAGCGTCCGGATGGCCGTATCTGCGTCCGGTCGAGCGAGAAGGACGGTACCGGCGCGACGATGCCCATGGGTTGGCGTGTTCCTAGGGAAACACTGATCAATGTACACATTCGCGCTCGAGTCGCTTTTGCGTGCGAACAAGGCGCGGTGACTGCCGTGCAGTCATTCTGCACAAGGGAGCCGCAACGCTGTGCGCGCGCAAAAGCGGCCGAGCCCCTGCTTTCAATGGCTTGTGGGGTTGGCACCCCAGGTTCCCCGATCCTGCGTTGCGCCGCTTGCGGGTAGAACCACTACCCGCTGCACGACGCGCCTTGTCTCGGAAAACCTGGGGTGCCAACGCGAGTGTGTACATTGATCAGTGTTTCCCTAGCGCCGGCGCCCGCCGAGCAGGGCCCAGCCTTCGCGGCAGTCCTCGACGCCAATGTCAAAGGCATCGGAATAGGCCGCGATGACCTCGTCCGCCTGGCGTTCCAGCAGACCGGCGAGCAGGATACGCGCGCCGGGTTTCGCGGCCCGCGCGAGCTCCGGGGCCAGGTCGATCAGCGGCTTGGCCAGGATGTTGGCCAGCACCAGATCGTATTCCGCCGTCGGGACCGGGTGGTCGGTCAGACCGGTTTCCAGTCGCTCGGGCGGGATGGCGTTGGCATCGGCATTGCTGCGCGTGGCCTGCACCGCCTGCTCGTCGATGTCGATGCCCAGCGCATGCCGGGCGCCCAGCTTCAGGGCCGCGATGGCGAGGATGCCGGAGCCACAGCCGTAGTCCAGCACCTCCTGATCCCGAGGCGGCTGCTGGGCCAGCGCGGCCAGGCACATCGCGGTCGTCGGGTGGTTGCCGGTGCCGAAGGCGAGGCCGGGGTCCAGGCGCACGAAGGTGCCCTCCTCGATGGCCGGCTCGTCCTCCCAGGACGGCACGATCCACAGCGAACTGCCGCAGTGAATGGCGCCGAGGCCGTCGAGGCCGGCGCGCACCCAGTCCTGGTCTTCGATGGGCTGGACCTGGATCGCCTCGGGGGCCTGCGCCTGGCGCTCCAGCGCGGCGGCGGCGAGGTCCGCTTGGGTGGTGTCCGGGAATACCGCCTTCAGGCGCACAGTGGACCACAGTGGGTGGGTGCCGAGAGGAGGCTCGAACAGCGGCTCGTCGGCGGCATCGAACAACTCGACGCTGACCGCGCCGAGTTCAAAAAGCGTGTCTTCCAGCGGCTCGGCCTGTTCCGGGCTGATCTGGCATTCGAGTTCGGCAAGGCTCATGGCGTCAGGCTCTGGTGGTTGCGGAAAGGGCTCAGGCCTGTGCCTTCAGCTTCTTCTCGAGGTAGTGGATGTCGGTCTCGC
The DNA here is from genome assembly GCF_000377425.1 of Thioalkalivibrio sp. ALE28. Classification (NCBI taxonomy): domain Bacteria; kingdom Pseudomonadati; phylum Pseudomonadota; class Gammaproteobacteria; order Chromatiales; family Ectothiorhodospiraceae; genus Thioalkalivibrio; species Thioalkalivibrio sp. ALE28. The sequence continues at coordinate 38,346 of NZ_KB898107.1, read as the reverse complement.
CGCGCTGGAAATTGGCGTCGATCATCAGGTCGTGATGCAGGGCGACGTTGGTCTGGATGCCGTCTACCACGATCTCGCCCAGGGCCCCGCGCATGCGGGCCAGCGCGATCTCGCGGCTGTTCCCGTGGGCGATCAGCTTGCCGATCATCGAGTCGTAGTAGGGCGGCACGGCGTACCCGTTGTAGATGTGGGTATCCATGCGGATGCCCGGCCCGCCCGGGGCGTGGTACTGCTGGATAGTCCCGGGGCTGGGCATGAAGGTGCCGGGGTCTTCGGCATTGATGCGGCACTCGATCGCATGGCCGCTGATGTGCACATCGTCCTGGGTGTAGCCCAGCGGTTCGCCGGCGGCGATGCGGATCTGCTCGCGCACCAGGTCGATGCCGGTGACCTGCTCGGTGACCGTGTGTTCGACCTGCAGGCGGGTATTCATCTCGATGAAGTAGAACGCCCCGTTCTCGTACAGGAACTCAAAGGTGCCGGCGCCGCGGTAGCCGATGTCCTGGCAGGCGCGGATCAGGCGTTCCGCCATGGTCTGGCGCTGTTCGTCGCTGATCCCGGGGGCTGGGGCCTCCTCGATTACCTTCTGGTGGCGGCGCTGCATGGAGCAGTCGCGCTCGCCCAGGCATACGGCGTTGCCGTGGGTGTCGGCCAGGATCTGGAACTCCACGTGGCGCGGGTGTTCCAGGTATTTCTCCATGTACAGGGTGTCGTTGCCGAAGCCCTGCTGGGCCTCGTTGCGGGTCAGCGAGATCGCGTTCAGCAGCGCGCCCTCGGTATGCACCACGCGCATGCCGCGACCGCCGCCACCGGCGGCGGCCTTGATGATGACCGGGTAGCCGATCTCGCGCGCCAGGGCCAGGTTGGTGTCCGGGTCGTCGCCCAGGGCGCCGCCGGAGCCGGGTACGCAGGGCACGTTGGCCTCCAGCATTGCCTGCTTGGCGGAGACCTTGTCGCCCATCAGGCGGATGGTCTCGGCGCGCGGACCGATGAAGGAGAAGCCGGAGGACTCCACCCGCTCGGCGAAGTCCGCGTTCTCCGACAGGAAGCCGTAGCCGGGGTGGATCGCGCCGGCGTCGGTGACTTCGGCCGCGGCGATCAACGCGGGGATGTTCAGGTAGCTCTCGCCGGAGGCCGCGGGCCCGATGCAGACGGATTCGTCCGCCAGGCGGACATGCTTCAGGTCGCGATCGGCGCTGGAGTGTGCGGCGACGGTGGCGATACCCATCTCGCGGCAGGCGCGCAGGACCCGCAGGGCGATCTCGCCGCGGTTGGCGATCAGAATCTTTTCAAACATGCTCGGACCTGTTGGCAGGGAATCGGAGGGTTCAGCCGATGATGAACAGCGGCTGGCCGTATTCCACCGGGTTGCCGTTCTCGACCAGGATGTCGCGGACCGTCCCCGCCTGGTCGGCCTCGATCGGGTTGAGCATCTTCATCGCCTCGATGATGCACAGGGTCTCGCCGACCTCCACGGTCTGCCCGACCTCGACGAACGGCTTCGAGCCCGGGCTGGGTGCGCGGTAGAAGGTGCCGACCATGGGGGCGGTGACCCGGTGACCGTCCATCTCCGGGGTCGCGTCCGCCGCGTCGGCCGGGGCGGCTGCGGGCGGTGCGCCGGCTGGTGCCGGTGCCGCGGCGGGCAGAGGGGCCGGGGCCGGTGCGGCGACGGCGGTGCCGCTGGCCGAGCGGGTGATGCGGACCGACTCCTCGCCTTCGTGGATCTCGATCTCGTGGATGCCGCTCTCGTCGAGCAGGTCGATCAGTTTCTTGACCTTGCGAATGTCCATGGAAGCCTCTTATTCCTTGATAGCCGCGAGCGCCGCATCGAGCGCCAGCCGGTAGCCAATGACGCCGAAGCCACTGACCAGACCGGCGGCGACATCGCTCAGACGCGAGGTCTGGCGAAAGGGCTCGCGGGCGTGGATGTTGCTGATATGGATCTCGTAGAACGGGATGGCAACACCCAGCAGGGCATCGCGCAGGCTGACACTGGTGTGGGTCAGGCCACCCGGATTGATCAGGATGCGTTGCACGCCCTCGCCGGGGGCGGCATGGATGCGGTCGATCAGGTCGCCTTCATGGTTGCTCTGGAAGCAGTCGAAGGAGGTGTCGGCCTGTTCCGCCCGAGCCCTCAGGTCGGTCTCGATATCCGCCAGGGTCTGCGCGCCGTAGCGCTCCGGCTCCCGCTGTCCCAGCAGGTTCAGATTGGGGCCGTTGAGCAGCAGTATGGACGCCATGGCAGGGGGAATCGGTAGCGATCCTGTCGAGAATGGACGCGATTGCACCGAAAAATGACGGTGCGGCGAATGTTCGGGATTTTGCCGCAGGAGGGGTGGGGGTGTCCAGCGCGGAGGGTGCCCCGGGCGCGCCGGTACCGCGCCCGGCGCGGTGCCGGCGTGCGGGTTTCGATCAGTCGGCGGTCAGCGGGAACAGGGTCAGTTCCACCCGGCGGTTCTGCTGGCGGCCCGCCTCGGTGTCGTTGGTGGCGACCGGCTGGTGCGGTCCGAAGCCGATGGTGTGCACGCGCACCGGCTGCACACCGCGGCGGATCAGGGCCTGCCCCACGCTCTGGGCGCGGCGCTCGGAGAGGTCCATGTTGTATTCGACGCGACCGGTGCTGTCGGTGTGGCCGGCGACTTCGATGCCGGTCTGGTCGAACTCCTCCAGGACCAGGGCCACCGAGTCCAGTACATCCTGGAATTCCGGCTTGATGTCGCTGCGGTCGAAATCGAAGGTGATGTTGCTCGGCATGTTGAGGATGATGTTGTCGCCGTCGCGGGTCACGCTGACGCCGGTCCCGCGCAGCTGCTCGCGCAGGGCATCCTCCTGACGATCCATGTAGTTGCCGATGGCGCCGCCGGCCAGGGCGCCGATGCCGGCCCCGATCATCGCGCGCTGGGTGCGGTTGCGGCTGCTGGTGACGCTGCCGAGCACGGCACCGGTGGCCGCGCCGATGCCGGCCCCGATGGTGGCGCGCGAGACGCGTTCTTCCCCGGTGTATGGATCGGTGGTGGTGCAGCCCATCACCAGGACCAGGGCACTGGTGGCGGCCAGGGCGAGGATGCGTTGCATGGCGGTTCTCCCGTGTTCGTGTGATCCGCAAGGCAGCGGACGTGATGAATCCCAGCTTGCGGTCCGCGGGGTGAACCGTCCATGAATCCGGAGAATGGGTGGGCTATTGGCCGTCGATTTCGTGACGCAGTTCGCGGAGCACCGGGGCGGTTTCGGGGTGCACCCCGCGCCAGATCGCGAAGGCCTCGGCCGCCTGTTCCACCAGCATGCCGAGCCCGTCGCTGCCGTTGCTGCAGCCCGCCGCCTCGGCCCAGCCAAGGAAGCGCTGGGCGCCGGCCCCATAGACCAGGTCATAGGCCAGGCTGTCCGCTTGAACCAGATGGGCGGGGAGGTCCAGCGCGTCCTCGCCGAGGCCGGTGGCCGTGGCGTTGACCACCAGATCGAAGGGGCCCTGCGGCAGCGTGTCCAGGCCGCAGGCGGCCAGCCGGGTGGCCGGGGCGATATCGCGAAAGGCCTCGACCAGCCCCTCCGCGCGGGCGACGGTGCGGTTGGCGATGACCAGGGCCTCGGGCCCCCCCTCCAGCAGTGGCTGCAGCAGGCCGCGGGTGGCGCCCCCGGCACCCAGGATCAGGATGCGGCGGCTGCGCACGTTGAAGTTCAGGCGGTCGAGGTCACGGCAGAAGCCGACGCCGTCCGTGTTGTCGCCATGGATGCGGCGCTCGTCGTCGCGCCACAGGGTGTTCACGGCACCGGCGTGTCGGGCGCGATCCGTGAGGACACGGGCCAGGGCGAAGGCCTCTTCCTTGAACGGGACGGTCACGTTCAGGCCCCGGAACCCGGAGGAGAGCCACGCCCAGACCTCCTCGGCGAACTGACCCGGGGTGCCCAGCAGGGCCTCGTAGGTCAGGTGCTGCCCGGTTTGTTCGGCGAACAGGGCATGGATGCGCGGCGACAGCGAATGGCGGATCGGGTTGCCGACCACCGCGTAGCGATCCGGGCGCGGCTCGCTCATCGGGCCGCGTCCTCCGCCAGCCATTCGGCCACGGTGCGGGCGTAGTAGGTGAGAATGCCGTCGGCCCCGGCGCGCTTCATGCCGGTCAGGGCCTCCAGCACGCAGGCGCGCTCGTCCAGCCAGCCGCGTTCGGCGGCGGCCTTGAGCATCGCGTACTCGCCGGAGACGTGATAGACGAAGGTCGGGCGCTGGAACTCGTCGCGGATGCGGCGGACCACATCCAGATACGGCATCCCCGGTTTGACCATCACCATGTCGGCGCCTTCGGCCAGGTCGAGCGCGACCTCGTGCAGGGCCTCGTCGCCGTTGGCCGGGTCCATCTGGTAGGTCTCCTTGCCGCCCTTGCCCAGATTGCCGGCCGAGCCCACCGCATCGCGGAACGGCCCGTAGAAGGCCGAGGCGTACTTGGCGGAGTAGGCGAGGATGCGCGTGTGCACGTGCCCGCCGTCCTCCAGCACGGTGCGGATCGCGCCGATGCGTCCGTCCATCATGTCGGAGGGGGCGACCACGTCGGCGCCGGCCGCGGCATGCGACAGCGCCTGCTTCACCAGGGCCTCGACGGTGATGTCGTTCACAACAAAGCCGTCGTCGTCGATGATGCCGTCCTGGCCGTGGGTGGTGAACGGGTCCAGGGCGACATCGGTGATCACGCCGAGCTCGGGGTGGGCCTGCTTCAGTGCGCGTACCGCGCGCTGGGCCAGGCCCTCGGGGTTCCAGGCCTCGGCGGCATCCAGGCTCTTCTTCTCGCCCGGGACCACCGGGAACAGGGCCAGGGCCGGGATGCCGAGGCGCACGGCCGCGGCCGCCTCCTCCAGCAGCAGGTCGATGCTGACGCGCTCCACGCCGGGCATCGACGGCACCGCCTCGCGTACCCCCTCGCCCTCGGTGACGAAGACCGGCAGGATCAGGTCGTCCGCGCGCAGGTGGTGCTCGCGCATCAGGCGGCGGGAGAAGGCGTCGCGGCGCATGCGGCGCGGGCGGCCGGCGGGATAGGGGGCGATCGGTGCGGTCATGCGGGTCATCCTTGTTGGTGGGTCAGCCGGCGGACTCGGTCAGCCAGTCGCGCGGCTTCAGATAGCGCTCGTAGAGTTCGGCCTCGGGCGTGCCGGCTTCCGGCTGGTAGTTGTATTCCCAGCGCACCAGCGGCGGCAGCGACATCAGGATCGACTCGGTGCGCCCGCCCGACTGCAGGCCGAACAGGGTACCGCGGTCGTAGACCAGGTTGAACTCGACATAGCGCCCGCGCCGGTAGAGCTGGAACTGGCGCTCGCGCTCGCCGTATTCGGTCGTATGGCGACGCTCGACGATCGGGCCATAGGCATCCAGGTAGGCATTGCCGACGCTCTGCATGTAACCGAAGGCGTGCTCGAAGCCGCCCTCGCTGAAGTCGTCGAAGAACAGCCCGCCGACGCCGCGCGGCTCGTCGCGGTGCTTGAGGTGGAAGTACTCGTCGCACCACTTCTTGTGCGCCGGGTAGAGGTGCTCGCCGAACGGGCGACAGGCGGCCTCGGCCGTGCGGTGCCAGTGGATGCAGTCCTCGTCGAAACCGTAGTAGGGGGTCAGGTCGAAGCCGCCGCCGAACCACCAGATCGGCGCCTCGCCGGGCTTCTCCGCGATGAAGAAGCGCACGTTCGCGTGCGAGGTCGGAACAAAGGGGTTGTGCGGGTGGATCACCAGCGATACGCCGGTGGCCTGGAACGAGCGCCCGGCCATCTCCGGACGGTGGGCGGTCGCCGAGGCCGGGAGGTTGTCGCCCATCACGTGGGAGAAATTGACCCCGGCCTGCTCGAACACCGCGCCCTCGCGCAGCACGCGGGTACGGCCGCCGCCGCCGGCGGGGCGCTTCCAGGCGTCCTCTTCGAAGCGGGCCTGGCCGTCCAGGCCCTCGAGGCCCTGGCAGATGCGGTCCTGCAGGCCCTGCAGGTAGTCGATCACGCGGTCGATGGAGACGTTGTCCTGGCTCATGCTGCGTCCCGGTTGATCAGTTGTCGGTATGGGTGTCGGGTTCCGGCGCGCCCCGGAGCCAGGCCCCGGTGCGGGCGTCGCGGATCGCGCTGGGTGCGGTGCGCCCGCCACATTCTGCCTGCAGGATCGCATCGATGCCGGCCCCGAGTTGTGAGGCAACGCAATCCCAGCTGCGGCAGGGCTCCGCGCCCGCACGGTTGGCGCTGGTGGAGACCAGCGCGCTTTCGGCGGCCGCGCACAGCGCGCGCGTCCCCGGATGGGCGGTGACGCGTACCGCGAGGCTGTCGTGTTCACCGCGCAGTAGCGGCGGGCAGGCATCGGTGACGGGCAGCAGCCAGGTGGTCGGCCCCGGCCAGCTGGCGTCGATCTCGGCCCGACGTTCGGCCGGTAGCGGCGCCAGCCAGGGCGCGAGGCGCTCCAGCCGGTCGGTGATCACGATCAGCCCCTTGGCGGCCGGGCGGCCCTTGATCTCGAGGATGCGATCGATCGCCCGGGGGTCATCCGGGCGGCAACCGAGGCCGAAGACCGCCTCGGTGGGGTAGGCGATCACGCCGCCGTCGCGCACGCACTGCGCGACGGGTTCGATCTCGGTGCTGAGCAGTGGGGCCTTATTCGGATCCACGGTCGCCGGAGGGCTGGGCACTCAGGCGGCTGTCGCCATCGCCGGATTTCGCGCTGCCGGATTTGGCGGTCGAAGCCTTCTTCGCCGGGGCCTTCTTCGATGTGCTCTTCTTGGCGGCGGTCTTTTTCGTACCCGTCTTGCTGGCGGCCTTCTTGGTGGTGGCCGCCTTTTTCGTGGTCGTCTTCTTCGCGGTCGACGACTTGGAGGCCGACTTGGAGGCGGTCTTCCCGGAGGACTTGCCGGTCGACTTGGCCGCCCCCTTGCGCCCACGGCCCTTGCGTTCCGGGGCGGCGGCGATCAGTTCCTGGCACTGGTCCAGCGTCAGGGACTTGGGATCGGTCTCTTTCGGGATCTTGGCGTTCTTGTTGCCGTCGGTCACATACGGTCCGTAGCGGCCGTTGAGGACCTGGATGCCCTCTTCGTCGAAGCTCTTGATGAAGCGCTCGGCGTCCTTTCGCTTCTTCTCGGCGACGATCTCCAGCGCGCGCGGCAGCTCGATGGTCCAGACGTCGTCGTCCGGGCCGAGGGAGGCGTACTTGGAGCCGTACTTCACGTACGGTCCGAAGCGGCCGATGTTCACCATCACCGGCTCGCCCTCGGGCGTCTCGCCGAGGTCGCGCGGCAGCTTGAACAGCTCCAGCGCCTCGTCGAGGGTGATCTTGTCCATCTTCTGCCCGGGCAGCAGGCCGGCGAAGCGCGGCTTCTCCTCGTCGTCCTTGGTGCCGATCTGCACGATCGGGCCGAAACGGCCCAGGCGCACGCTGACCGGGCGCCCGCTCTGCGGATCGGTGCCCAGCTCGCGTGACTGCACGGCCTCGGCGCGGGTGACGTTCTCTTCCTTCTCCTTCACCCGGTCGCGGAAGTCGCCCCAGAAATCCTCCAGCACCGGGACCCAGTCCTTCTCGCCGCGCGAGATCGCATCCAGCTCGTCCTCGAGCTTCGCGGTGAAGTCGTAGTCCACGTAGCGGTCGAAGTGCTGGGTCAGGAAGCTGTTCACGATCCGGCCGGTATCGGTCGGGATGAAGCGTTTGCCGTCCATCTCCACGTATTCGCGTGACTGCAGCGTGGAGATGATGCTGGCGTAGGTGGACGGACGGCCGATGCCGTATTCCTCCAGCGTCTTAACCAGGCTGGCCTCGGTATAGCGCGGCGGCGGCTCGGTGAAGTGCTGGTCGGCGGTGACCTCTTCGAGTTGGACCGTGTCACCCTCGGCCATCTCCGGCAGGCGCTTGTCCTCGTCGTCATCCTGCGCGTCGTCGCGGCCCTCCTGGTAGACCGCGATGAAGCCGGGGTCGACCAGGGTGGAGCCGGTGGCACGGAACTGGTGCTGGCTGTCGCCCGGGACCAGGTCGGCGGCCACGGTGTCGAAGGTCGCGTGGATCATCTGGCAGGCGACGGTGCGCTTCCAGATCAGGTCGTACAGCCGGGCCTGGTCGCTGCTCAGGCGCTCGCGCACCTCGTTCGGCAGACGGCGCACAGAGGTCGGGCGGATGGCCTCGTGGGCCTCCTGCGCGTTCTTCGACTTGGTCTTGTACTGGCGCGGGCTGTCGGGGACGTTGTTGGCCCCGTAGCGCTCCTCGATCAGGCCACGAATCTCGCCGATCGCCTCGCCGGCCAGGGCCACCGAGTCGGTACGCATGTAGGTGATCAGGCCGATCGCGCCGGAGCCCAGATCGATGCCTTCATATAGTTGCTGCGCGGTGCGCATGGTGCGCGATGCGGTGAAGCCCAGCTTGCGCGAGGCCTCCTGCTGCAGGGTCGAGGTGGTGAACGGCGCGGCCGGGTTGCGGCGGCGCTGCTTCTTTTCGACCTTGGCGACGCGCAGCTCGCCATTCGCGGCGTCGGTCAGACGCTTCTGGGCATCGTGCGCGAGCTCGGCGCTGTTCAGGTCGAACTGGTCCAGCTTGTTGCCGTCCAGGTGGGTCAGGCGCGCGGTGAACGGCTGGCTCTGGCGCTCGACCTTCGCATCCAGGGTCCAGTATTCGCGAGGGACGAAGGCCTCGATCTCGTTCTCGCGCTCGCAGATCATGCGCAGCGCCGGGCTCTGCACGCGCCCGGCGGACAGGCCGCGCTTGATCTTGCGCCACAGCAGCGGGGAGAGGTTGAAGCCGACCAGGTAGTCCAGCGCGCGGCGCGCCTGCTGGGCATCGATCAGTGGCTTGGCCAGGTCGCGCGGTTCCTCGATCGCCTGCTGGATCGCCTTCTTGGTGATCTCGTGAAACACGACGCGATGCACGCCGCGATCGTCCAGCAGGCCGCGGTCACGCAACACCTCGTAGAGATGCCAGGAGATCGCCTCGCCTTCACGGTCAGGGTCAGTCGCAAGGATCAGGTCGTCGGATTTCTTCAGCGCCTTGGCGATCGCCTCGATCTGTTTCTCGCTGCGCTCGATCACGTCGTACTTCATGCGGAACCCGTTCTCCGGGTCCACCGCGCCCTCCTTGGGCACCAGGTCGCGCACATGGCCATAGGAGGCCATGACCTGGTAGTCCGGGCCGAGATACTTCTCGATGGTCTTGCCCTTGGCGGGCGACTCTACGATGACGAGGTGCTTGCTCATGTCGCTCGGGACCGTCTCCGTGGCAGCGGGTTCCGTATCGGGGCGATCGCGGTCGCATGGCAGCGACCGGGTTCACGGGCGCTAAAGACTAGAGGAGGAAATGCCCGTTGGCTACCGCGCGCCTTTCGCAAGACGGAGAAATCAGTGCAGATAATCCACGGCCGCGGGGCCGGCATCGTCGCGCATGACCTCTTCCAGGCGGGAATAGGCGATCGCGTCGTCGGGCTGGTTGAACAGCACCATCAGCACCACCCAGCGCAGCTGGTCGAGGTCGATCTCCTCGGCGTCCAGCTCCATTACGCGGTCCAGCACCAGCTCGCGGGTGCCGGCGGTCAGCAGGCCGTTTTGCTCCAGGTGCAGCAGGAAGCCATGGGCCTCGGTATCCAGGCGTTTTTGCTCTTCCGGGGCATAGATCCGCTGGGCGGCGCCGTCGCCGCCGCGCCCGGCCAGGGGGGCCTCGCTCATCAGGCGGTCCAGCCAGCCCAGAGCGCGGTCGATCTCGCGGCGGGCAAAGCCGGCCTCCACCAGGTGGCGTTCCAGCTCCGAGCGGTCCGGCTCCTCGTCGGATTCCTCGTCGATGGTGTGCTCGAAGAGATACATGAGCACATCCAGCACATTCTCGTTCATGATTCGGGGGATCCTGCGTCGAGGCGCTGGTAACGCCCGTGGTCGAGGGCGGCCACACGGCCATGGAGTTCAAGCAAAACCAGCATGGATGAAAGCTGTTCGATGGTCAATTTGGTGCGTTCGCGCAGGGTTTCCAGCGGGACCGGGTCGAATCCCATCGCGTTCAGTACGCGTTCCTGCTCCGGATCCAGCGGGTCGGAGGCGGGTTCGGCCGCGGCCGGAGGCGCATCGGGCGCGACGCCCAGCCAGTCCGCGAGGTCATCCAGGATCTCCTCGGCCGACTCCACCAGCTGGGCGCCATCGCGGATCAGCCGGTGGCAGCCGCGGCTGGTCGGGCTCAGCACCGAACCGGGGACGGCATAGACCTGGCGCCCCTGTTCGGCAGCCAGCCGTGCGGTGATCAGGGATCCGCTCTTCAGCGCCGCCTCGACGACCAGGGTCGCCAGTGACAGGCCGCTGATCACGCGGTTGCGCTGCGGGAAGTTCCGCGCCAGCGGCCGGGTATCGGTGGGCCACAGCGAGACCACCAGGCCATGGTCCGCGATGCGGTGCGCCAGGCGCCGGTGCTGGGCGGGGTAGATGCGGTCGGGCCCGGTGGCCACGACCGCGATGGTGCGCCCGCCGGGCGCGGCCAGGGCGCCTTCGTGGGCGGCGCCGTCGATGCCCCGGGCCAGGCCGCTGGTGACCGTCAGCCCGGCCCCGGCCAGCTCGCGGGCGAATTCCGTGGCGAGGCGCTCGCCCTGCGGGGTGGCCTCGCGGCTGCCGACGATGCCCACCTGCGGGCTGCGCAGCAGCTCGCGCGCGCCGTTCAGGTACAGCACCGGGGGCGGGTCGGGGAGTTCCGCCAGCAGGGGCGGGTAGTCGGGGTCGTCCAGACACAGCAATGTGTGCCGGGGGTCGGCATCCAGCCAGGCCTGGTCGGCCTGCGCCCCGGCCTCGCGGGCTTTATGGGCGGTGGTGTCCAGCTTGAGGTCGACGCCCGCGCGCTGCCATTCGGCCGCGGGGGCGGCCAGGGCGTTGCCCGGGGAGCCGAAGGCCTCGACCAGTTGCAGCATGCGCCGCGGGCCGAGGCCTGGGGTGTTGATCAGTTGCAGCCAGTCCTCGTGCGGGGCGGCTGTCGCGCCGGCATCACGCATGCAGCCTGGCCGCAGGCCCGGTCAGGGGGTGCGAACCTTGTCGCCCTCGCGCAGGGTGCGCTCGGCCTCGGTCACCAGCACGTAGGACACCTTCTCGAAGGTCTGGAAGACCATGACGGTGCCGACTTCCTCTTCCGGCAGGGTGACCACCTCGTTGGCGCGATCGCTGATCGGGTCGCGGACCTCGCGCCCGGCGGTGAAGGCGGTCAAGACCTGGCCGTTCTCGATGCCGTCGCGTTCACCACGGTTGATGATGGCGGCCTGCAGCTGGCCGATCTGGCTGAGGGCGTCGAACAGCGAGATGATCGTGCCCTCGGTACCAGCCGGCGGGCGCCCGATGTCGAACAGCATGTCCTGCTCTTCGGCGTATGGGACCAGGCGGTCACCGCGGATGGCCTCGCGCTCGCCCTTGCGGATGTCGGCGCGGGCGACGTTGCCCGGCTCGATGATCTCGGCCTCGCCCACCGGCAGGGTGGCGACGCCCAGGTCCTCTCCGGTGTCCGGATCGGTCAGCGCGCCGTCGTGGCGAACGATGTGATAGAGCTCGTAGCGTTCGGTGTCCTCGGCGTTGCGCACATACACCCGGTCGCCTGGGCCGAAGATCACGCGCTCGTCCTGCGAGGCGAGGATGTAGGGGGCGTTTTCCAGGGTTTCCTCGTCCAGCACCTGTGGACGGAACATGAACGACTGCAGGGTGGAGATCGGGGAGACGTCCTCGTCGCGCTCCACCACCCGTGCTTCCGGCGACAGGCGATGCGTCGGGCGCACCCGCGGCCCGCCGTCGACCGTGATGCGCGGCCGGCCGTCCACGTAGTGGATGCTCAGCACGTCACCCGGATAGATCAGGTGGGGATTCTCGATCTCCGGGTTGACCAGCCAGATCTCCGGCCAGTACCACGGGTCCTGCAGGAACATCGCGGAGATGTCCCAGAGGGTGTCGCCCTTCTTCACGACGTAGCGTTCGGGCGCGGATTCGCGGATCTCCGGCTCGGCCTTGGGGGTCGAGCGTTCATCCTGGGCTTCGCGCGCCGGGCGGGCTTCGGCCTGCGCCGTGCCGGAATCGGAGGCGGTCGTTTCGCCGCCGCCGTTCTCGGGTGTGGCCGCGCAGGCGCCCAGCAACAGCGTTACACTGAACAGAATGCCCGGCAGAACGAAGGTCGTGGTGGCCCTGGTCTTGTACATTTGGTGTCCCCTGTCAGGTCCGCGCGCTCCCCGAGCCTTCCTGTGGCCCGGCCCCCAATCGGATGACGCAATTCCGCGGATATTGCGGTCCAACGTTAGCAGAATTGCGACATCTGTACAGTACAAAGTTTGAGGTTTTTTCATGGCCAAGCGTGAAATCCTGCACTTCCCCGACCCCCGGCTGCGGCTGAAGGCCGAGCCGGTCGCCGAGGTGGACGACGAAATCCGCACCCTGGTGGACGACATGTTCGAGACCATGTACGCCGCGCCCGGCATTGGTCTGGCCGCCACCCAGATCAACGTGCAAAAGCGTGTGCTGGTCGCGGATGTCTCCGAGGACCAGAGCGAGCCGCATGCCCTGATCAACCCGGAGATCCTCGAGACCTCCGGTGAGGAGGAAATGGACGAGGGCTGTCTGTCCGTGCCCGGCTTCTACGAGAAGGTGCAGCGCGCCGACCGGATTCGCGTGCGTGCCCTGGGGCGTGACGGCCAGCCCTTCGAGCTGGACATCGATGGCCTGCTGGCGGTGTGCATCCAGCACGAGATCGACCACCTCGACGGCAAGCTGTTTGTCGATTACCTGTCCAGCCTGAAGCGCAGCCGCATCCGCAAGAAGCTGGAGAAGCAGGGCGGGCGCTCCGGAGCCGGTGACAAGACCGCGGTCCCCGCGGTCTGATGGGAGTGGCGGACACGGACGTCGAGTCCCTGCGCATTGTCTATGCCGGGACGCCGGATTTCGCGGTTCCCGCGCTGCAGGCCCTGATCGACGCCGGGCATGCCCCGGCCGCGGTCTATACCCAGCCGGACCGACCGGCGGGGCGCGGGCGCAAGCTGCGTCCGGGCCCGGTCAAGCAGGTCGCCGAGGCCGCCGGCCTGCCGGTGGTGCAGCCGGAGAGCCTGAAATCCGCCGAGGCCCAGGCCGAACTTGCCGCCTGGCGCCCGGACATCCTGATCGTGGCGGCCTACGGGCTGATCCTGCCCCGCGCCGTACTCGCGATCCCGCCGCTGGGCGGGCTCAATATCCATGCCTCGCTGCTGCCGCGCTGGCGCGGCGCGGCGCCGATCCATCGCGCGATCCTCGCGGGGGACGAAGAGACCGGGGTCTGCCTGATGCAGATGGCCCCGGGGCTGGATACCGGCCCGGTGCACGCCTGCCGTCGCGTCCCGATCACACCGGAGACCACCACCGGGGAGCTGCACGATGTCCTCGCCCGCGAGGGGGCGGATCTGCTGGTGGAACAGCTCCCGACGATTGCTGCGGGCGCCTCCGCAACGTGGCCCCAGGATGATGCGCAGGCCAGCTACGCCCGCAAACTGGAGAAACAGGAGGCCTGGATGGACTGGTCGCAGCCGGCCGCGGCCCTGGATCGACAGGTGCGGGCCTTCAACCCCTGGCCGGTGGCGCAGGCCGGCTGGCAGGGGCAGGCGCTGCGGGTCTACGCGGCGACCCCGCTGGAGGTCGCGGCGAATGCGACGCCCGGAACGATCATGGATGCCGGGCCGGAGGGCGTGGATGTGGCCACCGGCGACGGCGTCCTGCGCCTGCGGACCGTGCAGCTGCCCGGGCGCCGGCCGGTCGCGGCGGCGGACTGGGCCCGCAATGCGGACCTGCCCGGCCAAACCCTGACCGGGGCGGTCTGATGGCGGGCAAGCCGAAACGCGTGGTGCCCTCGCGGGTGGATTCGCGCTCGCCGCGTCAGCGCGCGCTGGAGGCGGTGGAGCGCGTAGTGCTGCAGGGGCAGTCGCTGACCCGGGCGGTGGAGCTGGTGACCGAAGGGCTGGCGGCGCGCGATGCCGCCTGGGTGCAGGCGCTCGCCTACACCACCTTGCGCTGGTACCCGCAGCTGGCGGGGCTGGTCGATGGCTTTCTGGATCGGCCGCTGCGCAAGAAGGATGCCGTGATTGGTGTGCTGCTGGCGCAGGGACTGGCCGAGGTGCTGCATTTCGGGACGCGCGATCACGCGGCGGTGCGCGAGACCGCCGAGCTGGCGCGCGAGATCCATCGCCCTGGCGCGGTGGGCCTGATCAACGCGGTACTGCGCCGCGCCCTGCGCGAGCAGGACGAACTGGCGAGCCGGATCGAGGGCGACCCGGTGCTGCGCTATGCGGTCCCGGAATGGCTGCTGGAGGCGATTCGCGATGCCTGGCCGGAGGACTGGGAGACGCTGCTGGAGGCCTCGACCCGCCCCGCGCCGATGACCCTGCGGGTCAATCTGCACCGCGGCAGTCGCGAAGCGGCGCTGGAGGCCCTGTCCGCCGCCGGTATCCCGGGGCGCGCGCACCCGGCGCTGGCCAGCGCGCTGACGCTGGATGACCCGGTCGATGTGGCCGCCCTGCCGGGGTTCGCTGACGGGGCGCTTTCGGTCCAGGACGCCTCGGCGCAATGGGCCGGGCCGCTGCTGGGGCCGCGGCCCGGCGAACGGGTGCTGGACGCCTGTGCGGCACCCGGCGGCAAGACCGGGCATTTGCTGGAACACGCGGGTGGCGATCTGGATCTGACCGCGCTGGACAACGACCCCGAACGCCTGGAACAGGTACGCGAGAACCTCGACCGGCTGGGCTATGACGCCCGCCTGGTCGCGGCGGATCTGGACGCCACCGATGACTGGTGGGACGGCGAGCCCTTCGACGCGATCCTGCTGGATGTTCCCTGTTCCGCCACCGGCGTGATCCGGCGTCATCCGGACATCAAGACCCTGCGCCGGGCCGATGACATCCCGCGCCTGGCGGCGGAGCAGGCCCGCCTGCTGGCCGGCGCCTGGAAGCTGCTCCGCCCGGGCGGCCGGTTGCTGTATGCCACCTGTTCGCTGCTGTCGGCGGAGAACGAGGCGGTGGTCGCCCCGTTCGTCGCGGCGACCGCGGATGCCCGCGCCCGGCCGCTGGAGGGCGAGTACGCCATCCCCGGTAGCAAGCCCCGCGCGGCAGGTGTATCGCTGCCGCTGGGGCTCGAGGACGGGGACGGCTTCTATTACGCGCTGCTGGAGAAGCAGGCCCCCTGATGCCGGGGCGTTCATCGTGGCGGGGCGGGCCCCTGACGGCGCTGTGCGGGCTACTGGCCCTGCTGGCGCTGCCGGTGACGGCGAGCGCGGTGGAGATCCGCGCCGCGAATCACATGTGGCTGGATGATGCCACCGTGCTGGTGCGCCTCGATATCGACATGCGCCTGCCCGCGGTGCTGGAGGACGCCCTGGCCAACGGCGTGACGCTGGAGTTCGAGGCGCAGACGCGGCTGGAACGCGGCCGGCGGGTCGGGCGCGATACCCTTGCCAGCGAGACGCGTCGCGTCCAGCTGCAATACTTCGCCCTGAACCGGCACTATCTGGTAACCGCGGTGACCGACGAGCGCATGGACCTGAAACCGACCCTGGGGGATGCCCTGGACCTGGTCGCCCGGCGGCTGGGGCGGCTGCGTCTGGACGAGGTTCCGGACGCGGTGCGCGAGAATCCCGGCGAGTTCGATCTCGCGGCGCGGCTGACGCTGGTGTATTCCGCGCTGCCGCTGCCCCTGCAGCTGGATGCCGGTTTGCGCGGTGATCTGACGACCCGACAGGAGTGGCGGCGATGGTCGATGGATTAGGGAAGCGCTGGTCAACGTACACGCTCGCGCTCGAGTCGCTTTTGCGCGCGCAAAAGCGGCCGAGCCCCTTGGGGTTGGTACCCCGGGTTCCCCGATCCGGCGTTGCGGCCCTTGCCGGTAGAATGGCTACCGGCTGCGGACCGCGCCTTGTTTCGGAAAACCTGGGGTACCAACGCGAGGGTGTACGTTGACCAGCGTTTCCCAAAGAGGCTTCCCGTGGGGGCTCCTCGGCATCGGGCTCCTGTTCGCGCTGCTGCTGACCTCGCTGGTGGTGATGGGCGATGCGGCCCAGAACCAGGCGCGCTTCGAACAGGTGTTCCTGTGGCTGCTGGTGTTCCATGTGGCCGTGCTGGTGGTGCTGGGCGGGCTGATTATCTATCAGCTCGTGCGCATGGCGATCCAGTATCGCCGCGGGGTGCCCGGCAGCCGCCTGACGCTGCGCCTGGTGGCGGTGTTCATGCTGGTGGCCGTGCTGCCGGTGTCGGTCGTCTACTACTTCTCCTTCAAGTTCCTGAACGAGGGCGTGGATTCCTGGTTCGACGTGCGCGTGGAGTCGGCGCTGGAGGATGCGCTGGAGCTGTCGCGCTCGTCGCTGGATCTGCGGGTGCGCCAGCTGGCGACCGAGACCCAGGAACTGATGAGCGACCTCGAGGGGGTCTCGGAAGGCCTGGTTCCGCTGGCGCTGAACGACTATCGCCGCCAGGTCGGGGCGCAGGAGTTGACGCTGGTCGGTTCCAACAACCGCATCATCGCCTCCAGTACCGACAGCCCGATCCGCCGTCTGCCGACCCCGCCGGGCTCCGACATCCTGATGCGGGTGCGCCCGGAGCAGCCTTATTCGCGCCTGGAGCCGCAGTCTGACGGCTCGTTGATCATCCGCGTGGTGGCGACCACCAGTAGCCGCCGTCCGGGCTCGGAGAATCGCATCCTGCAGGGCATCTACCCGGTGGATCCGCGCATGAGTGCGTTGTCGCTGCGGGTCCAGGACGCCTTCGCCGATTACCGCGAATTCGCCTACCTGCGCGGGCCGATGATCCAGGGCTTTGTGTTTACCCTGTCACTGGCGCTGGCGATCTCGCTGATGGCCGCGCTGTGGGCCGGGCTGCTGGTGGCGCGGCGCATGGTGCGCCCGATCTCCGATCTGGTGCAGGGCACGCGCATGGTGGCGCAGGGCGACTACAGCACGCGCCTCGCGGTGCAGCGCGCCGACGAACTGGGCTTCCTGGTGCAGTCGTTCAACACCATGACCCGTACCCTGAACGAGGCGCGCGACGAGGCCGAGCGCAATCGCCGCCTGCTGGACGCCGAGCGCGCCTACCTGGAGAGCGTGCTGCAGCATCTGCGCTCCGGCGTGCTGGCGCTGGATGGCAGCCTGCGTCTGCGCACGGCGAATGCCGCGGCCAGCGAGATCCTGGAATGCGACCTGCAGGGCGCGCGCACCCGGGTGATGTCCGAGCTGGGTGACGAGTGCCCGTTGGTCGCACAGTTCTTCGAGGCGATCAGCGACGCCCTGGTGCGCCAGGAGGCCGAATGGTCGCGTCAGGTGGTCGTCTTTACCCGCAGCGGGCGCAAGGTCCTGATGACCCGCGCGGTGTGGTTGCCGACCTCGGGCTCCAGCCGCGGCCTGCACGCCATCGTGTTCGACGATATGACCGAGTTCCTGAAGGCCCAGCGCGACGCGGCCTGGGGCGAGGTGGCGCGGCGCCTGGCACACGAGATCAAGAACCCGCTGACGCCGATCCAGCTCTCCGCCGAGCGCCTCTCGAGGCGCCTGGGCAAGGTGCTGGAAGGGGCCGACCGCGAGGTGCTGGACCGTGCCACCGGCACCATCGTGCAGCAGGTGGAGGCGATGAAGACCCTGGTCAACGCCTTCCGCGACTATGCCCAGGCGCCGCAGCTGGAGCGCGCCTCGGTGGACCTGAACCAGCTGATCCGCGATGTCTGCGAGCTGTACCTCGACCAGGACGGCCGCTCGCGCGTGGATGTCACGCTGGATGCGGAACTGCCGCGGATCCACGGCGACGCCGGGCGCCTGCGCCAGCTGCTGCACAACCTGATCAAGAACGCGCTGGAGGCGGGCGAGGGCCACGAGGACATGGAGGTGCATGTGGCCACTGCCTACCTTGACGACCCGGCGGGTCCGCATATCGAGCTGCGGGTGACCGACACCGGTCCCGGCATCAAGCCGGAGTTCCTCGAACGCATCTTCGAGCCCTACACCACCGACAAACCGCGTGGAACCGGTCTCGGTCTGGCGGTCGCACAGAAGATCGTGGAGGAGCATGGCGGCATGATTGAGTGCCATAATGCGGAATCCGGGCGGCATGGGGCGGTCTTCCGCATCCGCATTCCGGTGGAGCATGGTCCGGTGGTTCACGAGGAGCCCGAATGAGCGAAGCCTACATACTCGTGGTCGACGACGAGCCGGACATCCGCATGCTGCTGCAGGATGTGCTGGAGGACGAGGGCTACCAGGTGGCGCTCGCCGGCTCCGTGGCCGAGGCCAAGGCCCAGCGCCGCAGCCGCCGTCCCGATCTGATCCTGCTGGATGTCTGGATGCCGGACGGCGACGGCATCTCGCTGCTGAAGGAGTGGAGCGACGACGAGGGCCTGCCCTGCCCGGTGGTGATGATCTCCGGCCATGGCAATGTCGAGACCGCGGTCGATGCGACGCGGCTCGGGGCCTACGACTTCATCGAGAAGCCGCTGTCCATCGACAAGCTGCTGATCACCCTGAACAACGCCCTGGAGGCCGCGCGCCTGCAGCGCGAGAACGTGGGCCTGAAACGCCATGCCGGCACCGTGCACGACCCGGTCGGCAGCAGCGCCACCATGGTGAACCTGCGCGACCAGGTGCAGCGCATGGCGCAGCACGATACCTGGGTGCTGATCACCGGCGAGCCGGGGGTGGGCAAGCAGACCTTCGCGCGCCTGCTGCATGCGCGCAGCGCGCGGCGCGAGAGCCCGTTCATCGTGGTCTCGGTGGGTTCGCTGTCCGGCGAGGAGGCGATCGCCGAGCTGTTCGGCAGCGAGCAGGGCGAGCATGTGCGCTACGGCCTGCTGGAGCAGGCGGCGGGCGGCGTGCTGTTCCTCGACGAGGTCGCGGAGATGGACCTGCAGACCCAGGGCCGGCTGCTGCACGCGCTGGATACCCAGCGCATCACGCGCATCGGCGGCAACCAGCCGATCAGCGTGAATGTGCGCGTGATCGCGGCCAGCCAGTACGACCTGGCCGAGGCGGTGGAGCAGGGCCACTTCCGCGAGGACCTCTACTACCGGCTCAATGTCCTGCCGCTGGCGATCCCGCCGCTGCGCGAGCACCCGGAGGATATCCCGGAACTGCTGGAATGCCACATGCGCCACCTGCACCAGCAGGAGGGCCTGCCGGTGCGCGCCTTCCAGCGCCCGGCACTGGAGCGGCTGCAGCAGTACCACTGGCCCGGCAATGTGCGCGAACTGCGCAATCTGGTGCAGCGGCTGATGATCCTGGGCTCCGGCGACGAGATTACCCGCGATGAGGTGGAACGCACCCTCAGCGGGCAGCCGCAGCGCGCCGAGGAGGCCGGCGAGGGCACGGTGGCCATCCCCGATCTGCCGTTGCGCGAGGCGCGCGAGCAGTTCGAGCGCGAGTATCTGCAGCAGCAGCTGGAGCGCTCCGAGGGCAACATGACGCGCCTGGCGGAACGGGTGGGACTGGAGCGCACCCATCTGTACCGCAAGTTCAAGGCGCTGGGGATCGACCCCAAGCGTGTGAAATCCGATAGCTGAATCCGCTCCGGGACGGGAGACGCATGAAGCACATCATCATCCTCGGGGCCGGGCAGGTCGGCCAGTCGCTGGCCGAGGCGTTGAGCGCCGACGGGATCGACATCACCGTGGTCGACTACCGCGCCGAGATGCTGGCGGATCTGGAAGACCGCTTTGACATCAAGACGGTACACGGCTTCGCAGCTCACCCATCGGTGCTGGAGGCCGCCGGGGCGCGGGACGCGTCCATGCTGATCGCGGTGACCAATTCCGACGAGACGAACATGGTGGCCTGCCAGGTGGCCTCCACGCTGTTCAACGTCGAGACCAAGATCGCCCGGGTACGGGCGCGCGACTATCACGAGACCCCGGCGCTGTTCGCCCAGGATGCGATGCCGGTGGACATGCTGATCTCGCCCGAGGCGATCGTGACCAGCCATATCCAGCGGCTGATCGAGCACCCCGGCTCGCTGCAGGTGCTGGAATTCGCCGAGGGGCGGGTATCCCTGGTCGGCGTGCGGGCCTACTACGGCGGGCCGCTGGTCGGCCACGAGCTGAAGAACCTGCAAAGCGACATGCCCGGGATCCATACCCGAGTGGCCGCGATCTTCCGCAAGGACCGGCCGATTCAGCCGGATGGCTCCACGGTGATCGAGGCGGACGACGAGGTCTTCTTTGTCGCCGCGAAGAAGAACATCCGCGCGGTGACGTCCGAGCTGCGCAAGCTGGAGAAGCCCTACAAGCGCATCCTGATTGCCGGCGGCGGCAACATCGGCGAGCGGCTCGCCGAGACGCTCAGCAAGCGCTACCGGGTCAAGGTGATCGAGCGTGACTCCGAACGCGCCGACCACCTGGCGCGGACGCTGCCCAGCAATGTGCTGGTCCTGCACGGGGACAGCTCGGATGACCGTTTTCTCGAGTCCATCAACGTCGAGCACAGCGATGTGTTCTGCGCGGTCACCAACGACGACCAGGCGAATATCTTTGCCGGGATGCTGGCCAAGCGCTGGGGCGTGCGCAAGGTGATGTCGCTGATCAATCGTCCCAGCTACGTGGACCTGCTGCAGAGCGGGACCATCGATGTCGCGATCTCGCCGCAGCAGGCGACCATCGGGGCCCTGCTGGCGCGGGTGCGCGAGGGTGGTACTGCCACCGTGCACACCCTGCGGCGCGGCGCGGCGGAGGCGATCGAGACGGTGGTCAACGGCGATGCGCGCACCTCGCAGGTGGTCGGTCGCCGGATCGAAGAGATCGACTTCCCCGAGGGAACGAGCCTGGGCGCGGTGGTCCGCGAGGAGGAGGTCATCATCCCGCACCGGGACACGGTCATCGAGGCCGGCGACCATGTGATCCTGTTCGTGACCGACCGGCGCAAGGTGAAGCAGGTCCAGCGCCTGTTCCAGCCCACGGCGCTGTTTTTCTAGGCAGGGCGCACGGATGCTGCACCTCGCCTCCACCGCTCGACTGCTGGGCGTCCTGCTGACGCTGTTCAGTCTGGCGATGCTCCCGCCGGCGGCCATCGGCTTCCTGTACGGGGAGGCCACCGCGCTGGTGTTCCTGCAGGCCTTTGCCCTGCTCCTGCTGATTGGCGGGCTGCTGTGGGCCCCGCTGTACCGGATGCGTCGGGAACTGCAGGCGCGCGACGGCTTCATCCTGGTGGTGCTGTTCTGGCTGGGGCTGGGCATCGCCGGGGCGACGCCCCTGTTCCTCGATCCGAGTCTGCAGATCTCCTTTACCGATGCGGCCTTCGAGTCGATGTCCGGGCTGACCACCACCGGGGCCACGGTACTGACCGGGCTGGATGACCTGCCGCGGGCGCTCCTGTGGTATCGCCAGCAACTCCAGTGGATGGGGGGCATGGGCATCATCGTGCTGGCGGTGGCCATCCTGCCGCTGCTGGGCGTCGGCGGCATGCAGCTGTTCAAGGCCGAGACCCCGGGGCCGATCCGCGACAACAAGCTGACCCCGCGCATCGCCGAGACCGCGCGCAACCTCTGGTACATCTACCTGGGCCTGACCGTGGCCTGCGCGCTGGCCTACTGGGCCGCCGGCATGGATGCCTTCGACGCGGTGGCGCATTCGTTTACCACGGTCGCCATTGGCGGATTCTCGACCTATGACGCCAGCATCGGTCACTTCGATTCGGTGGCCATCGAGATCGTCGCCATTGCCTTCATGGTGCTGGCCGGGATGAACTTTGCCCTGCATTTCCTGGTACTGCATCGGGCGACCTGGAAGCCCTACCGGCGCGACGAGGAGCTGCGCGCCTATCTGCTGGTGCTGGGTTCCGCAACGGTGCTGGTGGTTGCCTTCATGCTCTGGAGCGGGTTTACCGATCAGCTTGGGGATGCCCTGCGGCGCGGGATCTTCCATGTCGTGTCTATCGCGACCACCACGGGCTATGCCACGGATGCCTTCTATCTGTGGCCCGGTTTCCTCCCGGTGCTGCTGATCTTCCTGTCGTTCATCGGTGGCTGCACCGGCTCCACCGGCGGCGGCATGAAGGTGGTGCGCGTGCTGTTGCTGGCCAAGCAGGGCCTGCGCGAGATCAAGCGGCTGATCCATCCGCATGCCCGGATTACCGTGAAGGTGAACGGCAAGGAGGCACCGGACCGCGTCGTGCAGGCGGTGTGGGGCTTTCTCGCGGCCTACGTGATGGTATTCGTGGTGATGATGCTGGCGCTAATGGCGTCGGGGCTCGATCAGGTCACGTCGTTTTCCGCGGTCGCGGCCACGCTGAACAACCTCGGCCCCGGGCTGGGCGAGGTCGGGCCCAATTTCCAGTCAATCAACGATTTCAGCAAATGGGTTCTCGTGCTCGCCATGCTGATGGGGCGGCTGGAAATCTTTACCGTGCTGGTGCTTCTGTCGCCCGCCTTCTGGCGGCGTTAGCCTGAACGCATCGTTTGACCGGCGGCGCGGGAGGTGCCCCATGAGCGACATGATCGAACGTTTCCAGAACATGCTCGATGGCGGACAGGACTCTGCCATGCTGCGTTTCTCGCTGGGCAACGCCCTGGCGACCGACGGTCAGCTCGAGGCCGCCGTCCCGCATCTCGAACGGGCGTTGGAGCTGGACGGCGGCTATTCCGCGGCGTGGAAGCTGCTGGCGAAGACGCTGGTCCAGCTCGAGCGCCCCGAGGCGGCGCTGTCCACCTGCGAGCGCGGCATTCGCGTGGCCACCGAGAAGGGTGACCTGCAGGCGGTGAAGGAGATGGAGGTCTTCGCCAAGCGAGCGCGCAAGCAGCAGGCCGCCACGGACGGGTCGGGCGACGGCTCCGGGGGCGCATGAGCGCAGCCGACGACGATCGAAGCCGGAGCGAGGACGCCGGCGCCTACCAGGCCCCGCTGACCGCGGCCCACTTCGCCCCGCGCTACTGGGGCAGCTGGCTGCTGCTGGGCCTGGCCTGGGTGCTGCAGGAGCTGCCGCGTCCAGCCGTCCGGGGGCTGGCCCGTGGTCTGGGCCGGCTGATCCGGCGCTTTGCCGGGCGCAGTCGCGCGGTGGCGGAGCGCAACCTGGAGCTGTGCTTCCCGCAGCTGAGCCCCGCCGAACGCATGCAACGCCTGGAGGCCTATTACCGCTACCAGGCACAGACCGTGCTGGACTATGGCCTGCTGTGGTTCGGCAAGCCGGGGCAGCATGCCGCGCGTATCCGCATCGAGGGCCTGGAACATTACGAGCGCCTGCGCTCGGCCGGCACCCCGGTGATCATCCTCGCGCCGCATTCACTGGCGCTGGACTACGGCGGCGTGCGCATGAGCCAGATGTTCGATGGCGTGTCCTTCGCCAAGCCGATGAAGAACCCGGTGCTGGAGTGGATCAACCACCGCAGCAGGACGCGCTACTCCGGCGACATCTTCGCCCGCGATCAGGGCCTGCGCCCGGCCATCCGCCAGCTCAAGCGCGGGCGCTTCTTCTATTACCTGCCGGACGAGGACCTGGGCGCCGAGGGCGCCGTCTTCGTCGACTTCTTCGGTGTGAAGAAGGCCACGCTGACCGCGCTGGCGCGCCTGACGCGCATGTCGAAGGCCGCGGTGCTCCCCAGCTTCGCCTGGTACGACCCCGCGGCGGATCAGTACGTGATGCGCCTGTGGCCGCCGCTGGAGGATTACCCCACGGGTGACGACGATGCGGATGCCCGGCAGATGAACGCAGCCGTGGAACGCGGCATCGAACAGGCCCCGGCGCAGTATCTGTGGTCCATGCGCCTGTTCCGCACCCGCCCCGAAGGCGAGCCGCGCCTGTATCCTGACCGCAAGCGCTGATCAGCCCACCGCCTTCATGCACCGTTGGGTGGTGTCAGGGAGTCGCAGCCGTCGGGCGCGGGCAAACACTTCTCAGACCGTCGATGTGTTCGTGTAGGTCCGGGCGGATGGTTGCCCACATGGGGTCGAGGATGAAATCGATCCCTTCCCGTCGTGCCAGTTTGGCGGCTGGAACGAAATCGGAGTCGCCCGAGACCAGGATGATCTGATTCACCTGTTGCTTGAACGACAATGCGGCGATATCAATGCCCAATCGCATATCCACGCCCTTTTGGCGCAGGTCGAGGTGGAAATCGGCGTCGGTGATGTCCGTCCAGTCGCGCGCTCCCTGGCAGAGTGCATGCAGCGCGTGTTGCTTCAGGCGCCAGTGGACATGGTTGGTCGGCAGCTCCCCGAGCCGCAAAGCGACCTTTCGCTGGCTGCGAAGTGCGTCATGGAATGCCCGCCGCCATACGGCGACCTCGCTTCTGCCGTAGTCGACAGGGCTCTTGCCTAGTGGGGTGTGTCCTTTCCAGTTCGACGGGTGGGCGTCGTAGACAAATATGCGATAGAGGCGGGAAACCCGCGGCCCATTGCGTGGGGCGTTGAGATGATCAAGGGCGAGACCGTGGAGGGTTTTCGCGGTTTCTTCCGGGCCTTGCTTGCCGAAAATGCGTCGGCTTCGAACCAGAAAGAAGCCGGCGTCGACCAGCACCGCAGTCACGGCAGGACTTGCGTGGCGCAGAAACAAAGAGCCCTCGGGGTCGGCCTTCCCTGAATCATTGAGAGAAGGCTTACTGCCGAGGGCGGATCTATCTTTCATTCTAGGTACCTCCCTGTACCTTGACAAGTTTTCCGAATTTGGCCCAAGAGTGCCAATCATTCAAGGGGGGGGCGGCCTCAGCGTTCCCGATTGCATTCGTTTGATCCGGATGCGGCTCAAGGAGATGGGGTGCCATGCCCGAGGGCGATACGATCCACAAGCTGGCGGCGGCGCTGCGGCCCGTGCTCGAGGGGGTGGCGCTGAGCCGGGTCGCCACCCGTGTGCGCCGCGGAGATCCGTTACTGGAACACGGCGCGATGACCGCGGAGGCCGTGCAGGCCCGGGGCAAGCACCTGCTGCTGGACCTGGAGGCGGCGGACGGGCGGCGCTGGCAGTTGCGCAGCCATCTCGGGATGTACGGGACCTGGCACCAGTATGCGCCGGGCGCGGCGTGGCACAAGCCGGCGGCCGGGGCGTGGGCGGTGCTGGGCCTGCCGGATCGCGTGCTGGTCTGTTTCCACCCGCGTGAGCTGCAGTGGCGTCCGCGCGCGGACGGCGCACGGGACGTTCCCCGGCTGGATGCGCGGGTGGGCCCCGACCTGCTGGACCCGGCGATTGACCTGGATGCGGTTGTTGCCCGGGTACGCGATCGTGCCGATTCAGCCCGCCCGATCGTGGATGTGCTGCTGGATCAGTCCCTGGCGGCGGGGATCGGCAACATCTACAAGTCCGAGGTGCTGTTCCTGCAGGGGTGCCATCCACTGCGTCCTCTGGCACAGGTGCCGGAGGCCATGCTGCGCGGGTTGTACCGCGATGCCGAGCGCCTGCTGCGGCGCAATGTGAAGCCGGGGCCGCGGATTACCCGTGAGCGTGCGGAGGCGGGGGCGTTTCTGAACGTCTACGGTCGTCGGGGTGAGCCCTGTCACCAGTGCGGGGCACCGGTCGAATATGCCCGACTGGGCGAGCACCTGCGTGCGACCTACTGGTGTCCGGTCTGCCAGCCGGGGAACCCGTAGGCCCCCGCGGCATCCCAAAAGGATATGAATGATGCACGGCTCCTGGCCGTGCCGCCCAAGTCTCCAGCGGTATCCCGCCCCGCAGGCATCGCATTTTCCAAGGAGGTGAACCATGCAGACGCGCACGATGAAGACGAGCCGCCTCACCCTGGCGCCCGTGCTGGCCGGTCTGGTGATGGCCTGTACCGGATCCTCCGGGGTCTCGGCCGAGGGGCTCGGTGCCGGGGAGCACGGCCTGCAAGCCAGTGTGCTGCATGAGGGGCTTAATCACCCCTGGGCCATTGCGTTTCTGCCGGAGGGCGGGGCCCTGATCAGCGAGCGCCCGGGCACCCTGCGCTGGTTCGAGGACGCCGGGTCCTTCGACGGCCGGGGCGAGTTGGTGTCCGGTGTTCCGGGCGACCTGCAGGCGCGCAACCAGGGCGGCCTGCTGGACCTCGCGCTGCATCCCGACTTCGCCGAGAACCGCTGGCTGTACTTCACCTATTCCGCAGCCGTGGATGGCGGGCTCACCACACGCCTGGCGCGCGCACGTTTCCAGGACGGTGAGCTTCAGGGTGTGGAGACGCTGTTCACGGCCGAGCCGGGCGTCTCCGGGGGGCGCCACTTCGGCAGCCGCATCGTGTTCGATGACGCGGGCTACGTGTATATCAGCGTGGGGGATCGCGGCCAGCGCGATCATGCCCAGGACACCTCGACCCATATCGGCAGCATCATCCGGCTGCATGACGACGGGCGCGTCCCGGACGACAATCCGCTGGTGGATGATGCCGATGCCCGCCCCGAGATCTGGGCCTGGGGGGTGCGCAACCCGCAGGGCATGGTGATGGACCCCGAGACTGGCACCTTCTGGCAGAACGAGCACGGACCGCGCGGGGGCGACGAGGTGAACATCATCGAGCCCGGGCTGAACTACGGCTGGCCGGTCATTACCCACGGCCGGGAGTATGCCGGCGGGCAGGTCGGCGAAGGCCTGACCGAGAAGGAGGGGATGGAATCGCCCCTGCATCACTGGACGCCCTCCATCGCCCCTTCGGGTATGGCGATCCTCCGCGATCCCGCCTTTGCCGACTGGGACGGCGATCTGCTCGTGGGCGGCCTGGCACATCAGACCCTTCGCCGGCTGACCTTCGAGGGGCGCGAGCTGGTCAACGAGAGCGAGGTGCTGCCGGATCTCGACCGCCGCGTGCGGGACGTGCGCGTCCATGACGGGGCCATCTATATCCTGACCGACCACAATCCGGGGGAGCTGATCCGGCTCGTCCCGGCCGACTGACGGAGCCGCCGATGTTCGCCTTTTCCGAGCCGCGCATGCCGACCCCCGAACAGGCCCTGCCCGGGCGCGAAGAGCCGATGCCGGTCCCCGAGCGCCACATGGTCCTGGGGACGCCGCTGGCCCCGCCGTACCCCGAGGGCATGCAGGTGATCCATTTCGGCATGGGCTGTTTCTGGGGTGCCGAGCGGTTGTTCTGGCAGCAGGAGGGCGTGTACTCCACCAGCGTGGGCTACGGCGGGGGCTATACCCCGAACCCGACCTATCGCGAGGTCTGCAGCGGCCAGACCGGGCACACCGAACTGGTGCGGGTGGTGCTCGACCCGCGGAAGGTTTCGCTGGACGCCCTGTTCCGTACCTTCTGGGAGGGGCACGACCCGACCCAGGGTATGCGCCAGGGCAACGATGTCGGCACCCAGTACCGCTCGGCAATCTACACCACCGACCCTGAGCAAACCGCGGCTGCCGAAGCCAGCCGCGAGCGTTTCCAGGCCGCGCTGGACGCCGCCGGGCGCGGGGCGATCACCACCGAGATCGCCGCGGGCCCGGCGCACTACTTCGCCGAGGACTACCACCAGCAGTACCTCGCCAAGGTCCCCAACGGCTACTGCGGCCTCGGCGGCCTGGCCGTGCCCTATCCCACCTGAGCCCACTTCGAAGGACGGGTTTCACCACGAAGCGCACGAAGGCACGAAGAAAGGCCAGGTCAAAAGCGATTCACAGGAAGGTTTTAAGACCGGAAGAAGGCTGATGCGACGGCCTCCAGCAGCACGTTGATATGGTGCCTTGAGCGACCGTCACGCACTCGACCCTTCACCTGCAAACCTTCTCTTCTTCCAGACTTCCTGTGAATCGCCTTTCTTCGTGCCTTCGTGTGCTTCGTGGTGAAATCAGGTCTTAGTGTCTGCGGGTGGCGGCTTGGACGAGGGCGCGGAACAGGCGCTGGTGGCGGCGTTTCTGTGGGAGGTATTCGGGGTGCCACTGCACGCCGATGCACCAGTCGTGTTCGGCCTCGATGGCCTGGACCACGCCGGTCGATTCGCGTCCGGCGATCTTGAGGTCCCGCCCCAGGTCATTGACGGCGTGGTTGTGGAGCGCGTTCACGTGGAGCGTCGTGTCGCCCAGGATGTTGGCCAGAAGGCTGCGCGGGTCCAGCTCCACCGGCTTGACTGGCAGCAGGCTGCGGGCCTGCGGGGTTTCCACGTAGAACTCGGCCAGGTCGCGGTGCAGGGTGCCGCCGCGTACCACGTTGACCAGTTGCATCCCGCGACAGATGCCGAGGATCGGGCGGTGCTCGTCCAGCGCGCGATGGATCAGGGCCTTTTCCAGCCGGTCGCGGTCGGTGTCCAGTACGCCGCCATGGGACTGGAATAACCGGCGCAGTAACCACAGGGCCGGGTAGAAGAGATAGCCGATCAGGCGCTGCGACAGGCGTCGCTCCGCCTGGCGGATGGCGGCCGCATCCGGCCCCTCGGGGAGCGTCTCGCCGTAGAGCTCAGGATCCACATCCGCCCCGCCGCCCACCACCAGACCATCGAAGCGCCGGTGACTGCGGGGTTTTCCCGGGCGCAGCCGCAGCGGACGGCCGCCGGCGCGCCACACCGCGAGCGCGGTAAACAGCCAGGCGGGCCCGCCGCCCTGGTCGGGTCCGGTAATGGCGATCACCGGGCGGCGTGGACGCGGCGGCGCGGTATCGGCCACGGTATCGGTGGTCGTGCGGTCGGGCTCAGAACCAGTCACGGAGGCGCTGGCTCCAGTCGTCGGCCCAGCGGCCCAGGGCCTGGCCGGGGCGTTCCAGATATTCCCGCGACAGGCGCTCCAGGCGTTCCGGATCCGCCGCCAGGCGCTCGACCTCGACCCAGCCGTTGAACGGCCGCGCGAGGCTCCAGTCCGGGTCGTCGATCTCGCAGTTCGGCAGGCGATAGTGGAAGGCCGGCCGCGGCTTGATCAGTTCGTGCTCCACGGGGGCCGCGTCGATCCGCCCGGGGTCCAGGTGGGCGAACAGCGGCAACAGGTCCAGCGGGCGGTTGCGCGTCGGGTTGTGCGCCAGGTAGGCGTCGATCAGGCCCTCCCGGTCGGGACGAAAATCCGGATCCAGCACGTAGCGTACAAACGGGCCGGGAAAAGACCGAATGTAGGGAGACAGGCGCCGCGCCAGGTCAATGGCGCCCGCCGCGGTGAGCACTTCCACCATCAAAAGGAAGCTGCGCAGGACTGCCAGAAGCCACTCGGCATCGGTGCGGTGCACCTCGATATTGATCTGCAGCCCGAAGGCATAGAGAAACGAGCGTTCGGTACCCAGTGCGCCGGCCTGCTGCAGGGCGGCGCGCACCCGGTCCAGGCGGGGGAGGTCAGCCGCCGCGATCGGCGGCGCCACGATCTCGTGCGGTACCAGGCGGCCCGCGGCGTCCGCGAGCCAGCGCTCCAGCGCGGCCTCGTCCGAGTCGTCCAGCTCGATGCCCAGGCGCGCGAGGTGTTCGCGGTAGCCGCGGTCCTTCAGTACCCGGGCGTCCAGCTCCAGTTGGAAGTCGCCGACGTCCGTGTCGCGTACGTGGAAGACGAAGGCGCTGTCCGATTCGACGTGGCCCCCGAACTCGCCTTTCACGGTCTCGGCCATCGTCTCCAGCGACACCCCGGCCATCTCGATCTCCACGCCGATGCGTCGGGGCTCGCCATCCGGGTTGGCGGGCCAGGGGAGTTCGTGAAAGGGCTCGCTCATGCGCGTCTCGGAGTAATCGGGAGGCACCATGATAGCGGCTCGGTGTACCTCGTGCGGCCCGGGCAGTAGGATAGGCGCCGACTGACAGGAGCCCGCCGACCCCATGGATCGAATCTATCTGCGCGACCTCGAGATTGACGCCGTTGTTGGCGTCTACGACTGGGAACAGCGCATCCAGCGCCGCCTGCGATTCGATATCGAACTGGCGGCCGATACCCGCATCGCCGCCTACTCCGGCGAGATCGGCGACACCGTTGACTACGAGGCGGTGGCCAACGCCGTGCGTGCCATCGTCACGCGCGAGCCGCATGCCTTGCTGGAATCCCTGGCCGAGGAGATCGCCGAGGCCCTGATGGCCCAGTTCGGCACGCCGTGGCTGCGCATCAAACTCGGCAAGCCCGGTGCCGTGCCCGGCGTGCGCGAGGTCGGCATCGAGATCGAGCGCGGCAGCCTTTCCTCGTAGACCCGCGCCGGCCACGGGGCGCTGTCCCGGCCGGCGCCATCCCCATGCCGTGCTGTGTCGTCGCGAGGCGACGTGGCGATCCGCAGGGCAGGGAGGTGTTCGCCGTGCGTCCCGCATGGCCGCGTGTGCGCTCGCCGCGCCTGTCCCAGCCCCGATTTGCCTCTCCGACCCCGCCACTTGCCGAAGGACTGAACCTTCCTGAATCCCGGACATGGTTCACAGTCCTCGGTCTCCGCACGTTTTTGGTGCGTGTGCACTTTTAGTGCGCACCAAATAAAGGCAAAAGCCCGTGGTTGGGCCGCAACAGGTGTTGCGAAAAGCCGATTTTGCTCCCTTTTGGTACTTGGCACAGCCCGTGCAAGGACCGGGTGTCGACTACGCGACACTCGATTGACCAATCTGGGAGATGACCAACATGAAGAAGTTCACCCGTTCCGCGCTGGCCGCTGCTGTCCTCACCGTAGGCTCCACCGGTGGCGTCGCCTTTACCTCCACCGCCGCGGCCGAGCTGTCCATGAATATCGGCGCGGTTTCCAACTACTACTTCCGTGGTTTTTCCGAAACCGACGACGGTGCTGCCATTCAGGGTGGTATCGATTTTGAGCACGACTCCGGCTTCTATGTCGGCACCTGGATGTCCAATGTCGATTTTGGTGATGACACCAGCTACGAGCTCGATCTTTACGCCGGCTTTGCCGATGAGTTCGCCAATGGGTTCGGCTACGACGTCGGTTACATCTATTACGCCTATCCGGATGCCCGAGACGATACCGGTTCCCTGAGTGCCGACTTCGGCGAGATCTATGGTGAGGTCAGCTTCGATACCGGCGTTGTGGGACTGTACGGCGGTATGGCCTACGTCGTTCACGACAGCGATGACTCGGCCCTGGAAGACGACGACATGTACTTCTACGCCGGCCTGGACGTCCCGTTCATGGACGTCTACAGCGCCGGCTTCTTGGTAGGTCGCACCCGCTTCGACGACTCCAGCCTGGACAACTACACCCACTACACCGCCAGCCTGACCCGTGATGCGGGCGACTGGGGCGAGTTCAGCTTCAATCTCGAGTATGTCGACGAGACCGACGAAGACCTGGGCGCCTGGGTGGGCTGGTCCAAGACCTTCTGATTCCGCATTACCGCCTAAAGCAACAGCGGGTCCGCCAGGTGGCGGGCCCGCCCACAGGAGTCTGACATGAAGATGATTACCGCCGTAATCAAGCCGTTCAAGCTTGATGATGTTCGCGAGGCGATCTCGGAGATCGGCGTACAAGGGATGACCATGACCGAAGTAAAGGGTTTTGGTCGCCAGCGCGGTCATACCGAGCTCTATCGCGGTGCCGAGTACGTGGTCGATTTTCTGCCCAAGGTGAAACTGGAAGTGGCTGTCGACGAGAACCTGGTCGATCAGGTGGTCGAGGCCATTTCCAAGTCTGCCAGCACGGGCAAGATCGGCGACGGCAAGATC
Source organism: Thioalkalivibrio sp. ALE28 (assembly GCF_000377425.1). NCBI lineage: Bacteria > Pseudomonadati > Pseudomonadota > Gammaproteobacteria > Chromatiales > Ectothiorhodospiraceae > Thioalkalivibrio > Thioalkalivibrio sp. ALE28. The sequence goes on along the minus strand of NZ_KB898107.1, from coordinate 6,959 downwards.
TTTATCACACCGGTGGAGCAGGTCGTGCGTATTCGCACGGGCGAGACCGGCCCGGAAGCCCTTTAAGGCCTCCGTCTTCCATCGAATGAGGAATTTCAATCATGGAAATTGAACAGCAAGTTGTCGAACTCGCCTACGCAATGGACACCTTTTACTTTCTGGTGGCCGGCGCGCTGGTGATGTGGATGGCCGCGGGCTTTACCATGCTCGAGGCCGGGATGGTTCGCACCAAGAGTGTGGCCGAAATTGCAACCAAGAATATCGCCCTGTATTCGATCGCCAGCATCATGTACATGCTGATCGGCTACAACATTATGTACAGCGACGGCCTGAGCTCCATCATTCCGGGCCTGGGCTTCCTGATCTCGGGCGACAATGCGGTCGCGGACGTACTGGGTAGTGGTGGTGACATCTACTACTCCGATCGTGCCGACTTCTTCTTCCAGGTCGTGTTCGTGGCCACCGCGATGTCCATCGTCTCGGGTGCCGTGGCCGAGCGTATGAAGCTGTGGGCCTTCCTGGCCTTCGCGGTCATCCTGACCGGCTTCATCTACCCGATCCAGGGCTTCTGGAGCTGGGGTGGCGGGATCCTCGACCAGATCGGCTATCTGGACTACGCCGGTTCCGGCATCGTCCACTTCACGGGTGCCGCTGCCGCGCTGGCCGGTGTGCTGCTCCTCGGGGCGCGCAAGGGCAAGTACGGCAAGGATGGCCAGATCAACGCGATCCCGGGTTCCAGCATGCCGCTGGCCACCCTGGGTGTGCTGATCCTGTGGCTGGGCTGGTTCGGCTTCAACGGTGGTTCCGAGCTGAAGGTCTCGGACATCGAGTCCGCCAATGCCGTGGCCGCCGTGTTCGCCAATACCAACCTGGCCGCGGCCGGGGGTGTGGTCGCCGCGCTGATCACCACCCGTCTGGTGTTCGGCAAGGCCGATCTGACCATGGCGCTGAACGGCGCGGTCGCGGGCCTGGTGTCCATCACCGCCGAGCCGCTGATGCCCAGCCCGTTCCTGGCGATGATCATCGGTGCCATCGGTGGCGTGATCGTGGTCTTCTCGATCGTCGCGCTGGACAAGCTGAAGATCGACGACCCGGTCGGCGCGATCTCCGCGCACGGTACCGCCGGTATCTGGGGTGTCTTCGCGGTGCTGCTGTCCAACCCGGATGCGACCTTCTTCGGCCAGATCGTGGGCCTGCTTGCCATCTTCGCCTTCGTCTTCGTGGCCAGCCTGATTGTCTGGGCCATCCTCAAGGCGGTAATGGGCATCCGCCTGAGCGAAGAGGACGAGGATGTGGGCGCCGACATCGCCGAGTGCGGTCTCGAGGCCTACCCGGAGTTCACCGGGAAGCAATAAACCTTCGTTAACCTGAACCGGGGTCGGGCCACAGGCCCGGCCCCGACATCGTCTCCTCCGACGCCGACAAGACAGTCTCCCAGGACTTGGATGTTGGCCTTTGGGCGCCCCTCACCGGGCGCCCTTTTTTTGGTTCCAGAGCGGTGGGAGCGGGCCCGCTCGCGATGCCCCTGCCCGCGCCGTATAGTGCGATCAACATCCGCAGAGGCAACCCGTCACGGCGGACCGTTCGTCTCGCAGCAAGTAGGCCCTGCCCGTCCGGCCATTCATCCCGCCGCCCCGGCTTCGGTTACGATCGCCATTTCGCCGCACCGGGACCCTGTCGCATGGATCGCCTGCTGGATGTTCGCCAACTGAAAACCGCCCATCTGGGCCCGCTGGATCTGGCGCTTCAGCCCGGGGAGCTGGTGCAGGTCACGGGCGCCTCCGGTTCCGGAAAATCCCTGCTGCTGCGGGCCCTGGCCGATCTTGACCCCAATACGGGGCAGGTCATGCTGAACGGGAAGCCGCGGGACGCCATGGCGCCGGTCGACTGGCGCCGGCGCGTGGCGTATGTGCCGGCGGAGACCGCCTGGTGGGGCGAGCGCGTGGACGAGCACCTACCAGTGGACTTCGCGCGCGCGGCGGCCCTGCACCTGCTGGAGCAGGTCGCGATGCCGGAGGCCTCTCTAGGCTGGGAGGTCGAGCGTCTCTCCAGCGGCGAGAAGCAGCGCCTGGGGCTGGTGCGCGCGCTGCTGAACCAGCCGCGCGTCCTGTTGCTGGACGAGCCCACCGCCAATCTGGATCTGGAAAACACCAAACGCATCGAACGCGCGGTACGTGGGTATCTCGCCGAGGAAGACGCGGCAGCGCTTTGGGTCAGTCACGACACCCTGCAGCGTCAGCGCCTGGGCGGCCGCATCCTGACCATCGCCAACGGCAAGCTGGAGGTGACCACGTGGAACTGATCTCGCTTTCCGCGCTGGATTTGTCGCTGGCGGCCTTGCTGGTCGTCGCGCTGGCAGTGCTGACCGTCTGGGCACGCATGGGTCTGGGGCGCAGCCTGCTGATCGCCGGGGCGCGCACCGTGATCCAGCTGCTGCTGGTCGGGCTGATCCTGCAGACGCTGTTCGACCATGCGCAGCTCGGTTGGGTGGCCTTGATGGCCGTGATCATGCTCGCTGTGGCCGGCTACGAGGTGATGGCACGCCAGCAGCGCCGCTTCGCCGGGCTGTGGGGCTATGGCATCGGCGCCGTGACCATGTTCATCTCGGCGTTCGCCGTCACGGTGCTGGCGCTGACCACCATGGTCGGCCCGACCCCCTGGTGGGAGCCGCAGTACGCGATCCCGCTGCTGGGCATGCTGCTCGGCAACACCATGACCGGCATCGCACTGGGGCTGGACCGCCTGACCCAGACCGTCTGGCGTGAGCGCCGCACAATCGAGGGCCGGCTCGCGATGGGGGCCTCCTGGAGCGAGGCGGTGACGACCATGCGTCGCGAGGCCGCGCGCTCCGGCCTGATGCCGACCATCAATGCTATGGCCGCCGCCGGCATCGTCAGCCTGCCGGGCATGATGACTGGCCAGATCCTGGCCGGCGCCCCGCCAGTGGAGGCCGTGAAGTACCAGATCCTGATCATGTTCCTGATTACCGCCGGCACCGGTTTCGGCACCCTGGGCGCGGTCTGGTTCGCCTCCCGCCGCCTGTTCGACACCCGTGAACGCCTGCGCCTCGACCGCCTCAAGGCCGGCCGCCACACCTAGTCACGAGCTCAATGCAGCCTACGGCGTGTGTGGCGCCCGTCATCGCGTGGCGTGCAGCGCCGTGACGATCTCCGTGGGTGGCCCCGGCGCTGGCGCGCGATCAGGCGAACAGCTTGCGACGGAAGAACTCCGGGGTGGCACCAGCGGCGCGGTGGATCGCGGCGTTGTAGTAGTGCGTGACAAATGGCAGCTCTTCGGCGGCCTCTTCGCGCAGGAAGGACACCGGGCAGTCCTTCGCGGCGATGGTGCAGGTCCACCAGCCGGAGGGGTAAGTGGCCTGGGGGAAGTGCAGGGTCAGGGCGTCGATGAAGTTCGCCGCGCGCAGGCTGTCGTGCATCGGGCGGATGATGCTGTCGGTGTGCAGTAGCGGCGATTCGCTTTGCTGCACCAGCAGGCCATCCGCGCCCAGGGCCTTCACGCAGTCCTTGTAGAATGGGGCGGAGAACAGGCCTTCGGCCGGGCCGACCGGGTCGGTGGAGTCGACGATGATCACGTCGATGGAGCCGGGGGCGGCGTCCTTCAGGTACTGCACGCCGTCGTCGAACAGCAGTTCGGCGCGCGGGTCGTTGTTGGCGTCGCACAGCTCCGGGAAGTACTGCTCGGACAGGCGGGTGACCCGCTCGTCGATATCCACCTGCACGGCGCGCTCGACTTCGTCGTGCTTGAGCACCTCGCGCAGGGTGCCGCAGTCGCCGCCGCCGATGATCACCACGTTCTTCGGCGCGCTGTGCGAGTACAGCACCGGGTGCGACATCATCTCGTGGTAGATGAAGTTGTCGCGGCCGGTGAGCATCACGCAGTCGTCGATCACCATCAGGTTGCCGAAGGCCTCGGTCTCGTAGATCTCGATCTTCTGGTACGGGGTTTGTTCCTCGTGCAGCTTCTGCCTGATGCGCAGGGACAGCGCCATGTCTTCGTGCGGTTCGCTGAACCAGTTGTTGTCGAGTGCCATTAGGCGGCTCCCCTTGCCGGTGCGGTGGACGGTATGATGCGCCGCTATGATAGTGCCCTGTATCCTGCGGGCAACTCTGTTCTTCTCGTCATTGCGAGGAGCCGAAGGCGACGACGTACAAAAGCAGCGAAGCTGCGTTGAACGACCGCCGGCCGGCCCGAAGGGCGAGCGTAGCGAGTAATCTCCTGAATGAGGGCAATGCGCCTGGTTGCCCTGATCGCCCCTGGTGTTCGGGGGGATGATGAAGGCGATTGCCACGTCGCTTCGCTCCTCGCAATGACGGGACTTTCCTAGCTTTTGAAATCCGGGAACACCATGACCGTCACGCCCTGGAATCTGGACGAGGCCCGCGCCACCTACGGGATTGATCACTGGAACGGTGGCTTCTTCGAGGTGAACGCCGCGGGCAACGTGGCGATGCGCCGCGCGGACTGGCCGGAGCACCCCGGCGTGGATCTGTACGAGCTGGCGGGCCGCCTGCGCGAGGAGCATGTGGGTCCGCCGGTGCTGGTGCGGTTCCAGGATGTGCTGGACGGGCGCGTACGCCGCCTGGCGCGGGCCTTCGATACCGCCGCGCGCGAGCTGGAGTACGAAGGCGCGTTTACCGCGATCTACCCGATCAAGGTCAACCAGCAGCGCAGTGTGGTGGACCAGATCCTGGCGGCCGGCGATCAGCCGGATGCCGAGGGGCTAACCCCGCGTGTGGGGCTGGAGGCGGGCAGCAAGCCCGAACTGATGGCCGTACTGGCGCAGTCGCGCCCGGGTGCGGCGATCATCTGCAACGGCTACAAGGACCGCGAATACGTACGCCTGGCGCTGATCGGGCGCCAGCTCGGGCACCGCGTGTACATCGTGATCGAGAAGCCCTCCGAGCTGGAGGAGGTGATCCGCCAGGCCGGGGCGATGCAGGTCGAGCCGCTGCTGGGCCTGCGCGTGCGCCTGGCCTCGATCGGCAAGGGCAAGTGGCAGAACACCGGCGGCGAGAAGGCCAAGTTCGGCCTGTCGGCGGCGGACGTGCTGGGTATCCTAGAGCGCCTGCGTGACCTCGGCTGGCTGGACCGGCTGCAACTGCTGCACTTCCACATGGGTTCGCAGATCGCGAACATCCGCGACATCCAGAATGGCATGGGCGAGGCGGCCAGCTACTTCGCCGCGCTGACCGAGGCCGGGGCGGCTTTGCGGGTGGTGGATGTCGGCGGTGGTCTCGGCATCGACTACGAGGGCTCGCGTTCGCGCAACGAGTGCTCCATCAACTATTCGGTAGAGGAGTACGCGCTGAACATCCTGCGCCCGCTCAAGCGCATCTGCGAGGAGCAGGGCCTGGCCATGCCCGAGGTCTTCAGCGAGTCCGGCCGTGCCCTGACCGCGCACCACGCGGTGCTGATCACCAACGTGATCGACTGCGAGCCGGCCCCGGGGGATGGCGACGTGCCGCCCGCAGAAGATGGCGAACTGCCGGAGATCGCCGCCATGCGCGCCTTGCTGGAGGACGGCGAGCGCCCGGCCTCCGAGATCTACCACGATGCCGCCTATGGCCTGGCCGAGGTGCAGGCGCGCTTTGCCCGCGGGATGCTGTCGCTGGTCGACCGTGCCCGCGCCGAGGCGATCTACTTTGCCCTGTGCCAGCGCCTGCTGGCGCGGCCCGAGGCCCTGCCGGCGGAGGTGCACGCGGAGCTGATCGACAAGCTGGCGGACAAGGTGTTCTGCAACTTCTCGGTGTTCCAGTCGATCCCGGATACCTGGGCGATCAACCAGATCTTCCCGATCATGCCGCTGCATCGCCTGGACGAGCGGCCGACCCGGCGCGCGGTGCTGCAGGACCTGACCTGCGATTCCGACGGCCATATCGAGCACTACGTGGAGCGCGAGGGCACGCACACCACGCTTGCCCTGCACCCGTGGAACGACCGCGAGCCGTACTACCTCGGCATCTTCCTGGTCGGCGCCTACCAGGAGATCCTGGGCGATCTGCACAACCTGTTCGGGGACACCGACACCGTGAACGTGGAACTGCTGCCCGAGGGTGGCTACCGTCTGGTGGACCCGGAGCGGGGCGACACCGTCGACGAACTGCTCTCCTATGTGCACTTTGCCCCGGATGACCTGCGCCGCACCTTTCGCGCCAAGATCGACGCCGCCGGCCTGCGTGGCGAGGCCGCGGGACGGCTGCTGGCCGAGCTGGAACAGGGCCTGACCGGCTACACCTATCTCGAGGACTGAACCCATGCAGTGCTACGTCTACCGCGCAACCCGTCGCGCCGATACCTATGTCTACTTCCCGGAGAAGGACGATTTCTCCGACCTGCCCGAAGGCGTGATGCGCGCCCTCGGCACCCTGGAGTTCGCACTGGAGTTCGATCTGACACCCGAGCGCACCCTGGCCCAGGAAGATCCACAAAAGGTCCTCGCTAACCTCAAGGAGCAGGGCTTCCACCTCCAGTTCCCGCCCCCGGAAGACGAACCCGAGTCCTGACTCTCCGCGCAGCCATGCGCCGCCAAACTCTCAGAACCAGCGCCCTCTCGGTCATCCCGGAAACCGCGCAGCGGTTATCCGGGATCTCATGCGGTGGGGGCTGCCCGGGCTTCGGGGGCTGTCCAGCCTCGGTCATCCCGGCTCTTCGCTGCGCTGCGGCCAGTAGTGTGCTGAGTTATGTGCAGAAGCTGGCAGGAGGTGAGCGGCCATGGTATTCGGGTTGGTTAGCGACCACCGGAACCCCTCAAGGAGGGCGAGACCATGACCACTCACAAGAGCCAGGCTACTGCGGATCGCACGTCACTGCGAGCGTTATTGGGGACAGACGAGGAACTGATGCGCACGCTGGTGCGCGAGGCGGTCCAGCAGGTTCTGGAAGCCGAGATGAGCGACCAGCTCCAGGCGGCACCGGGCGAGCGCACCGAGGGCCGCCTG
>NZ_KB898106.1:0-73169 GCF_000377425.1 Thioalkalivibrio sp. ALE28 | reverse complement strand
GGGCTGTACAAGACCGAGGTCCGGGCCTACTGGGGACGTCTTAACGATCGACGCGACGTCGAGTGGGCTACGCTCCAGTGGGTCGACTGGTTCAACCGGCGACGCCTGTTGGAATCCAACGGGTATCGACCGCCGGCAATCATCGAAGCGCAGTACCATCAACAAGTTCAGGGGTCCGTTCGTGCAGCGTGACCCAAACCAACGGGTCTCCGGGAAACCCGGGGCGGTTCACTTTCTTGGGCAAGCAAGAAAGTGCCTCGGGGCGCGCTGGCGAGTCAGCGCACGGCAGTATGTAGACCGAAAGCACGTAAACACCGGATGCCGAACCCAGACCAGCCACCACGAGGCAGGCGACCTAACGAAGGGACCGTCAACCACCGAGCGATGAACAAGGGTCCGCCATGATCGGCCAGGACGCCGGGCCGACGCCACTGAGCATACCGGCGCCAAATGCAGGTCCAGTCAGCGCCATGGCAGGCGGGCGGCTGCGCGATTCGTGCGGGCGCGCTCTACCGCGCGGGTTCGCGGTGCTACACTAGGCGGCCTTTGCAACTCGGCCCCGCGGGTCGGCCCCGAACGGCCGCCTCGTCTCCGTCTCAATCGGAATGAAACCATGCACGACATCAAGACCCTGGAAGGCGTATTCACCGACGCCGCCGACCATCGCTATGGCCTGCTGCTGGCGCGTTTCAACAGCCTGATCGTCGAGCGCCTGCTGGAAGGCGCAGTGGATACCCTGAAGCGCCATGGCGTGCAGGAAAAGAATCTGACCATCGCCCGTGTGCCGGGGGCCTACGAGCTGCCGCTGGCGGCGCAGGCGATGGCGCGTTCCGGGCAGTATGATGGGGTCATTGCCCTGGGCTGCGTGATCCGTGGCTCCACCCCGCATTTCGACTACGTCGCCGGCGAGGCGGCCAAGGGCCTGGCCCAGGTGCAGATGGCCGAGGACCTGCCGATCAGCTTCGGTGTTCTGACGACGGACTCCATCGAGCAGGCAATTGAACGCGCCGGCACCAAGGCCGGCAACAAGGGCGCGGATGCCGCGATGGGCGCGATCGAGATGGTCAGCCTGATGCGCCAGCTGCGCGGCGGCGCCTGAGCGAGCACGAGCACGAAACCGACGTGACCGAACCTGGCAATCCCTCCCAACCCGACCGTCCCGCCGCCAAGGGCGCGGGCGGCGCACGCGGCAAGCGCCCGCGCAGCACGCCCGAACAGCGGGCGCGCCACGCGCGCTCGTTCGCGCGGCGTCGCGCCATGCAGGCGCTGTACTCCTGGCAGATGACCGGCGCCCACCCCAAGGACATCCTGGCCGAGTTCCGTGACGACGAGGAACACGCGAAGGCGGATGCCGAGTATTTCCGCGAACTGCTGATCGGCGTGACCCGCGACCGCGAGGCCCTGGATGCCCGCATGGAGCCGTACCTTGGCCGCCCGCTGGACCAGCTCGACCCGGTGGAGCATGCCTTGCTGTGGCTGGGTCAGTGGGAGCTGGCCGAGCGTATCGAGGTGCCCTACCGCGTGGTGATCAACGAGGCCGTGGGCCTGGCCAAGCGCTACGGTGCGGAGCAGTCGCATCGTTACATCAACGGTGTGCTGGACCGGCTCTCCGCCGAGCTGCGCGGTCCCGAGCGCGCCACGCCGCGCTGATCTCGCGCGGCTCCGCAGCACGGCCATGGCCGGCACCGACTCCGAGTTCGACCTGATCCAGCGCTATTTCGGTGCGCCGTCGGCGGCCCGTGCGCCCGCCGACGGCGTGCGGCTGGGTATTGGCGACGATGCCGCGGTGCTGGGTGTGCGGGGCGGGCACGAGCTGGTGGCCACCGTGGATACCCTGGTCGAGGGCACCCACTTCTTTCCCGATCATCCACCGGCGAGCCTCGGCCACAAGGCCCTGGCCTCCAACCTCAGCGATCTGGCGGCGATGGGGGCCGAGCCGCTGGGCGCGCTGCTGTCGCTGACCCTGCCACGGGTCGACCATGACTGGCTGGAGGGCTTCAGTCAGGGTTTCCTGGCGCTGGCCGAAGAGGCCGGGATCCCGCTGGTGGGCGGCGATACCAACCGCGGGCCGCTGGCGATCAGCGTGACGGTCCTGGGGGAGGTGCCGGCGGGGCAGGCCCTGCGGCGTCAGGGGGCCCGACCCGGTGATCGTCTGGTGGTCTCGGGCGCGCTGGGCGGGGCGGGCTTCGGCCTGTCCCACGAGACCCGCCGCCGCACTGCGGGCACGGCCGCAGTGCATGCCGAGGAGCCCGCCTGCGAACGGCTGTTCTGGCCCCGGGCCCGACTCGGACTGGGGCGCGCGCTGCGCAACCGGGCGCGGGCGGCGATCGACATCTCCGATGGCCTGCTGGCGGACCTGGGGCATTTGTGTGCCGCCTCCAGTTGTGGCGCGCGGATCGACTGGCCCGCCGTTCCCCGGGACTCGTTACTGGCGCAGATTCCGGACGCGCAGGCGCGTGACTACGCGCTTGGCGGTGGCGAGGACTACGAGCTGCTGTTCGCCCTCCCGGCTGGGGAATCGCTGGACCTTCTTGCGTTCAGCGTGGATACGCCGCTCACCGTGATCGGGGAATGCACCGCCGGCCATGAGGTGGTCGTCGAGGACGCGGACGGGCGGCGACTGGACGTGACGCGGGCGGGGCACGATCATTTCGCGGACACCGAAGAACACTAGGGACAGGGTAGCCATGACGGAGCAGAAGAGCCGCAAGCCGCAGATGCCATCGGCGAAGACCGTATTCGGCGATCCGATCCACCTGCTGGCCTTCGGCTTCGGCAGCGGCCTGTCGCGCTGGGCGCCGGGCACCACCGGCTCGCTGGGTGCGCTGGTGCTGTACTTCGCGATCATGAATTTCCCCGAATGGGCCTATATCGCGATCACCGTGATCGTGGTGATGGCCGGCTTCCATATCTGTGGCGAGAGTGCTCGCAAACTGGGGGTGCACGACCACCCCGGTATCGTCTGGGACGAATGGGCGGGCATGCTGATCACGCTCGCCTTTGCCCCGGCCGGGCTGATGTGGGTGGTCGTCGGCTTCCTGCTATTCCGGATCTTCGACATCCTCAAGCCCTGGCCGGCGAACTACTTCGATCACAAGTGGCAGGACGGCCACGGGATCATGATGGACGACGTCGTCGCCGGCCTGTACGCGGGCTTCGCCCTGGTGATCCTGGGTGGGCTGTTCCAGCAGCTGGTGGTACAGGGATAGCGAAACGCTGGTCCATGGTGTGACGGCCTTGGCAGAGCCGAATGCCGCCGGGAACCATGGGCCCGCACGACCGCCCCAGGGTCAGGCAACCACAAAAGGAGTGTGTGGCATGAAGCCCCCCTTGCGTTCCTTGATGCAGGCCTCGTTCGTGAGCGCCCTCCTGGCGTTCGGCAGTGTCCAGGCGCAGCCGGCGGGCGGCCCGCCGACGGGCGCCCCGGGCGCCAGTGGCGACACGCCGGCTGCGGGTGACCTGCCGCCCGGCCATGGCGGCACCCCGCCCGGGCAGCGCCGTGGCGACCCGCGTCCCGATCTCCCGCGGGCCCCAGAGCCGTCCTCGCCGCCGTCCCCGGACGACGCGCCGTTGCCGGACCCGTCCGATCTCCCCGAACCGCCAACGCCGCCGAGCCCGGATCTGCCAGGGCTTTGATCAGGCTCTAATCCGCACTTCCCTGGCGCGGGCGCCACGCGGCGGGCGAGGCGGGAGCCATCAGGACGGCGTAGGCAGCCGTTGCCACTATCACGCCCAGCAGAGGAGGTACCACGGGTGCGTAGTACGCCGCGGCGGATCCCGCCGCGTACGCCAGCAGCCCGGGCCAGTAGAGCCCGGGCAGGCGGGCCGAGTCCAGGCGGGGGTACTGCCCGCGATGGCGCAGCCAGAAGTCGGCGACGATCACGCCGCCGAGCGGCGGGATGAAGGTCCCCAGCAGGATCAGGAACGGCACTAGATAGTCATGCATCCCGGCGACCGCGAGCGCCGTGCCGATCGCGGCCCCGAGCACGGTGACTAGCCGCCGGCGCTGGGTGCGCAGCAGATTGCAGCCGGCCACGCCGAAGTTGTAGATGGTGTTGTCCTGGGTGCTCCAGATGTTCAGCAGGAGCATCAGTACCGTGATCGTCACGAAGCCCTGCGCCAGCATGACGTGGACGATGTCGGCCTCGTGGTAGATCAGGGCGCCGAGTGCGCCGGTCAGGACCATCAGTCCGTTTCCCAGCACGAAGGCCGCCAGGGTCGCGATGACCGCAATGCGCGGGGTGCGGGCGAAGCGGGTCCAGTTGATGGCGAGGGTTGCACCGCCAACAAAGGTGCCGATCACGATGGTGAGGGCGGCGCCGAAATCCATCTGCGTCGCCGATTCAAGCCCCAGCAGGCTGGCGGGGCCACCCGCCTCGCCGATGCCGGTGAGCAGCGTGATCAGGACGAACGCCAGCATGACCGGTACCGCCACGCGGGAGAGCCAGTCGAGACCCCGGTAGCCGACCATCGCAGTGATACAGAAGGCGAAGCCGAACAGCACCATCAGGGTGGTTTCCAGCGTTTCCGGTAGCGCGGTGGTCTCGACGAGGATCAGCGCGACGGTGGCCGTTCCCCACGCGTACCAGCCGATCTGCGTAAAGGCCAGCAAGATGTCGGAGAGCTTGCTGCCCCATTCGCCAAAGCAGAAGCGCCCCATGAGTACCGTATGCAGCCCGCTCCTGCACCCGATGTAGGCGAGCAGCGCCGCGTAGGTGCCCAGCAACAGGTTGCCCAGCGCGATGACCAGCATCAGTTCGCCGAAATCGAAGGCCAGCCCCAGGGAGCCGCCAGCCCACAGGGTCGAGGTGAAGAAGGTGAACCCGAACAGCACCACGGTTATCGACCAGAAGCCCTTGCGGCTGAGCTCCGGTACTTCGTTCAGGGGGTGGTCGTTGTGGTTCACGCAGCGCCGCCGAACAGGAGTTGCTGCGAGTGTACTGATTGCGCGCTGCCTCTGCCGCGTGCCCGTGCAGCGGAAAAGTGCGTCACTGGCCGGGGCGTGTTGACCGAGGAACCCCCGGACGCTGTCCTGCGTCGACGCGCACGCCCCGATGCTGGGCAAATCGCCAGCTCTGCGCCAGACTGGTACGCATGACACGTACAACCATTGGCAATGCTGTGGGGAATGCACCCCTGGGGGGCCAGGCTCGGATGCCGGTCCTGGTGGTGGATGATTTCCATAACATGCGGAGCACCCTGCGGCAGATGCTGCTGACTGCGGGCTACGAGGACATCGACATGGCGGTGGACGGCGAGGATGCCGTCGACAAGATGCAGCGCCGCCGCTACGAGATCGTGCTGTGCGACTACAACCTGGGCGAGGGCCTGGATGGCCAGCAGGTGCTGGATGTGGTGCGCGAGCGCCGGCTGATCGACCTCTCGACGTTGTTCATCATGGTGACGGCGGAGACCACCAGCGACATGGTGATGGGGGCGGTCGAGAGCATGCCGGATGGCTACCTGTCGAAACCGTTCAGCAAGGACCTGCTGGCGGTCCGGCTGGCGCGCGGGCTGCGCCGCAAGCAGGCCCTGAAGCATCTCGATCCGTTCCTGCGCCTCGGCGATCTGGAGGGCGCGATCCGCGAGGCAGGCCGCATGCTTCGGGACGGCGAGGGTCGCGTGGCCGACCTGCTGCGCCTGCGGGCGCTCTGGGCCTGGAATACTGGCGACCTGTCCCTGGCCCGTGAAGCTGCGACGGCCTCCTGGGAGGATTCGCGGCCGGCCTGGGCGGGGGTGCTGCTGGCCGACCTGGATGCACAGGCCGGGGATGCCGAGGCGGCCGAGGCCGGGTATCGCGAGGTGATGCGCGAGACCCCGCAGTTCATGCCTGCCCACGACCACCTGGCCCGTCTGCTGGAGCGGCAGGGTCACGGTCCCGAGGCCATGGAGGTCCTGCGCATTGCGGCGGAGCGTTCCCCCAAGTCGCTGGCCCGGCAGCGCTTCCTGGGCGAGCTGGCCCTGGTGCACGGCGATGCCGAGCTGGCCCTGCAGGCCTGGCGGCGCGCGATCCGCATTGCCCGCCAGATGGGCCAGTCCCATCCCGCCGATGCGGCGGGTCGTATCGCAGCGCTGATCGCCAGCGGCGCCAGCCGCAACGCACGTCAGGCGATCCGCGACCTGGACCGGGATTTCGCCAGTCATCCGGAACGCGCCTGGTATTCGGTGCTGGCCCGCCTGCGGCTGGCCGCCGGCGGGGCGAGTGACGAGAGGGACAGTGCCCTGCGCGAGCTGGAGGCGCTCCCCGACGAGGCGATGCCGGAACCGGTCCGCAAACCGCTCCAGCGCGTGCTGGAGGCACTCGGGGTGCAGTCGTGACCGGTGTGTATCGGGTCATCCAGGCTCGGGGTGGCGATCTGGATCGAGTCCCGCTGCGGCTGGGCCCCGGTCGGTGCACCGGGGCATCCGGGAGCCGGCCCTGCTGGCGAAGCGGCGTCAGGGCGCGGGGCAGCGTGGCGGCCTGAACGGAAGGACCATCCCGACGCGGACGTTCATCGCGAGGGGCGTTGGGTCCCCTGGCGGGTAATCGCAGGAAGGCGGAGGAGGCAATGTGAACCGAGTGGATTTCAACACGCTGATGGCGATCGGCATCCACGACATGAAGGGCTCACTGAACGCGGTCATCAATACGATCTCCGATCTGGTGGATCCGGACACCGGCGAGTGCCGCTGCGAGCGCGAGCGCCTGATCCACCTGCAGTACGAGGCGCAGCGCGTCAACGACACCCTGGTGCAGTTGCTCACCCTGTACCGCCGCAACGAAGGCTTCTATACCCCCCAGTTTGCCCCCACGCCGGTGTATGACCTGCTGGAAGAACAGGCCCTGCGCCAGAAACCGCTGATGGACTATCGCGGCGTGGTCTGCGAGATCGACTGCGACGAGGACCTGATCTGGCCCCTGGATGCCGAACTGATGGGCGGGCTGCTGGAAAATGTGATCACCAATACGATATGCTACACCGTTGGCCACATCCTGCTGAGCGCGACGCGTGATGCCGACTGGCTGCGCATTGGCATCGAGGACGACGGTCCCGGGTTTCCCGAGGCCATGCTGGGGCGTCGCGATGCGGACCAGCAGGGGGTGCTGGATCGTTCGGCGGGCCGTACCGGGCTGGGGCTCTATTTCTGCGCGGTGGTCGCCCAGTTGCACGGCAACCCCCCGGCGGGCGGGGGTGACGACGATTCGCGTTTATATGATCTATCGCATACAGGTTTTGTCGAGCTGCGCAATAATGGCGCGCTGGGTGGCGGGGCGTTTGTGGTGAACCTCCCGCGGATCCTGCCGAGTTCGGGTTAGGACGCAGGGCGTACTCCTGCCGGTGCGGGGTTTCCCTGGGCACTGCAGGGTGTTCGCGGCGCCCTGGACCGCTGGCCGAGGAGTGCGTGTCCATCCATGCGCTGGATCGGTGCGATAGCCGACAAGCGATTTTTCGCAAATGCATGGAGGTCGGGCAATGTCCTCGCAAGAACGCTATCAGCGGCGCCACCGGATCCGGGCGAGTCTGCGGGAATTCGTGCTGCCGCCGATCGATGACGGCCTGGTCCTGGGGCGCGAGTCTCCGATCGGGCATGTGGCGGTGGGTCGGGCGCTGGAGCTGTTGTCGGTGCGCTCGTTCGGGCATGTGGAGATCGAGGATGACGTGATCGGCGACATCCTGGTCCGCAGTTCGATCCTGCGCAAGATTCCGGAGGACCAGGTGCGTCGCTTCGTGCTCGGGGAGATCAAGCCGCTGATGGGGGCCGACGAGATCATCCAGCTGGACCTCCAGGTGGAGGTGGATCTGGAAATGGAGCGATAGGGCATGAATGAACTGGGGCTCCTGGAATGCATCGACTCGCGCGCGCGGCGGGTTGATGCCTTCGACTGCTTCGACATCGTGGCCCGTACGGGGGAGCACGCGGTGTTTGTGGTGATGGGCGAGGAGGGCGAGTACCGGGGCCTGGTGACCGGACGGGCGGCGGCGCTGTTCCCCAAGCGGATCTTCGCCGACCTGCTTGTACAGCGCGCTGATCCTCCCACACCGCATGATCTGCCGCTTGGTGATGCCTTGCGGGAGATGGACCGACGCGGGGTGGATTATCTGGCGGTGGGCGATGAAGACGGTGCCTTCGCGGGCGTGGTATCGCGGCTTTCGATCGCGGATGCGCTGATGCATCGCGAGCAGCAGCAACGCCGGGACCTGGAGGCCCTGCTGGAGGATTACCGCCACGAGCTGGAGCAGAAGCGGATCGCCGCCGCCGTGTTCGACTCCACCAGCGAGGGCATCATGGTCACCGATGCCCGCCAGCGCATTGTCCAGGTGAACCCCGCCTTCGAGCGCACCACCGGCTGGTCGCGCGAGGAGGCGGTGGGCGAGACACCCGCGCTCCTCCACTCCGGCGTACAGGACCCGGCCTTCTACGCCGCGATGTGGCAGAGCCTGCAGCAGACCGATGCCTGGGAAGGCGAGATCTGGAACCGCCGCAAGGATGGCGAGGTGTACCCGGAATGGCTGCACATCAACGCGATTCGAGGCGAGGACGACGAGATCCACTATTTTGTCGGGGTGTTTTCGGACACCACCCGGCATCTCGAGATGCGCGAGCGGCTGCGCTATCTCGCCTATCACGATGCCCTGACCGGTCTGCCGAACCGGCAGTTGTTCATGGATCGCCTGGAGCAGGGCCTGCGCGATGCCCGGCGGGACGGCAAGGGCCTGGCGGTGGTGTTCGTGGACCTGGATGGTTTCAAGGAGATCAACGACACGCGCGGGCATGCGGCCGGTGACGAGCTGCTGCGGAATGTCGCCGACGCGCTGCGCAGCGCGGTGCGCGAGGTGGACAGTGTGGCGCGGTTCGGCGGTGACGAGTTCACCCTGCTGCTGCCGGACTGCGATGACACGGATTCCGTGAGCGGGGTGGTCCAGCGGGTGCTCGAGGGGGTCAATCGCGAATTCGCACTGGCGGCGACCGGCGATGCGGTGCGCACCTCGGCCAGCATTGGGATCGCCCTGTTTCCGCATGATGCGGACAGCGCCGAAAGCCTGCTGATGGCGGCGGACAACGCCCTGTACGAGGCCAAGGCGGACCCTCATTCCGGTTACCGGTTCTTTTCCGCGTCGGGCTATGACCGGTTCGTGGAACGGGTGCGGCTGACCTCGGAATTGCGCCTTGCCATCGCGGAAGGCCGGATCACCCTCGACTGGCAGCCGCAGGTGGAGCTGGGTTCCGGACGGGTGGTCGGGCTGGAGGCGCTGGCGCGCTGGCAGCGCCCGGACGGGAGTTTCGTCCGGCCGGATGTGTTCATCCCGCTGGCGGAACGCTCCGGGTTGATCGAGGAGCTGGGCATCGGGGTATTCGAGCAGGCCATGCGCGAAGTGGCGCTGCTGTCCTCGGAGCCGCTTGCCTGCGACTGCGACAGCCTGTCGTTTGCCGTGAACGTATCCCCGTTGCAGGTGCGCCCCGCGCTGGAGGGGCAGCCGGATTTTGCGGCTGTGCTCAGCGGGATCGCCAGGTCGCACCACGTTGCGGTGGATCGCATCGAGTTCGAACTGACCGAGAGTGCCTTGTCGCAGAGCCCCGAGGAGCTGTATCGCGTGTTGCTGCAGCTGGGGACCGAGGGTGGCCGGGTCGCGGTGGACGATTTCGGCACCGGTTGCTCGAATCTGGCGACCATCAAGCGCCTGCCGATCCACAAGCTGAAGCTGGATCGCTCTCTGGTCCAGGATCTGGCGGAAGACGCGGCGGATCGGGAGATTGCTACCGCAGTGGTGAGCATGGCCCGGGCGATGGACCTGGCCGTCCTCGCCGAAGGCGTGGAGACCCGGGAACAGGCCGATATCCTGCGCGAGCTGGGCTGCGACTATGCGCAGGGCTACCTTTTTGGTCGACCGCAGCCGATGTCGGTTCTGCAGCAGACGCTTTGAGCGCCGGTCTGCCCTGGCCGCCGCAATCGGGCCGGCGCGTCCCTACCAGAGTTCGACCTCCACGCCTTCCTCGTACAGCCGGTCGGCGCGTGCCTGGATAAAGCGCTGCAGGTTGGGTTGTTCGCGGTAGGCCCCGGAGTGCACGTACTCCATCACTGACTGTACATGGAAGGCCCGGAAATAGGCGTCCGCGCGGAAGACCTCTTCGCCATCGCTGTCGAAATAGACGAAGGCGGGGCTGTACTTCACATCGAGGTCGCGGGCCCAGTCGCGCGGGGTGGTGACCTGGCCGTCCGGTGCGATCAGGTCCTCCTCCGAATAGCGGTCGAGGCGGACGACGTCCAGGTTTTCGACCTGTTCCAGGGTCGCCTCCTGCGGGAAGATGTCCTGATGCAATTCGTCGCAGGCAGGGCAGTGTGGCTGCTCGAACAGGACCAGCAGGTGGCGATCGGACTCGCGGGCGATCGTCTGCAGGTTGTTGTCCGGCGGATCCAGGAAGAAGGGCTGGTCGTGCAGCTCGCCGCTGGCCTCCGGCGGGTCGAGGCGGGCGTAGTATTCGCTCGCGCTCATCTCGTCTTCGAGGCCCTTTCCGGCCCATTCCAGCAGCGCCCGGAACTGGTGGGGTGGGTAGTAGCCATTGACGCGAATCACCTGATCGCCCTGCTCGTCCAGGAAGATCAGGGTCGGGGTGTACTGCACCCGCAAATCCTCGGCGATGCGGCGCTCGGTAGTCTCGTTGCCCTCCAGGTCGGTCACTGGCTGGTCGCCCCACATGTTGATGGCGATCACGTCGAAGTGTGTCCGGGTCAGGTCGGCGATCTCACGCTGGCCCCAGTTGTCGCGCACCAGCCGTTCGCAGTAGGGACAGCCATCCTGCAGGAAGTAGAGCAGCACCCGGCGATCCTCGGCGGCGGCCTCCTCGACGTCTTCCTGCAGGTCGAGGAACGAGAGCTTGAACCACTCGGGTGGTTCCACCCAGCCCGGGTTGACCCCGCTGGGGTCGAGCACGGGTCCGGAGTCCTGCGCTGCGGCCAGCCCGGGGACGAGTACCAGGCCCATGGCGAGCCCCGCGATGATTCTGTACATGGCGGCCTCCGGTCGCGGAATTTTCGCTGAGGTTTCCCCCGAGCTTAGAAGGCCGACGGGAAAAACAAGGAAACACGGGTGACCGCTACCGAGGCCGGCAATGATCCCGTGACGCGGGCTGCCTACTTTGCCTGGCGGCCCAGTTCGCGCAGGTGGTCGAGCCAGCGCTGGCGTGTCGTGGCATCGCCCCCGTTCTGGCCGATCAGCGTGTGGCGCACCGGCCCGAAGCCGCAGAAGCGGAACACATTGCGTTCCAGGCTCTTCAGGCTGTGGGCGCGGTAGAACCAGCGATAGGCCAGCGCTGGCATGCCCATGGTGACCACGATGCGGACCGAGCGACCCTGCAGGCGGGTGTGGCGCAGCCGGTTCATGTCGCCATCGGCCACAAAGGAGGGCCGGAACACCTGTTCGAGGAAGCCCTTCACCACTGCCGGCATGTCGCCCAGCCACAGCGGGTAGATCAGTAGCAGGTGGTCTGCGGCCTCGATTGCCTCCTGGGCCTCGAGGATGGCCGGGGGCACGGTCTCGTCGAGGAATTCGGCCTGATTATGGAGCAGCGGGAAGTCGCGCTGCGCGATGTTCAGGACCTCGACGGGGCGGCCCGCCTGCTCCGCGCCCTCGCGGCAGGCATCGGCCAGGGCGTGGTCGAGGTGTCCGCCGGCTGGATCGGGATGGCCCTGAAGGATCAGGATTCGGCGTGCCATGGTGTCCCTCCGAGCGCGCTTTTTTCCAGCATGCGCGGTTTGGTGCTTGGGCGAAAGAGGGCGGCGCGGTAGCATGCACTCGTCCATGTGGCGCGTTGAGCGCCGGGTTGTCAGGGGAGCAGAGCGCAATGTTCCCTGGGGGAGGGGCCATGGCGTTCGATCCGGTCGTACTGTTTTTCCTGCTCGGGGCGGTCGCGGGGCTGGCCAAGTCGGATCTGAAGATCCCGATGGCGATCTACGAGGCCCTGTCGATCTACCTGTTGCTGGCGATCGGACTGATGGGTGGGGTAAAGCTGGCCGAGAGCGAGCTCCTGCCGCTGTTGCTGCCCGGGCTGGCGGTGCTGGCCGCAGGCTCGCTGATCCCGCTGATGGCGTTCCCCGTCCTGCGCTGGCTGGGGCGCATGCCGCGGGCGGATTCCGCATCCATTGCCGCGCATTACGGCTCGGTCTCGGTGGTGACCTTCTCCGTGGCGGTCGCGTTCCTGGCGTCCCGCGATCTCGATTACGAGGGCCACATGGTGGTGTTTCTCGTTCTCCTGGAGATGCCGGCGCTGATCATCGGGATCCTGCTGGCGCGCATGGGCAGCAAGGGCCCGACCCGCTGGGGCAAGACCCTGCACGAGGTCTTCTTCGGCAAGAGCATCTTCCTGCTGGCCGGTGGTCTGGTGATCGGGTTCATTGCCGGCCCGGTGCACATCGAACCGCTGGAGCCGATGTTCTTTGATCTGTTCAAGGGGGTGCTGGCGTTGTTCCTGCTGGAGATGGGGCTGGTGGCCTCCAGCCGCATCGCGGATGTCCGCCAGTACGGGCTGTTCCTCATCGTCTTTGCGATCGTCATGCCGATCGTCTCCGCGATCCTCGGGATCCTTCTCGGATGGGGCCTGGGCATGAGCCTGGGGGGCACGCTGCTGCTGGCCACCTTGTATGCCAGTGCGTCGTACATCGCGGCGCCGGCCGCGATGCGCATTGCCGTGCCCAAGGCCAACCCCGCGTTGTCGATCGGGGCCTCGCTGGGTGTGACGTTCCCGTTCAATATCTTCCTGGGCGTTCCGCTGTATTTCTGGATGGCCCAGACCCTTTATTCGCTCGGAGGCTAGCTCGATGCAAGGCGATGACATGTACCTGCTGACGGTGGTGGCCGAGGCGATCCTGGAGGAGATGCTGATCGACGAGGTACGCGCCATGGGGGCGGCCGGCTACACGGTGACCGACGCACGCGGCTGGGGCCGGCACGGCAAGCGCCGGGGCAACTGGCGGGCCGGCGGCAACATCAAGCTGGAGGTCGTGGCCTCGTCGGAGCTGTGCGAGCGGATCGCGGCCCGGTTCAAGGAACAGTACGAGTCGGACTACGGATTGCTGATGTTTACTGTGCCCGTCGCCTTGAAGAATTGATCCGGCGGGGCAGTCAGGCAGCCTCCATGCAGTGAAGTACTTCACGAAATGCCCGGGAACTCGCCCCTGCGCCTTGGGGGGCGCGGGGCTCGGCTGCTATCACCGGGGGCCTGAACCAATGGCTTCACGGCCGCAAGGAGTTTCCCATGACCCGGTTTCGCAGTACCGCATTGATCATTGCCCTTGGCTCGCTCTTCGCCGTGGGAACGGCCCATGCCCAGGCGCAGCAAGGCGGCCAGCAGGGGGGCATGGGCCAGGGTACACCCCCCGCCGAGCGGGGTGCCCCTCCGGCGGGCGGGCAGGACACCCCGGGGCACGGCGGCATGCCGCGCGGCCAGGGCCAGGAGCACGGTCAGGGTATGCCGCGCGGCCAGGGCCAGGAGCGTGGTCAGGGCATGCCCCCAGGGCATCCACAGCAGGCACCCGGCCAGCCGCCGGGCCAGGGACAGCAGGCCCCGGGCCAGATGGAGCGCGGTGGTCAGCCGGCCCCCGGTCAGGGCGGCGCGCCGACCGCGCCTCAGGGGCAGGGCCAGCCGCCCGGTGGCCAGGGGCAGCCGCAAGGACAGGGGCAGCCCCAGGACGCGCCGCCGCTGGGCCAGCAGCGTCAGCCCCGCGGCGCGGATGCGCCTCCGCTGGGGGACCAGACCCCGACGCGGCCGGACACCGGTAACCGCCCGGCCGAACCCGCCGATCCGGCAGAGCCGGCGGACCCGGCAGAAACGGGCAATCTCCCGCCGGTGGACTGATCGCGGCGGCCCGGGACATCGCGCTTCGTCCGGGAGGGCCCGAAGCGGGCCCGCCTTACGTCCGGGCGAGGATGCGGTAGGGCCCGGGATGCCCGTCGCGGCCGGACTCGATCAGGGCAATCGTGTCCGTCGCCCAGTACAGCGGCGTTTCGATCCGCTCCCGGGCGGGCGGCGCCGCGTGGCGGCGCAGCGAAACGTGAGGCCGGAACGGGCGGGGCGGGCCGGTGTCGATGCCGCACTCCCGGCAGAGGGCATGGGCCCGATCCGCGAGGTCCAGGAGGGCCGCCGGCGGATCGTCGGGGCCGACCCAGGTGATGCGCGGCCGCGCGAAGTGCCCCAGTCGGTCCAGGGTCAGTTCCAGTGGGTCGCTGGCGAGGCTCCCGAGGTGACCGGCCAGGCAATCGGCCTGCCCGGCGGGAACTGTGCCGGCGAAGGCCAGCGTCAGATGCAGATGTTCGGGCGGGATCGGACGGCCGGGACCATCCAGGGTGCGTCCCAGCCGATCCAGTCGTTCGCGTGTGGCCGTGTCGGGCCACAGGGCGAGGAAGACTCGTCGGAACTCGGGGGCCTCGGCCACAGCGGCGGGTTCAGGTGCGTGGTCGCGGCAGATTTTCGCGCTGACGGCGTTCCCACAGTGTCTTGCGGCTGATGCCCAGCGCCCGCGCGAGTTCCGTTTCGGTCATGCGGTCCTGGTTCTCCTGCACGAACTGGCGGAAGTACTCGTTCAGGCTCGAGCCCCGGGGCTTGCGGCGCGTCGGGAAGGCCGGGTTGGGGTGTTCCCCGGCCGCGCCGGCGTCCGGGGCCTCCAGGCCCATGTGCTCCGGCGCGATGTGTCCATCGGGACAGAGGACCCATCCGCGCTCCAGGGCATTGGCCAGTTCGCGCACGTTGCCCGGCCAGTCCTGGGCCTCCAGGGCATCCCGCGCCGCTTGCGTCAGGCGGGGGACCGTTCCCGATCCGGCCAGCCCCTCGAGGAAATGCTGCGCCAGCGGCAGGATGTCCTCGCGCCGCTCGCGCAGGGGCGGGATCGCCAGCTCCAGTACCCGCAGGCGGTAGTAGAGGTCGGCCCGAAAGGCCTGATCCTCGATCATGCCCTCCAGATCGCGATGGGTCGCGGCCAGCAGGCGCACGTCGACCTTCTGATTCTCGTTGGCGCCCACCGGACGGATCTCGCCGTCCTGCAGCACGCGCAGCAGGCGCGCCTGGGCCGCCGGCGCGAGTTCGCCGATCTCGTCCAGGAACAGGGTGCCGCCATGGGCGCTCTGGATCAGGCCGGTGCGGGCCTTGACCGCCCCGGTGTAGGCGCCCTGGGCGTGCCCGAACAGCTCGGCCTCCACCAGGCCCTCCGGGATGGTGGCGCAGTTGACGGCCACGAAGGGCCCCCCGGCGCGCGGGCTCAGTTCATGCAGGGCGCGTGCGGCGAGCTCCTTGCCGGTGCCGGATTCCCCCCGCAGCAGCACGGTGGAGTGCGTGGCCGCCACGCGCCGGATCTGGTCGCGCAGCCGCTGCATCGCGGGGCTGTCGCCGATCAGGCCCAGGCCCGGGTGACTGAGGGTTTCGGTCCCGGCGTCGGGCGGCTCGGGCGGGAGGCGGTCGCGCGCCTCGCGTTCGCGCAGGGCGGCGCGCAGGGTCAGCAACAGGGCGTCGTGGTCGAAGGGCTTGGCGATGTAGTCGGCCGCGCCCTCTTTCATCGCGTTCACCGCCGAGGGGACCGATGCGTAGCTGGTCATGATGACCGTGGGCGAGCGGGTGAACTCGGGCAGCAGCTCGATGCCCTCGCCGTCCGGCAGGCGCAGATCCACCAGCTGGAGGTCGTAGGGGTCGGCCGCGGCCAGGGCGCGCGCCTCGGCCAGGTTCTCGGCAACGCCGACCTCGAAGCCGTGATGCTCCAGGAACCGGCGCACGGCGCGGCGGATCGGGGCTTCGTCGTCTACGAGCAGGATGCGGGTCATCGGTCTTGGTGCGGCAGCATGAGCAGGAATCGGGCCCCACCCTCGGGGCGGTTGGCGGCCATCAGGGTACCACCGTGGTCGCGCACGATGCTGTAGGCCACCGGCAGGCCCAGGCCGGTGCCCTGACCGGCCGGCTTGGTGGTGAAGAAGGGCTCGAACAGGCGCTCCAGACTGGATTCGTCGATCCCGGGGCCGGCATCGTCGATGGTGATCTGGATGTGGCGGCCATGGACGCGCGCGGCGATCACGACCGTGGAACCCTCGGGCGAGGCCTGCTCGGCGTTGGTCAGCAGGTTGATGAAGACCTGCAGCAGCGTGGCATGCGACCCGCGGACATGCAGCCCCTCCAGGCCCATGGTGGAGAACTGCAGGTCCTTGCGCCCGGCCAGGCGCGTCAGGCGAATGGCCTCGGCCAGGAGCTCGTCCAGCGCGATGGTCTCGAAGTGCCCCGCGGACGGCCCCTCGTCGGCGTGGGCGAAGGTGATCAGGGACTGCACGATCGCATTGATGCGCCGGGTCTGCGCGAGGATGTCGTCGGCGATGCCGCGGATCTCGTCGGGATCATCCTCCAGCGGCAGGGTCTGGGCCAGCGAGGCGATCCCGGTCAGCGGATTGCCGATCTCGTGGGCGACCCCGGCGGCAAAGCGGCCGATGGAGGCCAGGCGGTCGCCGTGGGCGATCTCGGACTCGAGCTGGGCGCGCTCGGTTACGTCCTCGATCAGGACCACGCGCCCCTCCACCTGGCCATGGGCATCCTGCAGCTCGGAACGGTGCAGGTTGAGGCGGCGATTGCCGGCGGGCAGATCCACGTTCAGCTTGTACCACTGCCGGTCCGGGCTCTCGAGGAAGGCCGTCAGCAGGCCGCTCCAGGGGCTGTCGAGCCGGCCGATGTTCTGGCCCACGGCGTCCTCGGTGGCCACACCGGTGAGTTGCGCCAGCGCCTGGTTCCAGCCGGTAATCTCGCCGCTATTGGTCAGGCTGGCCACCCCCAGCGGCAGCTCGTGCAGGATCTGGCGATGAAAGCGGCGCAGGGCATCCAGTTCGGCGGCCAGACCGGACAGTGGCAGGGAACGGGTCTCCAGCTGCTCCTCGATGCGCCGCAGGCTCTCGCTGAGGGTCTGGCGTCCGGCGGCATCCAGGCGCAGGTGCTGGTCGACGATCATGCGCGCGAGAACCGGCCCGAGCAGACCGGACAGGTTGCGCTCGATACGTTCGCGCAGGTGGCGCAGGTCGCTGCGCGAGCGCGTGTGCCGCGGCAGGCCGAGGTCGTCAAGTGCGCGCTGGACCTCGTGATGCGCGGCACCCGGCCCCAGGGTGGCCGCCAGGGCGGTTTCCATCTCGGTCACGTCGCCAGCCAGGGGCAGGCCGGCCCCGGCCCCGGTGGACTCGTTGGGGCAGCAGGCTCGGCCGGCCTCGATCTCCTCGCGGTTGGGGCGGGTCAGCAGCGACCCGATCACGAACAGCAGGGCGTTGATGCCCAGGCTCAGCATCAGGGCGAAGGTCCACGGGTCCAGCATCCCGGCCAGCAGCCACTGTTGCGGGTCCGGCAGTCCGGTGGCGATGCCGGCATCCGACAATAGCGGCATCACCAGGGTGAAGGCCCAGCCGGCGATGCCTGCGGCCAGTCCGAGCAGGAAGCCGACCCGAGTCGCCTGTTTCCACAGCATCAGACCGATCAGGCCCGGCAGCAGCTGGGCCACCGCGGCGAACGAGATCAGCCCCAGCTGCGCCAGCCCCTCGACCACCTGCAACAGGCCGTAAAAGGCATAGCCCAGTCCGATGATGAACACGATCCAGATGCGCCGCCCCCAGAGCAGGCGGGTATAGATGTTGGCGCTGCGTTCCTCTTCGTGCAGCCGGGTCAGCGGCGAGAGGTAGTTGGTCCCCATGTGGGCCAGCGCAAGGGTGGTCACGATCATCATGGCGCTGGCGGCGGACAGGCCGCCGATAAAGACCAGCAGCGCCAGGCTGGGCGACTCCAGCAGTCCGGCGATCCCGATGGCGTAGTAGTTCGGCGAGATGCCGAGGCCGACCGCCTCGCCGGCCCAGTAGAGGATCGGCATCGGCAGGTTCAGCAGCAGCAGGAACGCCGGGAAGGCCCAGGCGGCGGTGGTCAGGGCCTGCGGGTTGATGTTCTCGGTAAACAGCATGTGGAACTGGCGCGGCAGCAGGAAGGCCGCGGCAAAGGCGAGAATCATCATCGCGAACCAGCCACCCTCGCGTACCGGGGCGTACAGCGCATCGACCGCCTCGGGGTGCGCGGCCAGCCAGTCGTCGAGGCCACTGAAACCGCCGAACACCGCGTACAGGGCCACCGCCGCGATGCCGAGGATGGCGATCAGCTTGACGATGGATTCGAAGGCGATGGCCAGCACCAGGCCGGCGTGCTTCTCGCGCGGGGCGATGTGGCGGGCCCCGAACAGGATCGCGAACAGTGCGATGGTGGCGCTGAAGGTCAGGGCGAGCAGGTGGGGCGGGGTTTCCGCGGTCAGGACCGCGGCGGACTCGGCCACCGCCTTGATCTGCAGGGCGATGTACGGAAGCACGCCGGCCAGCATGAACAGGGCCACCACCGGTCCGGTCAGGCGACTGCGGTAGCGAAAGGCGAACAGGTCGGCCAGCGAGGTCAGTTGCTGTTCGCGGGTCACGCGCAGGATGGGGCGCAGCAGCCAGGGCGTGGCGGCGAAGGCCAGGGTTACGCCCAGGTAGATTGTCAGGTACAGATAGCCCTGGTCGGCCAGAAAGCCGAGGTTGCCGTAGAAGGTCCAGGAGGTCGCGTAGACCCCCAGCGACAGGCTGAAGACCCAGCTGTTTGCCGCCAGCCGGCCGACCCGGGGGACGCGGTCGGCCAGGAAGGCGATGCCGAACAGCAGGGCCAGGTAGGCCACGCCCACGGCATAGAGCAGGCCGAGGCTAAGGGTCACGGCGACCGCCCCGGCTCAGGGCCGCGATGGCCAGGATGAAGATTGCCCAGGCGGCGAATGGCCACCACCAGGCGGGGCTCAGATGGGCGACCCAGATCACCAGCGGACTCAGGAACAGCAGGGCCCCGAGGAGGGCGATCAGGATGGCGCGCGGGGCGTCCATGGTCAGATGTTCCCCCGTGCCGGGCCGCTGCGGGGCACGGGTTCCTGCGGGGCCTTCCGGGTTGGCGCGCGGCGGGACAGCATGCGGCGAGTCTACACCGCGGCGGTGGCTCCGGGCAGCGTGGCGCGCAGCGGCAGGTATGCTGCGAGCGCCCGGTGTCGCAGCTGTTCCAGGGCCTCGGCCAGCTGGGCACCGGGCGCGTCCGGGGCCTGCCGGTCGGAAGGCGCGAGTCCGATCTGCCCCAGGGTGTCGGCGAGGTGGTGCCGCGCCGCATCCGCTCGAATCCCCGTGGCACCCGTGGCCTTGGCGAGTTTGTCGCCACCGGGCGCGACCAGCAGCGGATGGTGGGCATAGGCCGGCGGGGGGTGTCCCAGCGCCTGGTAAAGCTGCATCTGGCGCGGGGTGGAGCCGAGCAGGTCGATCCCGCGGACCACATGCGTGACGCCCAGGTCGAGGTCGTCGACCACGGTGGCGAGCTGGTAGGCCACGATGCCGTCCGCGCGGCGGATGACGAAGTCACTGCCCAGGGCCTCCAGATCGAAGGCGACCGCACCGAGAAAACGGTCCTCGATGGTCCATTGGCGCCGGCTGGCGCGGGCGCGCAGGGCGCGGGGCTCGCGACCGGGCGGCAGGCCGTGGCGGCAGGTGCCCGGATAGACGGGGCCTTCCCAGCCAGGGCGGCCGTGGGTAGCCAGGTCCCTGCGGGTGCACCCGCAGGGAAAGGCCCGGTCGGTGTCCATCAGGGTATCCAGGGCCCGCTGGTAGGCGGGGCCGCGCTGGCCTTGCCAGACAATCGGTCCGTCCCAGCCGAGGTCGAAGGCCTCGAGGGTGCGCAGAATGGCATCGGCTGCCCCCGGGCGAACCCGGGGGGCGTCGATGTCGTCGATACGCAGGTGCCACTCGCCATCGGCACTCCGGGCGTCCAGCCAGGAGATGACGGCGGCCAGCAGGGAGCCCGCGTGCAGCGGGCCGGAAGGGGTCGGGGCAAACCGGCCGACGTAGCCGTCGACCGGGGACTGCGGTTCGGGCGTGGGGGTCACGGCCCGGCCGGGATCAGGCGCGCTGCTTTTCCTTGATCTCGTCGAGCTGCTTGCAGTCGATGCACATGGTGGCCGTCGGGCGGGCCTCCAGGCGACGAATGCCGATCTCCACGCCGCAGGTCTCGCAGTAGCCGTAGTCGTGGGTTTCGATCTTGCGCAGGGCCTCGTCGATCTTCTTCGACAGCTTGCGCTCGCGGTCGCGGGCCCGCAGTTCCAGGCCGAACTCTTCTTCCTGGGTGGCGCGGTCGGCCGGATCGGCGAAGTTGGCCGCGTCCTGGCGCATGTGCCCCACGGTGCGATCGACTTCCTCCGCCAGTTCCTGGCGCCATGCCCGCAGCAGGCTGCGGAAATGGTCCAGCTGATCCGGATTCATGTACTCTTCGTCCGGCTTCGGCTCGTAGGGCGCAATGCCCCCGGCGACCATGTGCTGGGTGGAGGGCTTGTCGGTCTTTTCGTCTGCAGCCATGCGGGCTTTCTCCGGCTGGAAAAATGAGGCGCACTTAGTACCAGAGTCGGACGGGGCGGGCAAGTCCCGTGCCATGACGGTTTGCGCCCGGTCGCCTCCGGACCTGCAGGGGCTGCGAGCGGTGGGGCACTGTTTTCAGCGAGATACGGGAAGGGACCGGGAATCACGATGGCGGAATTGCAGGCACTGATCTTTGACGTCGACGGCACACTGGCGGACACCGAGCGGGACGGGCATCGGGTGGCGTTCAACAAGGCGTTCGCGGAGGCGGGCCTCGACTGGGACTGGAGTGTGGCGCGCTACGGAGAACTGCTGCGGGTCACCGGCGGCAAGGAACGCATTCGCCAGTACCTGTCGGAAGATCATCCCGAGGCCCTCGAGGAGCCGGGGATCGATGCCCGCATCCGCGAGCTGCATGCGGCCAAGACGCGTCACTACGTGGCCATGCTGGAGTCCGGCGCGATCCCGTTGCGCCCGGGCGTTCGCCGCCTGTTGGACGAGGCGGAGGCCGAAGGACTGCGTCTGGCCATTGCGACCACCACCACCCCCGAGAACGTGACCGCGTTGCTGGAGGCCACGCTGGGGAGCGCGGGGCCGTACCGCTTCGAGGTGATCTCCGCCGGGGACGTGGTGCCGGCCAAGAAACCCGCGCCGGATATCTTCACCCATGCGCTGGAGGCGATGAACCTGCCCGCCAGCGCCTGTCTGGCCCTGGAGGATTCCGACAACGGCGTCCGGTCCGCGCGCGGCGCCGGGCTGGAGGTGGTGGTCACCACCAACGACTACACCCGGGAACAGGACTTCGATGGCGCGCTGGCGGTGCTGGACGGGTTCGGCGAGCCGGACGAACCGGCGACCGTTCTGGCCGGTCCCGCGCTGTTGGGCCCGTCGGTGGATGTGGCCACGCTGCGCGCCTGGCTCGCCAGCGCCCAATCGTAGCGGGGGAGGCAGGTCAGTCGTGGTCGCGCGGCGGGATGCGCGGGTCCTCGATCTCGGTCTCGTCCAGCATCTGCGTATCCAGCATGAAGCCGATCGCGGCGTCGCTGATGCCGTTGATCACGAACTGCACGGCCAGCACCGCGAGGATCAGGCCGAAGACCTTGGTCAGGATGTCCTTCCCGGTATCGCCCAGGTACTGGACGATATAGCGCGAATAGACCATTGCGTAGTAGCAGGCGACCATGCAGGCCAGCACGCCGAGGAACACGAGTCCCGTGTGATAGACGGTCGGGGCCTCGCTGGTCAGGATCATCACCGTGGCGATCGCGCCCGGGCCGCTCATGAACGGGATCGCCAGCGGGATCACCGAGATGTCCTCGGTCACGTGCCCCTTGTCGGCCTTCACCTCTTCGGCGGTCTCCTTCTCGGTCGCCCCCTTCTGCCGGATCATGCCGATCGCGATACCGAACAGGATGATCCCGCCGGCGATACGAAACGCCGCCAGGGTGATCCCGAACAACTGGAAGATCACCCCGCCCAGCAGGGCGAAGGCGAACAGCAGGGAGGTGGCCACCTTCACCGAGCGCAGCGCGATCGCCCGGCGCTTCTCCTCCGAAGCGCGCGGCAGCATCGCCATGAAGATGAACGCCGTGGTCAGCGGGTTCACGATCACGAACACCGCCAGGAAGGTGACGACCAGGTATTCCAGCAGTACCAGCATGACACGATCTTAGGCAGGAACCCGGGAGGTTGCGAGATGGGCTTGCGCAGGTGGCCCGGTCACACCGATCGCCACGGCGCTGCGCGCCTCGCGATGACGATGCCCCCTTCGCGTCATTGCGAGGAGCAACGCGACGAAGCAATCTCCATGGGAAGCCCCGACGCCGGACCGTCGCGTGCGTGGGCAGGGACGGGGCCCGGTCGTTATACTCTGCGCGCATGAAGAAACGCCTGCACCCTGAATCCTTCCCGACCCTCGAGCACTTTGTCGGCAACACGCCGCTGGTGCGCCTGCAGCGTATGGCGGCGGATCTGCCGTCCACCGTGCTGGTGAAGCTCGAGGGCAACAATCCCGCCGGTTCGGTCAAGGACCGGCCCGCGCTGAACATGATCCAGGCGGCCGAGCGCCGCGGCGACATCCAGCCCGGCGATACGCTGATCGAGGCGACCAGCGGCAATACCGGCATCGCGCTGGCGATGGTCGCGGCGATGAAGGGCTATCGCATGATCCTGGTGATGCCAGACAACATGTCCGCCGAGCGCCGCGCGTCGATGAAGGCCTTTGGCGCCGAACTGGTGCTGGTCTCGCGCGAGGAGAGTATGGAGGGCGCGCGCGACCTGGCCGACCACATGGAGGCCGAGGGCAAGGGCCGGGTGCTG
Source organism: Thioalkalivibrio sp. ALE28 (assembly GCF_000377425.1). Lineage (NCBI taxonomy): Bacteria > Pseudomonadati > Pseudomonadota > Gammaproteobacteria > Chromatiales > Ectothiorhodospiraceae > Thioalkalivibrio > Thioalkalivibrio sp. ALE28. Next base: position 50,472 of record NZ_KB898106.1, on the reverse strand, counting down.
AACCAGTTCGGCAACCCGGACAACCCCGAGGCCCACTACATCGGCACCGGCCCGGAGATCTGGCGCGACACCGAGGGTACGGTGACCCACTTCGTCTCGGCGATGGGGACCACCGGCACCATCATGGGCGTGTCGCGCTATCTGAAGGAGCGCGACCCGGAGGTGCAGATCGTCGGCGTGCAGCCCACCGAGGGATCGTCCATCCCCGGTATCCGGCGCTGGCCGGAGGCGTACCTGCCCACCATCTTCGAGGCCTCGCGGGTGGACCAGACGGTGGACGTGACCCAGGAGGAGGCCGAGGACACCATGCGCCGGCTGGCCGCCGAGGAGGGCATCTTTGCCGGGGTCTCCTCCGGCGGTTCCGTGGCCGCAGCCCTGAAGCTTGCGGCCGCGACCGAGGGCGGGACCTTCGTCGCGATCATCTGTGACCGCGGCGACCGCTACATCTCCACCGGCGTGTTCCCGTCATGAGTGCCCCGGTCCTGATCTTCGATCTCGAGACCGTCCCCGACATCGACGGCGCCCGGCGCCTGCACGACTTCGAGGGCCTGAGCGATCACGAGGTGGCGGAGGCGCTGTTCGCCCTGCGCCGCGCGCAGGCCGGCACGGAGTTTCTCAAGCATCCGCTGCATCGCATCGTGTCCATCGGCGTGCTCTACCAGGGGGGCGATGCGCTGAAGCTCTCCGCCTTCGGGCGCGAGGGCGAGGATGGCCAGGCGCCGACCGAGGCCGAGCTGCTGCGCCAGTTCTTCGACGTGATCGACAAGCGCACGCCTCAGCTGGTCAGCTGGAACGGCGGCGGCTTCGACCTGCCGGTGCTGCACTACCGCGCGCTGGTCAACGGTGTGCAGGCCCCGCGCTACTGGGAGCAGGGCGACGACGACCGCGAGTTTCGCTACAACAACTACCTGTCGCGCTTCCACTGGCGCCATGTGGACCTGATGGACGTGCTGGCCGGCTTCCAGGGCCGCGCGGTCACCAGCCTCGACATGATGGCGAGCCTGCTCGGCTTTCCCGGCAAGCTGGGCATGGACGGCTCCCGGGTCTGGCCGGCCTGGCGTGACGGGCGTCAGGCTGAGATCCACGACTATGTGGAGCACGACGTGCTGAACACCTATCTGGTCTGGCTGCGATTCGAGTACATGCGCGGCAACCTGACCGACGCGGCCCTGGCCAGTCGCCAGCAGCAGCTGGCCGAGTATCTGGAGGCCAGCGGTGCCGCACACCACCGCGAATTCCTCGACGCCTGGCAGCCGGCCGGCCGCGCGGACTGATGGCACGCATCGACAAGACCCCGTTCGAGGCCACCATCGAGGAGGTCACGCTGGACGGCCAGGGGGTAATCCGCCGCGACGGCAAGGCCTGCTTCATCCACGGTGCCCTGAAGGGCGAACGGGTGATGGCTGTGCAGACCGGGCGCAAACGCCGCTTCGACAGCGCCGAGGTGGTCGAGGTGCTGGAGCCGGTCGCGGGCCGGGTCGAACCGCCCTGCGAGTTTTTCGGCCTGTGCGGCGGCTGCAAGCTGCAGCATGCCTCCATCGAGACCCAGCGTGCGATCAAGGAGCAGGCCCTGTTCGATGCCCTGGAGCGTATCGGCCATGTGACCCCGGAGGCCCGTTTCGAGCCGCTGACCGACACCACCCTCGGCTATCGGCGCACCGCGCGGCTGGGGGCGAAGTACGTGCCCAAGAAGGGCGGGGTGCTGGTTGGCTTTCGCGAGCGCGGCAGCCCGTATCTGGCCGAAATGACCCATTGCGAGGTGCTGCACCCGGCGGTGGGTCAGCGCATCCGGGCCCTGCGCGAGCTGATCGGCGGCCTCGAGGCGCGCGACCGCCTGCCGCAGATCGAGGTGGCGGTGGATGACGACGAGCGCGTGGCGCTGATCTTCCGCAACCTCGATCCGCTGTCCGAGGCAGACAGCGCGCGCCTGTCGGCCTGGGCGGAGGCCGAGGGCATTCAGGTGTACCTGCAGCCCGGCGGCCCGGAGACGGTGGAACCGCTGGCCGGGCCGATCGAGCCACTGGTCTATCGCCACCCGGACTACGGCGTGTCGGTCCCGTTCATGCCCACGGATTTCATCCAGGTGCATGCCGGCATCAACCGCAAGATGGTCCCGCAGGCGCTGGCCGCGCTGGACCTGCAGCCGGGCCAGCGGGTGCTGGATCTGTTCTGCGGGCTGGGCAACTTCACCCTGCCGCTGGCGCGCAGCGTGACGAACGGCGAGGTGGCCGGCGAAGTAGTTGGTGTCGAGGTGGACGACGCGATGCTGGCACGGGCGCGCGCCAATGCCCGCGACCAGGGCATCGCCAACACCCGCTACGAACGCGCCGACCTGGATGACGTGGAGGCCCTGAAGAACGCCGGCTGGCTGGCCGAACGCTATGATCGCGTGCTGCTGGATCCGCCGCGCACCGGCGCGGCCGCGGTGATCGAGGCGCTGGCGCCGCAGCGGATCGAGCGCATGGTGTATGTGTCCTGCAACCCGGCCACGCTCGCCCGTGACGCCGAGCGCCTGGTGCATCATCATGGCTATCGCCTGGAGCGGGCCGGGATCATGGACATGTTCCCGCATACCGCGCACGTGGAATCCATGGCCGTATTCCGGCGCGCCTGACGCGCGTCGATATCCGAGGGGAATTGCATGCTGGAGATCGTACAAGCGGGCGGGTGGCTGATGCTGCCGATCCTGCTGTGTTCCGTACTGGCCGTCGCCATCGTGCTGGAGCGGCTGTGGACGCTGCGCCGCTCGCGCGTGGTCCCGCCGCGCCTGCTGACCTCGGTGTGGGAGCAGATGCGCACCCAGGGGCTCAAGCTCGACGACATCCAGCGCCTGCGTGCAGGGTCACCGCTGGGCGCGATCCTGGCTGCCGGCCTGGCCACCCATGACCGCGCGCGCCAGATCACGCAGGAGAGCATCGAGGAGGCCGGCCGGCGCGTTGCGCATGAGCTCGAGCGCTACATGAATACGCTGGGCACCATCGCGATGATCACCCCGCTGCTGGGCCTGCTTGGCACCGTGGTCGGGATGATCGAGGTCTTCACCGTGATCACCGAGATCGGCGTGGGCAGTCCGCGTGATCTGGCCGGGGGCATCTCCCAGGCCCTGATCACCACCGCGACCGGCATCGGCGTGGCGATCCCGGCACTGGCCTTCCACCGCTACTTCCGCGGGCATATCGACGAGCTGGTGCTGGAGATGGAGCAGGAGGCCACCAAGCTGGTCGAGGTGATCCACGGCGAGCGCGCGGCCGGCGCGGCCGAGGGCGGGGCGCAGGCGTGAACTTCCGCGCGCCACGCCGCCAGGAGGAGCCGGGTGTCAACCTGACGCCGTTGATCGACGTCGTCTTCCTGTTGCTGATCTTCTTCATGGTCTCCACGACCTTTGACCAGCATGCGGACATCGAGCTGACCCTGCCCTCGGCCGACCGCGAGGCCGAAGCGGTGGAGCGCGCCTGGATCGACATCGTGGTGGATGCCAACGGCAACTACTTCATCAACGGCCAGGAGCTGATCAATCGCCGCGCCGAGACCCTGGAGCGTGTGCTGTCCGAGGCGCGCGAGGGTCGCGAAGATGACCCGGTGCTGATCCGAGCGGACGCCAACGCCAGCCATCAGTCGGTCGTGCGCGCCCTGGACGTGGTGGGCCGCCTGGGCATTACATCCGTGTCGATCGCCACGCTGGGCGAGGCTGCCGATGACGACTGACGAGCAGCACCCGCAGCACTTCGATTCCGGCTGGACGGTCTACCGTCGCCTGCTGAGCTATGCCTTCGTCTACTGGCCATTGCTGGCGATTGCCACGGTCGCGATGCTGGGCATGGCGGCGACCGAGGCGGGCTTCGCCGCGCTGATGAAGCCGCTGATGGACGAGTCCTTCGCCGAGGGCGAGGGCCATCCCCTGGTGGCGTGGATTCCGCTGGCCCTGATCGGCCTGTTTCTGGTCCGCGGCGTGGCCGAGTTCGGGTCCGTCTATGCGATGCGCTATGTCGGGCGGCAGGTGGTCAAGCGCCTGCGCGAGGAGTTGTTCGAGCGGCTGCTGCACATGCCGGTGCAGCGCTTTCAGGAGCAAAGCAGCGGCGAGCTGATCTCGCGCGTGACCTACAACGTGGAGCAGGTGGCGACGGCCGCGACCGACGGCTTCAGTACCCTGGTGCGCGACACCCTGACGATCATCGCGCTGCTGGCCTGGATGTTCTGGCTGACGCCGACCCTGACCCTGACCATCCTGATCATCGCCCCGGTGCTGGCCGTGCTGGTGCGCGTCGTCACCAAGCACTTTCGCCGCATCTCGCACCGCCTGCAGTACAACATGGGCGATGTCACCCACGTGACCCAGGAGGTGATCGAGGGCCACCGGGTGGTGCGCATCTTCGGCGGCGAGACCTACGAGCGCGGGCGCTTCGAGGACATCAACGAGCGCAACCGCCGGCTGCATATGCGCATGGAGGGCATCAAGGCCGCCTATACCCCGACCATCCAGTTCCTGGTCGCGGCGGTACTGGCCTTCGTGATCTGGGTCGCGACCTCGGATTTCGGCGACGACACGGTCACGGCCGGCACGTTCGTTTCTTTCCTGACCGCCATGCTGCTACTGTTGAGCCCGATCCGCCGGCTGTCGATGATCAACGCGACCCTGCAGCGCGGTATCGCGGCCGGGCAGAACATCTTCGCGGTGCTGGACGAGACGCCGGAGCGCGACACCGGCCACGTGCCGCTGGACCGCGCCGAGGGCCAGCTGGCATTCGAGGACGTGGCGTTTCGCTACAGCGCGGACGGCCCGGATGTGCTGAAGGCCATCTCCTTCGCGGTGGAGCCAGGCGAGAACGTGGCCCTGGTCGGGCGCTCGGGCAGCGGCAAGACCACGCTGGTCAATCTGCTGCCGCGTTTCTATCACCCGACCGAGGGGCGCATCCTGCTGGACGGCCACGACCTCGAGACCATCCGCCTGCGCGACCTGCGTCGGCAGATTGCCTATGTCGGCCAGAACGTCACCCTGTTCGCGGACACCGTCGCCGCCAATATCGCCTATGGGCGCGCCGAGGCGACCGAGGCGGAGATCCGCGAGGCGGCGCGCGCCGCGCATGCACTGGAATTCATCGAGCGCCTGCCCGACGGGATGCAGACCCTGGTGGGGGAAAACGGTACCCGTCTCTCCGGGGGGCAGCGCCAGCGTCTGGCGATCGCCCGCGCCCTGCTGCGGGACGCCCCGATCCTGATCCTGGACGAGGCCACCTCCGCCCTGGACAACGAATCCGAGCGCCAGGTGCAGGCCGCGCTGGATGCGCTGGTGAGCACGCGCACCACGCTGGTCATCGCCCACCGCCTTTCCACGGTCGAGGGCGCCGACCGCATCCTGGTGATGGACAACGGCCGCATCGTGGAGAGCGGGCGGCACGAGGAGCTGATTGCTCGAGGCGGGGTCTACACCCACCTGCACCGCCTGCAGTTCCGCGAGGAGGCGGGGGATGCGGGCTGATGCCGGGGGCTACGGGGATCGTCCGCTCCCGGTCTGGCGCGCGACCTGGCGGGATTACCGCCGGGGCGATGGCAGCCGGGCACGGGCCCGGCGGGGTTTCCTCACCCCGCCCGCGGATCGCGGGCGGCTGATCTGGATCAAGGCCGGCGGCAGCCCCGAGGACGTGCGCCTGGGGATCGAGCTGCTGGGTGCGGTGCGCGACAAGCGCCAGGACGTGCGCATCGTCCTGACATTCGAGCAGGATTACCCGGAGCTCTTCGAGCGCCACATGCAGCCGTTTCGCAAGGTCGGGGTGGGCTACGGCCCCTGCGACCGGCCGCGGGTGGTGCGCAGGGTGCTGCGGCGCTTTCAGCCCCACGGCATCCTGCTGGCCGGTGGCCGGGCGCCGGTCCATCTGTTGCAGGAGACCGAGGCGCCGGTGATCGCGGTGAACACCGAGCCGGCTGCCGGGGCCATGTCCCCGGTGGCCTGCCACTGGCCCGTCGATCCTGTCGCCGCTGATGGCTGGCCGGCCGCCCGCGTTCGGGCGCTGGACCCGGCCGACCCCCAGGCCCGGTTCGTCGAGGCGCAGGCCGATGTGGTGCTGCGCTCGCTGGTCGGGGGCGGGGTGGAACGCCTGTGGTGGTGGCATGGCACGCCGGCGCAGTGGGCGGAGTGGCGGGCGGCCTGGGAGGGCTCCGGCTGGGGGCAGGCCGACATCCTGCTGGCCAGCCTGCGCGGGGAGACGGACGCCGCCCCGTTGCCGGGTGCCGATCAGGTGGTCTCGGGCTGGGACCGGTCGGCGTTGCCGCCGGGGACCATCCTGCACCTGGATGATCGGCGCTGGTTCGCGGCCGCGGCCAGTGCCGCCCATGCAGTACATCTGGCCGCGCCGGATCGCCAGGCCCTGTGGCAGGGCCTGGCTGGCGGGGCGGCCGTGAGCCTGGGCGAGGCGCCGGCCGCGGAGGTGCCCTGCCCGGTGCTGGGCGAGCCGGCCGCGGTGCTGGCGGCCTGGCAGGCACTGCGGGACGACCCGGCTGCGCGGCGCCAGCAGGGTGATGCGGCCCGCCGACGCTTCTGGGAGGAGCGACGCCAGGTGGATGCAAATTTCGACGCCGTACTGCAGCAGGTCTGGGACTGGTAGCCATGGGCTCGCTGCAGGCATGGTTTGGTGCCCGGCTGTGGGATCAGTGGAGCCAGCGCGGGCCGTTCGCGGCGGCGATGTTTCCGCTGTCGCTGGTGTATGCCGGGCTGGCCGAGTGGAACCGTCAGCGCCAGGAACAATTGCGGCGCGACATCACCATCCCGGCCAAGGCAGTGATCGTGGTGGGGAATCTCACGCTGGGTGGCAGTGGCAAGACGCCGATGACCGTCTGGCTGGCCAAGCGTCTGCGTGCCGCCGGGTATCGGCCGGGTATTGTCAGCCGTGGCTACGGCGGGCGCGGGGACGTCGCCGGGATTGCGGTGACCCCCGATTCCGATCCGGTGGTGGTGGGGGATGAACCCCTGCTGATCGCGCGCCGCACCGGGGTGCCGGTGCAGGTGGACCGCGACCGGGTTCGCGGCGCGCGGGCCCTGACCGAGCAGGGGGTGGACGTGGTCATCGCCGATGACGGCATGCAGCATCACCGCCTGCCGCGCGACATCACCATCCTGATGGTCGACGGCAAGCGCCGCTTCGGTAACGGGCTGTGCCTGCCGGCGGGGCCGCTGCGCGAGCCCAGGCGGGCGCGCGAGCGGGCGGATTTCGTGATCGTGACCGGGGGCGAAGCCGGCCCCGGCGAGATTCCGATGGAACTGGTCCCGGCCAGCCGGCTGCTGCGGGTGGATGGGGCCGACGAGTCGCGCAAGCCCCACCGGTTTGCCCGGCGCGATGCCCACGCGATCGCCGGTATTGCCGATCCGGAGCGCTTCTTCCGTACCCTGGAGGCGGCGAAGATCGGTATCATTCGACATCCGTTTCCCGACCATCATCGCTTCCTGCCGCACCAGATCCGCTTCGATGACGAGTTGCCGGTTCTGATGACCGAGAAGGATGCCGTAAAATGCCGGTCGTTTGCGCAGGACAATCACTGGTACTGGCCGATCGCGGCCCGGTTGCCAACCACTTTCGAGCCGGCGCTGCTCGCGCGTCTGGAGACCGTCAGTCGGCTCAAACACCTGGGGTAATGCATGGACAAGCGTCTGCTCGATATTCTGGTCTGCCCGGTCACCAAGGGTCCGCTGAAATATGACCGCGAGAACCAGGAGCTGATCTCGGTCTCCGCCGGGCTCGCCTATCCGATCCGCGACGACATCCCGGTGATGCTGGAGGACGAGGCCCGCGTGCTCTCCGAGGACGAGAAGGGACGCTGGCGCGAGGCCTGAGTCGCCGCATGACGGGCTTCGTCGTGGTGATCCCGGCCCGCATGGCCTCCAGCCGGCTGCCGGACAAGCCGCTCGCGGCGGTCGCCGGGCGCCCGCTGATCGCGCATGTGATCAGCCGGGCGCAGGAGAGTGCAGCGGGCCGCGTGATCGTGGCCGGGGATGACGAGCGCATCCTCGCGGTCGCGCGCCAGTGCGGGGCCGAAGCCTTCCTGACCGATCCCGCGCTGCCCTCGGGCACCGACCGCATCGCCGCGGTCGCGGCCGCCGAGGGCTGGGGGGACGAGTCCATCGTGGTCAACCTGCAGGGCGATGAACCGCTGACCCCGGGACCATTGCTGGATGACCTGGCGGCCCTGCTGGCGCAGACCCCGCAGGCGGACATGGCCACCCTCGGCGTGCCCATCCGCTGCGCACAGGACCTGGCGGACCCCAACCAGGTCAAGCTGGTGACCGACCGCAGCGGCCGGGCGCTGTACTTCTCCCGTGCCCCGATCCCCTGGGATCGCGAGGCCCACCGCGCCGGGCAGGTACCGGCAGTAGAGCAGGCCACCCGTCATCTGGGGCTGTACGCCTACCGTGCCGGGTTCCTGCGGCGTATGAGCGCCGAACCGCCGGCCCCGCTGGAACAACTGGAGCAGCTGGAGCAGCTGCGCGCCCTCGACATGGGCGCGTGGATCCAGGTCGGCCGCCGCACCGAGGCCCATCCCCCCGGCGTCGACACCCCGGAAGACCTGGACCGCGTCGACGCCTTCCTGTCCGGGCGTGCCCGCGCCTGATCCCCGCCCGCGGACTCAGTTCGAGCGCAGGCCCGCCTGCAGACTGCGCGCCAGGGCCTGGCCGTCGCGGGTCGCGGCGTCCGGGGAGGGGCTGAAGGGTTGCAGTGTGGCGATCACCCGGTGCTCGAGGGTGGTGTCGCTGTTGGTCGGTTCCGGGTCGATGTAGCCGTGCTCGCCGAGCCATGCCTCCAGGCGCTCGCGCGTCGCGCTCTGGAAGCGCTTGACCGCGCCCTGCTCCAGTTCCCGGACCAGGGCCTCGGCGTCTCCGTCCACCTGCGCGGCCAGTTCACTGACCGCTTCGATAAAGGCATCGCTGATCAGGCCGGAGACCTCCAGCGCGGCACGGTCCACGGGGCGCCCGCGGCCCTGGCGCCAGGCGCGTAGCCAGGCGCGCGCGCCCTCGACCCGGGCCGCAAGCTGCTCGCGCCGCGCCGGGTCCCCCAGGAGTTCGGCATCGGGCCCGCGCAGGACGGTCTCCAGCGTGCCGATGCTGTCCACCCCCAGGGTGAGCAGCCGGTGCAGGGCGTCAAGGTCGTCGCGCAGCAGATGGAACGGGTGGATCCGCGCCGCATCCTGCCACGGGTCGATCGCGGGCACGCCGAGCGTGGTGGCGTAGTCCTCGGGGCGGGCGTCGCCCGGGCTCGGGATCGCCAGGCGTTCGGGCAGGGCCAGGTCACCGGCATCGGTGATGGCGTGCTGGGCGCCGCGCACGGCCGGCAGGTCGATGATCCGCACCGTGGCGTCCCGGGCGGACCAGTAGCGCGCATCCTCGGGCTGGGCCGTAAGATAGAAGACCTGCCGATCATCCTCCTGTGCCAGTAGCTGGAGGCTTTCGGCGACCGCGCGGAAGCGCTCGGGGTCGGCGGTGCCCAGGGCCTCGTCCAGGAACAGTGGCAGGGGCGTGCGCCCGCGTTCGGCCTCCAGCGCGAAGGCGATGCGCACGGCCAGCACGAGCTGCATGCGCGTGCCGCTGGAGAGTTCCGACAGGCCGCGGGTGTCGCCACTGGCGGTCTCGCGCGCGCCAAATGGCGTGGCCGTCTCGCCGGGGCTGAACAGCAGCTCGTATTGATGGCGCGTAAAACGCTGAAACCAGTCACGTGCCCGGCGCAGGGCAGCGGGCTGCGCGGTCTCTTCGTGCTCGATGGTGACCTGGTCCAGCAGAAACTGGCCCGCGGTGGCGAACAGGGCCTCGTCCAGACGCGTGTCCAGGGCGTCGCGGGCCTGGGCCCACCGGGCGCGCGCGGTCTCCAGTGCGCGATCCCGTCCGGCGCGGTCGATCTCGGTCTCGATGCGGGTGATTTCGCGGGTGAGCTCGTCGCGCTGCTGCGCCTGGTGTTCGCATTCGGCCAGCGCTTCGCGCAGCGCCGCCTCGGCGTCCTGATCGACCAGCGCCACCAGGTCCGGTTGTGCCTCAAGGTGACGGCTGCGATCGCCTTCGCGGGCGCGGACGTCGCGCAGCTCATCCTGCAGGCGCTGCCATTCCGGCCGCAGCCGCAGGTGTTCGCGCAGTCCCGCTTCGTCATCCTCTTCCAGCCCGGCCCGGGCGTACAGTTCGGTGACGCGTGCGCGCGTGGTGTCGGCCTCGACTTCCAGGCGCTCGAGCTCGCGCTGCGCCTCGTGCTGTTCGCGGCGTGCCTCGTCCCGATCCTGCAGGCGGCGGGCCAGCCGTTCCAGACGCTGCGCCAGGGCGTCGGCCGTGGGCTGCGCGTCCTCCGGGGCGGCCGCGTACGCGTCCAGGAACCGCACCAGGGCCGTGCGCAGTTCGTCCATACGGGCCGTCAGTTGCTCCTGCTCGCCCCGGGCCGTGGCCTCGTCGCGACGGGCGCGGTCCAGTTCCGCGCTCAGGTGGATCCAGCGCTGCAACGAGGCATCCAGACACTCGGGGTCGAAGCCGACCGCCGCGGCCGTCTGGCGCAGTTGTTCCCGAGCAGCTGCCAGCGCGTCGTGCTTCTCCTCCAGTTCACGCTCCAGCCGGGTGCGGCGTTCGGCCGCGTGGCGGTCGGCCTCGGCTGCGCGCAGTTCCCGTTCCACGGCCTCCAGGCGTTCACGCACCGCCTCCGGCGTCCAGGCCGAGGGTGGCTCGATGCCGGTATCGCGGTAACGCGCCTCGGCCGCCTGGCGCGGGACGGCGTCGTGGTTCGGTCGTGCCAGTATCCAGCCCGACCAGGCCACGGGGAGCGCCAGGACGAGGAAGCCCCAGTGGACCCACAGGGCCGCACTCCCGATGGCCGCCGCAGCTGCGGCCAGGGCCGTGATCCGCGCCGCTCGGTGCAGGACGGAGTTCGCCGGCGGGCGCGGGGCGCCGAGCCAGTGCAGCAGTTCGTCCCGTGCGCGGCGCAGCGCCTCCGGGTCGGGCCGGTCGGGGTCGGCCGCGGGCAGGCCGGCCAGTTCGTCCTCGCGGCGGCGGATCGCGGCCTGCAGCTGGCGCTGGGTTTCGAGGGCCTGTTCCGTCGTGTGGACCGCGGTCGGGTCCAGCGTCGGGACGGCAGCCGGGTCGGCGCCCAGAGCGTCAGCTGCCGAGGCGACGGCCGAACGGGCGGACTGCAGCTCGCGTGCGGCCTGGTCGGCGCGGCTCTCCAGTCCCTGCAGTTCGCGTACGCGGGCGCGCGGGTCGTCGAACGCGGCGGCTTCCAGGGGGCTTTCGGACAGTCCACTGGTATCCAGCTGGTCGCGGGCCGCATCGAGCCGGGCCTGGGCCTGCTGGCGCTCGTGGTCGAGGCGGCGCAGCGTCTTGCGCAGCTGTTCCAGGCTGTCCAGTTCGTCGCCGCGCAGCCGGGCCAGGCCCTCCGGGAAGGCCGCCAGCCGGGTCTCCAGGGACTGGCGTTCGCGGCGGGCCTCCAGCAGCTCCAGGGCGCGTTCGTACTGGGCGGCCGCGTCGCTGGCCCGCTGTGCGTCCTGGCGCTGCGCCTCCAGTTCGGCGAGACGTTGTTCGTCCTCCTGCAGGGCGCGCTGTTCGCGCGTGCGCTGGCGCAGCTCCTGCTCGGCGGTGGCCAGGGCCTGTGCTTCGTTGCGGGCATGAGTGGTCTTCAGGGCCAGGGCGGGGTCCGCGCGCAGGGCGGGGAGGTCGTAGCCGCCGGCCAGTTCGCGCGCCAGCCAGTCGCCGATCGCCCGTTCGGTCGCGTGGTCCGCGGCCAGCAGGTCCTCGATGTGCAGGGTGTAGCAGTCGATGAAACGATGATCCGGCAGCGGCGGCGGATCGCCGCGCTGCCCGTCGCGCAGCCAGTACAGGTCGGTGCCGACGCGCTGCGCCTCGAGGCTGCCCTGTGCGTCGTTGAAACGGGCCGCGACCTGCACGCCCCTGTTGCGCTGTTCCTGTGGATAGAGGGCGGCGCGCAGGCCGCGCAGCAGGCTGGACTTGCCCGAGGCGTTGGGGCCGACCACGACGTTCACGCCCGGTCCCAGGGCCTCCAGCCGGAAGCCCGGATGGATGCCGGGGAGGCGCTGGATGTCCAGGGATTCCAGCTTCACTGGTCGCCCTCGCGCTGCAGCAGCAGGCGGTCCAGTGCGTGCAGGGCCGCGGCCTCCAGGGTCGCCGCGAGCGCGGTGTCATCCGGGGCCTCGCGCCCCAGCGCGCGGTAGTGCGGGGCGCGGGTTATCTCGGCGAGGGGCTCGCGCGCGGCGTCCAGCAGGGCGCGGCGCGCTTCGCTGTCCGCCCCCTGCAGCAGCAGAAGCTTGCGCGCGAGCAGGGCGGCCGGGTCATTCCCCGCGGCCAGCGCCTCGAGGTTCACGGCCGGCTGGGCCTCCAGGCGCCAGTCGTGGACGAAGTACAGGCGATCCCCCAGGGTCTGCACCGTGGCACGCGGATCGTCCGCATTCAGGACGCGCTCCAGTGCCGCGCGCTGGTCGCTGCGGCCGGTGAATCGCAGCCGGCAGCCGACCGCCCGTGGCCGCTGCGGCCATTGCTCGATTTCGGTGTGCAGGCGTTCCAGGGCCTCGGTTACGCGGTGATGGATGTCCGCGGCGACGTCCAGGCCGTCGACCGGGATCTCCAGGGTGTCCCAGTACAGCGGTGCCAGCGGGACCTGCTGGATGGAGAGCGTGCCGTTCGCGGCCAGTTCCAGCTGCCAGGGGCCGTGGCGCCCGGGCTCGCCCGGGTCCATGCCGGTCAGGGAGCCGAGGTAGCCCATCGGGCGTGGCGCGGCGAGGGCGTCGGGGCGGTGAATATGGCCGAGCAGCCAGGCCTCCGCCGGGGCCGCCTCCAGCGCGCTGCTGCGCACCGGTGCATGCGGGCTGCGCATCTGGTCACGATCGCAGTGCAGCAGACCGAGGGTGGGGCAGTCGACGGGCTCGGGAAAGCCGGACTCCAGCGGGCTTTCGCTGACGCGGGCCTGCGGGAATGACCAGCCCGCGATACGCGCGCGGCCGCCCTCGCGGCTTTGAAGTTCGCGGGTCTCCCACTGACCACCGGCGCCCAGCAGCTCGAACGCCGGCAGGGCCTTTGCGAGGCGCGGGAGCACCTGGACATCATGGTTGCCGGCGACCCCGAGGACGCGGATGCCGGCAGCGGTCAGGCGCTGAACGCCTTCGCGCAGGTCGCGGTAGGCCTCGAAGAAGTCGTCCTCCTGTTCCACCACGTCGCCGGCCAGCAGGACGGCGTCGACCGGCTGTTCCAGCGCGTAGTCGACGCTGCGCCGCCAGGCCGCCGCGGGGCCGAGCGCCGCAATGCCGACCGCGTCATCGACCGCGGGCGGGATGCGCGAGGGCTGACGGCCCAGGTGGATGTCGCCCACGCACAGGAGCTTCATGGGCGCAGGGAGGCAGTCGGGATCATGGCGGCAGTTTGGAAGAATCGCGGGGCAAAGCCAATCCCGGATCGCAGGATGGGCTCCTTCATCGGTTCTGCCCCGTGGGAGCCTGCTTGCAGGCGAAGCCCTGCCAGAGTCGGGCGCGGGCAGGGGCTTCGCCTGCAAGCAGGCTCCCACGGGTGTGGTGGTGTCCCCCCTGTAGGAGGCCAGCCCCCTGGCCGATTGAGCGCTGGTAAGCCCAATCGGCCAGGGGGCTGGCCTCCTACGGAAGGCGGTGCAGGGTCAGGTGGGGATGCCGAGTTGGCGGGGCAGCTGGCCGAGACGCCCGAGGGTCAGGCAGGGGCGCGGCTGGCCGTGCTCCCAGGGCAGGGACGCCGGGTTGAACCAGGCGGCGCGAAAGCCGGCCTGCAGGGCACCGAGGACATCCGCGGTGCTGTCGTCGCCAACGTGCAGGATGGCGTCGGGTTCGACTCCGGCCTGCTCGCGGGCCTGGTGGAAGATGCGCGGGTCGGGCTTCGCCGCACCCGCTTCGCCTGCGGCGATGGCGAAGTCGAAGTGCCGCCCGAGGGGGGTGCGGAATACGTCGGCATTGCCGTTGCTGATTGCGCCCAGACGGAAGTGGCGGGCCAGGGTAGTCAGCACGCCCGCGGCCTCGGGGTAGGGCGTGACCTCGTTGCGCGCCTCCCAGAACACCTGGAAGCCTTCACCCGACAGACGCTCCGGGCAGCAGCCACAGGTCTCGGCCAGTTCGCGCAGCCAGCGCTTGCGCAGGCGGGTCAGGTCGTGGCGCTCGTGGTCGGGGGCCGCGCGCATGAAGGCCGTGCGGGACTGGATCAGGGCGTCTGGATCAAAGCGTTCGCAGACCGCGGGGGCCTGTTCCCGCAGCCAGGCGTAGAACCGCGCCTCGGCGTGGTGGATGACCGGCATCACCGGCCACAGGGTGTCGTCGAGGTCGAACGTCAGGCAGCGGATGCGGGTCGGGTCGAGTGGATGTGACCGGGACGGTCCGCTGATGGGGGAACGGTTCATCCACGCAAGGGTAGCGCGGGCACCGCACGCAGCGGTTATATGGCCGATGTCGTTGGGGATACTTCGGGCGTGGCGGACTGATAGGGTGTTTCCTTCGGACAGCAAAGCCGACTCGAGGAGGTGGTTCGGGATGCGACAGCAAGGGGATGCGGCCGTCTGGCCGCGCTACAGCCTCGCGCAGCGGGTGTTGCACTGGCTGGTGGCCGTGCTGGTGCTGGGGGCGCTGGGGCTGGGCGGGACCATTGGCTGGTTCGGCTTCGAGGGTCTGCAGGCGCGCTTTGGCGAGGCGGCGACCAACACGCTCTATACCTGGCACAAGAGTTTCGGGGTGCTGATTCTGGTCTTGATGCTGGTGCGGATCGGACTGCGCCTGCGGCGCGGCAAGCCGGGGTATGCGGTCGCGCTGGCTCGCTGGCAGCGGATGGGTTCCGAGGCCGTGCACGGGCTGTTGTACGTCCTGCTGATCCTGATGCCGGTGATCGGCTGGTGGGCGACCGCGGCCGGTGGCTACCCGGTGCAACTAGGACCGCTGATCCTGCCGGGCCTGTTCCCGGAGAACGAGGCGTTGTCGGAGACGCTGTTCGCCTGGCATCAGGCCCTGGGTCGGGTGACCCTGATCCTGGTGGCGGGACATGTGGTTGCCGCGCTCTACCACTGGCGCATTCGCCGCGACGGGGTGATGCAGCGCATGACCTTCGGGCGAGGCCGATCCTGATCCCGGCATACCGATGACGCGGTGGCTGCTGACGCTGGTGGCGCTGAACGCGGTCCTTCTGGGGCTGGAGATTCCGCGTCATGCGGGGCTCGCGCCGTACGGGCTGGCCTGGGAGGCCTTCGTGCTGGTCGGCCTGTTCGCACTGTTGCCGGCGGGCCGGCTTGCGCGGGGGCTGGCCTGGCTCGTTGCTTCGGTGCTCCTGATCCTGGTGGTGCTGGCGTTGTTCGATGCCCTGACCCGCGCGAGCCTGTCCCGACCGTTGAACGTGGTGCAGGACTGGGTGCTGCTGGACGCCGTCTACCGCCTGGTGACCGGCAACTTGGGCGCGCTGGCGACCGGGCTGCTGGGGGTTTTCCTGGTGACCCTGCTGGTGGCGGTCATCTGGGGAGCCGGGCGGGGGCTCGGTGCCCTCGCGGCGCCTGCGGGGGGCGGTCGTCGTGTTCCGCTGGCCATCGCCATCGGGGCGTTTGGCGTCGGTCTGGGGGGCGTGCTGGCCGCCGAGCGCGGAGCAGCACCCCCGGGAACGGCTGCGCCGGGTATGGCGATGATCCAGCAGCAGGTCGCGGCGGGGCGGTCGGCCCTTGCCGAGAACCAGCGCTTTCGTGCCCGTCTGGAGGCGACCCGCGAAGAGGCCGTTGCGGCTGCCCTTCCGGGGCTCGCGGGGGTCGACGTGATCCTCGGGCTGGTGGAGTCCTATGGCGTCTCCGCCGTTTTCGATGCGCGCTACGCGCCGGTCATCGTGCCCGCGCTCGAGCGGTTGGAAGAGGACCTGGAGGCCGCGGACCTGCACGTGGTGAGCGGCGTACTGGAGGCGCCGATCGCCGGCGGCCAGTCCTGGCTGGCCCATGCCTCCCTGCTCTCCGGCGTGCAGGTGCGCTACGCCGGGCGTTACGAGGCGCTGCAGGACACGCCGCGGGACACCCTGGTGCAGGACTTCGTGGCGACTGGCCATCACACGGCGATGCTGTCCCCGGCCATCCAGCTCGACTGGCCCGAGGGACGCTGGTTCGGCTGGGACCGGATCGTGGACAAGCACGGCTTTGACTACGCCGGCCCGCCGTTCTTCTGGGTGACCATGCCGGACCAGTACACCTGGTCGTTTTTCGAACAGCAGGTTCGGTCGCCTTCCGATGCACCGGTGTTCGCGATGCTCGCGCTGGTCAGTTCGCATGCGCCGTGGACCCCCATCCTGCCGGTCCTGGAGGACTGGGAGGGCATCGGAGATGGTGAACGGTTCCACGAGTGGGCGGGGAAGGGGCCGGAGCCGGAGGTGCTCTGGCGCGACTTCGGCCGGGTGCGCGATTTCTACGCGGAGTCGGTGCGCTATTCGCTGGAGGTGACTGGGGACTATGCGGCACGCTATGCGGACGAGGACACGCTGTTTTTCCTGCTGGGGGATCATCAGCCGGCGGCGTTGATCACCGGGCAGGACGCCAGTTGGGCGGTGCCGGTGCATGTGATCTCGGGCGATCCAGAGTTGCTGGAGCCGTTCCGCGCGCGCGGCTTTGTGTCGGGGATGCAGCCGCCGTCCGAGTCTGCCGAAGAAGGGTTTGATGCCCTGCGAGGCTGGCTGCGCGACGCGTTCGGTGCGTCATCCAAAGTGGACGGGTGACGCGGCTTGTCCGCCGTTGGCCGAGCACCTCGGTTGCCCGGCCCCATCAAGACCCCGGTTCGGCATCGGGTGTATCCGGGGACTTCGTTCAGCCGCATGCCTTTCTGTGGCTGGTCCTGGTTCGTCCTCCGGTGTTTACGTGCCTTCGGTCCACATACTGCCGTGCGCTGACTCGCCAGCGCGCCCCGCCCGTTTTTGATCAACAACTGGCTTTCTTGCTTGCCCAAGAAAGCACCCAAAGAAGGGCACCCGGATTTCGCCCGGGAACCTTGCTCCAGGGCTCTCGGGCCGGCGGCGCTGAACTCGCTGCGCTGCGCTGCGCTTCGCTCAGACATCCAGCGCCCCGAATTTATAGAAAACGGGCCGGCCCGAGAACCCTTCCGCAAGGGGCTCTATACGGGAAGCGAAGGTCAAATCCGAACAAATCCCCACCTTTATGCCTAACCATAGGCAACGCCGTCCGAAAGCCCCTGGCGCCCGCTGCGCGGGCGCGGCAAGCAACGGCCGAAGGCCGAGCGTGCCCAAGATGTGCGAAGACCTTGCCATCCTTCACTGGCACGACCGTCGGGACGGCTGTTGTCTTGACCTTGAACCCCCGTTGTCGTCGCGCCGAGCGGAGAGGGTTTTCGCGGGATTAGAGGCGCTGGATGTCTGAGCGGAGCCGCAGGCGCAGCGAGTTCAGCGCCGCCCGCGAAAACCCTCGGAGCGAGGGAAACCCCGGCCCGCGCAGCGGGCCGGGGTCGCGGCAGTCGGGCGTGTTTCTTGGGTACTTCTTTGCACGAGCAAAGAAGTACCTCGGGGCGCGCTGGCGAGTCAGCGCCTGGCAGGTGGCCGGACGAAGGCACCATAAACACCGGATGCCGAACCAGGCCTAGCCAACAATCGGCGGTACGCGGACCGAAGGCTCGTAAACACCGGATGCCACTCCAGGACCAGCCACCACGAGGCAGGCGGCGGGTAGAAGGCAGGGAAACGTGAGAGGGCGAAGAACACCGGCTCCCGCGCTCGCGATGGCGGAAGCCGGTGGGGCTAGAAGTTTTCGGTGGAGGTGAACAGGCCGACGCGGAGGTCGTGGGCCTCGTAGATCGGGCGGCCGTCGACCTTGACGATGCCGTCGCCGATGCCGAGGACCAGCTTGCGCGAGATCACCCGCTTCATGTCGATGTGGTAGGTGACCTTCTTGGCCGTCGGCAGGACCTGCCCGGTGAACTTGACCTCGCCCACCCCCAGGGCGCGCCCGCGTCCTGGATTGCCGAGCCAGGCGAGATAGAAGCCGACCAGCTGCCACATGGCGTCGAGGCCGAGGCAGCCGGGCATCACCGGGTCGCCGGGGAAGTGGCAGGCGAAGAACCAGAGGTCGGGATTGATATCCAGCTCGGCGATCATCTCGCCCTTGCCGTACTGGCCGCCGTCGCTGTTGATCTCCAGGACCCGGTCCATCATCAGCATGTTGGGGACCGGCAACTGGGCGTTGCCCGGACCGAACATGTTGCCGTAGCCACAGGCCAGGAGTTCGTCGCGATCGTACTGATTCTTCTGCATGGGAGCGCCGCTCGGGGAAAAGGCCGGTATTGGACCGAAACCCGCGCGCAAAAGCAATTGCGACGGGATTCGGCGGCGCGCTGATGGCCCTTAAGGAAACACTGATTACTGTGCACGCTCGCGCTCGAGTCGCTTTTGCGTGCGAACAAGGCGCGGTGACCGCCGTGCAGCATTCTGCACAAGGGAACCGCAACGCCGTTCCCACGTAAAAGCGCCCGAGCCCCTGGTTTCAATGGCTTGCGGGGTTGGCACCCCAGGTTCCCCGATCCTGCGTTGCGGCCCTTGCCGGTAGAACGACTACCGGCTGCGCACCGCGCCTGGTCTCGGAAAACCCGGGGTGCCAACGCGAGCGTGCACAGTAATCAGTGTTTCCTTGATCAGGCGTCGGAGGGATACCGTAGCAGTTCCGCGAGGGTGAAGAAGCGGTCGCCGCGCAGGTAGCCGGCCTGGATGTCGGCGATCAGGGCGCCGGGGCGGCCCTGATCGTCGTGCTCGGCCACCCACGCGGTCGGGACCGTATCCAGGATGTGGGTACAGGCCAGGCGCCCGTCTTCCAGGTGGCTGGCGCGAACCTCGCCGGTGCGGCGGTTGCGGAAGGCCGGGAGCCAGCCGGCGGTGAAGCCGGCGTCGAGCCAGGCGGGGTTCTCGGTGCGGGCCGGTTCGGGTGCCGGCATGAGGTCGAGGCTGAGCATCGCGAGGTCTCCGGGGATTTAATCCGGGTATCGGCGCGGGCGCGGCAAACTTGAGCGTGATTGGCCCGGCGTGGAGACGGGAACCGGAACGATTCGACATAATCAGGCAACCGGTTGGTGGGGCCCGGAGTTGCGCCCGAGGTGGCGGGCGCGGACCATGCCTGAAAGAACAACAAGCGAGGGGGAGTCGTGGCCGTCACTGTAATGCTGTGGGTGCTGGGGATCGTGGTCGCAATCGTGGTGCTGGACCTGGCACGGCGGCCCTTGCGCCGCCTGCTGGTGGGGCTGACCGGCGGCGTGACACGCCTGACGTGTGCCCTCCGGCGGCAGGTGCTGCATCTGCGCGACGCGACCCAGCGCTGGCACCACGCCCACCTTGCCCGGCTGGAGGCCGAACGCGTTCATGTGGCGGTCCATGCCCTGGAGCGGCGTTACGCTCGCCTGGTGGGCCACGATCTGGCCGAGATCCCCGATCTGCGCCAGCAGGTTCACGAGACCCTGCGCCAGCTGGAGGATGCCTATGCCCGCGACGAGGGGCGTCTTTCCGCCGAGCCCGGCTGGGTCAGCCGCCTGGAGGCCCTGGCGAGCACGCCGGTGGGCGACAGCCCGCAGAGTCAGCGCCTGGCGCAGGACATGCAGGAAACGGTGTTGCGGATTGCACGGCTCGGCATGGAGGAGCACCGACAGATGGCGCGTGGCCTGCTGTCGGCGCGGCGACGCCTGGAAGCCCCGTTGCACGAATTGACCGGGCGTCTGGAGCAGGTACACCGGCGCCTGGCCGACCTGCAACGCCAGGGCGAGCGCCTGGATAACGGTCTGGCGAACTGCGAGAACCGGGACCATCCGGCGCAGCGGCACCTGCCCGCGTATGCCCAGGCCGGCAGTCAGTGGCTGCTGGGCGCGGCCGGACTGGTACTGACCGCGGTGGCCGTGGTGGTGTACCAGCGGCTGTTCGATCCGGCCCTGGGGACGCAGTTTCCGGCCTCGCTGGAGGCCGGCGGGGTGGCCTTCCCGAATCTGGTGGTGGCGACCCTGCTGGGGGCCGCGGCGGTCTCCGGCTGGCTGCTGGCCGAGGCCCGCGGCGTGTCCCGTCTGCTGCCGCAGGCGATGATGGACGGCAGTGAGGGCGTGCGCCGGGCACTGGTGGTGGTGGCAGGCCTTGCGCTGGCCGTGCTCGCGCTGATCTCCGCGCTGGGCGGCTTTCATCTGGAGTGGGTGGCGTATCGTCAGGAGTTGATGGATACCCTGCTGGCCGGGGGCGACGCGTTGCCGCCGACCCTGAACCTGTTCGAGCAGTCGGTGGGCGCGGTTCTGGGCCTTCTGGTACCCCTGATCGTTGCGCTGGCGCCGATCTGGCTGGTGGGGGTGCTACAGGCGACCCGGGTTATTCTGGGCGGCCTGCTGACGCTCGTGCTGGCGGTTCTGGCGGGTATCCTGTACCTGCTGGCGGTCGCGGCGGCGCAAGTGCGGCGTCTGCTTCCGGTGGCATTTGATCTGATCACGTTCCCCTCGCGGGCCGTGCGCGAGCGGTTCGTGTAAGTGTCAGGAAGCCGGAATGTGAACTCGATCAAC
Source organism: Thioalkalivibrio sp. ALE28 (assembly GCF_000377425.1). Taxonomy (NCBI): domain Bacteria; kingdom Pseudomonadati; phylum Pseudomonadota; class Gammaproteobacteria; order Chromatiales; family Ectothiorhodospiraceae; genus Thioalkalivibrio; species Thioalkalivibrio sp. ALE28. The sequence continues at coordinate 29,967 of NZ_KB898106.1, read as the reverse complement.
CCCCGGTACGGCTTTGCGTGCGCGGCTTTCTGCCCCCTGTAGAATGCGGCGCCGGAGATCCCGGGCGAATCAAGAGATGGCAGCGGAAATGACGATGAAACGGTGGTCGATGCGCGTGATGGCGCTGGTTCTGGGGAGCGTGATGCTGGTGGCCTGGAGCGGGGCGGCCGCGCAGCAGACGCGCTATGTCAGTGAGGAACTCGAGGTCGGCGTGCGCGGCGGCCCCTCGAACCAGAACCGCATTGTCAGTGCGGTGCGCGCCGGGCAGCCGGTCACGGTGATGGAACAGTCCGGTGACGGCTGGAGCCGGGTGCGGCTGCCCAGTGGCAACGAGGCGTGGATCCTGACCCGCTATTTGCAGGACGAGCCGCACTCCCGCGAGCGCCTGGCCGAGGTCGAGGCCGAGCTGGCCGAGATCCGTTCCGGTGCGGATGATCAGGAGGGCCGGATCGCGGAGTTGCTGGACCGGCGCAACGAACTGACCACCGAGCGCGACGAACTCCAGGCCCGGATCGCGGACATGGAGTCGGAACTGGAAGAGCTGCGGGATATCGCGGAGCGGCCGCAGGAGATTCAACGCGAGAACCGCCGGCTGGAGCAGGAACTGATCGAGTCCCGCGATTCGGCCGACGAGTATCGGCGTCAGGTCGAGGTGATGCAGGCCGACAGCCAGCGCAAGTGGTTCATGACCGGGGCCCTGGTCACCGTGGGTTCGGTGATCCTGGGCATTATCCTGACGCGCATCCCCACGCGCAGGCGGCGCAGCGACTGGGTCTGACCGGCAGCGCGTTTCCCGGAACGGTCCGCGCGAGGAACATCACGTTTCTTGCGCGGTCCCACCCAAGTCAGTAGGCTTCCGCGACCGTTCGAGGCGGGCATGCGCCGGTCGGCGCCGGCCTGTCTCGGTTGCGACGGAACGATTTGTACGCGTGGCCGCGGGCCGCGTCCTTGGCCCGGAACCAAAAGGACTGAGCTGGCCGGATGCTCTACGCAATTCTCTCAACGTTCCTGCTGGCGGCAGCCGCCCCCGCGGTGCACCGCCTGACCGGCCGTGCCAGCGGCTGGGTGCTGGGTCTGTTGCCGGCCGCGTTGTTCGTCTATTTCCTGAACTTTCTGCCGGCGGTCTCCAGTGGCGAGTCCATCGTGCTGGCCTGGCCCTGGCTGCCGGGGCTGGATATCCAGCTCTCGTTCCTGGTGGACGGGCTGTCGCTGCTGTTCGCGCTGCTGATCTCGGGCATCGGCTTCTTCATCGTCACCTACGCCGGGCGCTACCTCGAGGGGGACCGTGACCTCGGGCGCTTCTACGTGATCATCCTGGCCTTCATGGGCTCCATGCTGGGGCTGGTGCTGGCGGACAACCTGGTCGCGATGTTCGTGTTCTGGGAGCTGACCAGCATCACGTCCTATCTGCTGATCGGTTACAACCACGAGAACGCGGACGCCCGGAAGTACGCCCTGCAGGGCCTGTTCGTCACCGTGGGCGGCGGCCTGGCGCTGCTGGCCGGGATCATCATGCTGGCGATGGCCGGCGGTTCCTGGGAGCTGTCCGAGATCCTCAACAACGGCGACGTGGTGCGCGAGCATGCGCTGTACCTGCCGTTGTTGCTGCTGATCCTGATCGGGGCCTTCACCAAATCGGCGCAGGTCCCGTTCCATTTCTGGCTGCCGCGCGCGATGGCTGCGCCGACCCCGGTCTCCGCCTACCTGCACTCCGCGACCATGGTGAAGGCCGGCGTATACCTGCTGGCGCGCCTGAACCCGTCGCTGGGTGGCACCGACATCTGGTTCACCACGCTGGCGTTGTTCGGTGCGGTGACCATGTTCACCGGTGTGTTCCTGGCCTTCCGCTCGACCGGGGTGAAGAAGGTGCTGGCGTACTCCACGGTGATGGCCCTGGGTACGCTGACCATGCTGATCGGGATCGGCACCGAAACCGCATTGATGGCGGCGATGGCCTTCCTGCTGGCGCACTCGCTGTACAAGGGCGCGCTGTTCATGGTCGCCGGTATCCTCGATCACGAGGCCGGTGCCAAGGATTTCCTGCAGACCGGGGGGCTGCGCAGCGCGCTGCCGGTCACGGCCGCGTTCGCGATTCTCGCGGCGCTGTCGTTGGGGGGTGTGATCCCGCTGTTCGGGTTCGTCGCCAAGGAGTTGATGCTGGAGGCCGTGCTCGATGCCCCGAGCCTGGGCGGCATCCTCGCGCTGCTGGCGGTGCTGACCGCGATCCTGGGGGTCGCGGTGGCCGCGATCGTCGGTATTCGCCCGTGGTTCGGGCCCAAGGTGGATACGCCGAAGACGCCGCACCATGACGCTCCAGTGGCCATGCTCGCCGGCCCGGCGGTGCTTGCGAGTCTGGGGCTGATCTTCGGTCTCGGCCCGGGACTGGCGGACGAAGGCCTGATCAATGCCGCGGCGGCCAGCGTGCAGGGCGCGCCGGTGGATGGCTACCTGGCGCTGTGGCACGGGATCAACTGGCCGCTGGCGATCTCCGCGTTCAGCCTGGTGGCCGGTGGGGTGCTGTACTGGCGCTGGGAGCAGGCGCGCCGCGCGCTGGCGTGGGTGGACCGCGCGGCCGAATACGGCCCGGAGAAGGGCTACTTCAAGATGATGGACGGCCTGGTGGCACTGTCGGAGTGGCAGACCCGCGTGCTGCAGAACGGCTATCTGCGCTATTACGTGATCGTGATCGTCGCGATGACCGCGGGCCTGGTCGGGGTGACGGCGCAGCTGTTCGACGTCGGCGTGGGCGGCCTCGACTGGGCCGCGCTGAAGATCCACGAGGTCGCGATCCTGGCGATCCTGGTGGCCTCGATGCTGTTCGCGGTGCTGACGCGCTCGCGTCTGGGGGCGGTGGCGGCGCTGGGGTCGCTGGGCTTTACCGTGGCCCTGGTCTACGTGCTTTACAGCGCGGCGGATGTCGGTATTACCCAGGTGCTCGTCGAGACCCTGACCGTGATCCTGCTGGTGCTGGTGCTGTTCCGCCTGCCGGGTTTCTTGAACCTGTCGTCCACCGCGCTGCGGGTGCGCGATGCCGGGATCGCGCTGGTGATGGGCGGCATGATCACGCTGCTGATCCTGAGCACCCTGGATGCGCGCCTGTTCCCGTCGATCTCGCAGTACTTCATTGACGAGTCGGTGCCCTCCGGCTACGGCCGCAATATCGTCAACGTGGTCCTGGTGGACTTCCGTGCGCTGGATACGCTGGGCGAGATCTTCGTGCTGGCGCTGGCGGCGATCGGGGTGTACGCGATGCTGCGTTTCCGCGCGGAGGACCGCCGATGAACATGCATTCCCTGATCCTGCGCACTGCGGGGCATTTCCTGCTGCCGCTGCTGCTGCTGTTCTCCGTGTTCCTGCTGCTGCGCGGTCATGACGAACCGGGCGGCGGCTTCATCGGCGGCCTGGTCGCGGCCGCGGCGATCGTGCTTTACCTGTTCTCGATGGATATCCAGTCGGCGCGCAAGGTGCTGCGCGTGGACCCGCGCGACGTGCTGGGCGTTGGCATGGTGCTGGCCGTGATCAGCGCGATCCCCGGGGTGTTCCGCGGGGAGGCCTTCTTCACCGCCCAGTGGTGGGAGTTCACCGCGCCGCTGTTCGGCGAGATGAAGCTCTCCACCGTGCTGATCTTCGATATCGGGGTGTACCTGGTGGTAATCGGGTCCGTGCTGACCATCATGCTGAACCTCGCGGAGGCGGAAGACTGATGGAAGTCGTCATGGCCTTTGTGGTGGGCGGCCTGTATGCCGCGGCCATCTACATGATGCTGCGCCGCTCGATCGTGAAGCTGGTGATCGGGCTGGTACTGCTGTCGAATGCCGCCAACCTGCTGATCTTCACCGTGGCCGGCATGACCTCCGGTGCGCCGCCGCTGATCGCGCCGGGCGACACGGTGCCCGAGGGCGTATCCGCCGATCCGCTGGCCCAGGCCGTGGTGCTGACCGCGATCGTGATCGGGTTCGGGGTGCTGGCGTTCGCCGTGGTGCTGATTCACCGCGCCTACGAGGTGGTGCAGGCCGATGACATGGATCAGATGAAGGACACCGATCGATGATGATGTCGGTAGCCCTTCCGGTCGTGCTGCCGCTGCTGTTCGGCGCACTGTCCGTAATGTTCTGGCGCTCGCACTTCGCGCAGCGCTCGCTTGGCGTGCTCGGCACCGGCGCAATGCTGGCGGTCTCCGTCTGGCTGCTGGCGGATACCTGGGAGCACGGCCATGTGGTGATGGAGATGGGCTCCTGGCCCGCTCCGTTCGGGATCGTGCTGGTGTCCGACATGCTGGCCGCGATCATGGTGGTGCTGACCGGGATCATCGGCTTCGCCACCGCGCTGTATTCGCTCTCCGGCATCGGCAAGATGTCGGAGAAGTTCGGCTACTACCCGCTGCTGCACCTGCTGCTGGCGGGGGTAAACGGCGCCTTCCTGACCGGCGACATTTTCAACCTCTACGTGTGGTTCGAGGTGATGCTGGTCGCCTCCTTCGCCCTGCTGATCCTGGGCGGGGAACGCGCGCAGATGGAGGGGGCGATCAAGTACGTCACCCTGAACCTGCTGTCGTCGATGATCTTCCTGACCGCGATCGGCCTGACCTATGGTCTGACCGGCACGCTGAACATGGCCGACATCGCGGACAAGCTGGCCACGGTGGAGGACACCGGGCTGATCACCGTGATCGCGATGCTGTACCTGGTCGCCTTCGGGGTGAAGGCGGCGGCGTTCCCGTTCTTCTTCTGGCTGCCGGCCTCCTATCACACGCCCAAGGTCGCGGTATCCGCGCTTTTTGCGGGTCTGCTGACCAAGGTCGGGGTATATGCGCTGTTCCGCGTGTTCACGCTGATCTTCAATCAGGACGTGGACTACACCCACGAGATCCTGCTGTGGGTCGCGGCCGCGACCATGCTGACCGGCGTGCTCGGGGCGGCGGCGCATTACGAGTTCCGGCGCATCCTGTCGTTCCACATCATCAGCCAGATCGGCTACATGATCATGGGGCTGGCGCTGTTTACGCCGCTGGCGCTGGTCGGCGGGGTGTTCTACATCATGCACCACATCATCGTGAAGGCGAATCTGTTCCTGATCAGCGGGATCACCTTCGTGATGAAGGGCACCCACGAGCTGAAGCAGATGGGCGGGATCTACCGCACGAATCCGATGCTGGGTGTGCTGTTCCTGATCCCGGCGTTGTCGCTGGCAGGGCTGCCGCCGCTGTCCGGGTTCTTCGCGAAGTTCATCATCATCCGCGCGGGCATCGAGGCCGAGGCCTACTGGGTGGTGGCGGTCGCGCTGGTGGTGGGGCTGCTGACGCTCTACTCGATGATCAAGATCTGGGCCGAGGTATTCTGGAAGGCGCAGCCGGAAGGCGTGGAGACCGATGACGTGACCTCCGGTCCGATGATCTGGATGTGGCTCCCGGTGATCATGCTGGCGCTGATGACCGTGGCCATTGGCCTGTACGGCGAGCCGATCTACCAGATGGCCCTGATGTCGGCCGAACAGCTGCTGGATCCGTCGCAGTACATCGAGGCGGTACTGGGGGCACAGCCATGATCGCGCTGACCTGGAATATCGCGCTGGCCCTGATCTGGGTCTTCCTGACCGGCACGTTCAGCACCGGCAACCTGCTCGTGGGGTTCTTCCTCGGCTATGTGCTGCTGGCCTTCGCGCTGCGCGACAAGCCGGGTTTCTCGAGCTACGCGCGGCGGGTGCCCAAGTTCATCGCGTTCATTGGCTACTTCCTCTGGGAGCTGTTCCTGTCCAATCTGAAGGTGGCGTATGACGTGATGACGCCGACCCACCACATGGTGCCGGGCGTGATCGCCTTCCCCCTGGATGCCAGGACCGATGGCGAGATCACCATCGTCGCCAACCTGATCTCGCTGACCCCGGGAACACTGAGCCTCGACGTGTCCACCGACAAGAAGGTGCTGTACATCCACGTGATGTACATCGAGGATCGGGACGAGGTGATCCGCTCCATCAAGTACCTGGAACACCGCGCGCTGGAGGTCCTGCGCTAGGCGCAGGGGATGCAGATGTTCGATATCGCCATCATCGCTTCCAATGTGCTGCTGAGTATCGCCCTGCTGCTGGGGTTCTGGCGGCTGTATCTGGGGCCGACCCTGCCCGATCGCGTGGTCGCGCTGGAACTGATCGCATCGCTGACGATCGGCTTTATCGCGGTGTATGTAATCTCCAGCGGCCGCACCCCGTTCATCGACGTGGCGATGGTGCTGGCGCTGACCGCGTTCCTCGCGGCGGTCGGCTTTGCCCGTTACCTGGAGAAAGGGGGGCATCGCGACGATGACTGAGTTCTTCACGGGGCTGTTTCTGGTGGTGGGTGCGGCGTTCATGGTCGTGGCGGCGCTGGGCTTGGTGCGCATGCCCGACCTGCCGATGCGCCTGCACGCGACCACCAAGGCGGGCGTGCTGGGGGCTGGCTTGATGATGGTCGGGGTCGCGGTGTACTTCGGTGACGGCGGCGTGACCACGCGCGCGGTGGCGGTGATCGGCTTCCTGCTGCTGACCGCGCCGGTGGCCGCCCATGCGATCGGGCGCGCGGGTTATTTCGTCGGTGTCCCGCTGTGGGAACACAGCAAGACCGACGAGCTGAAGGGACGCTACGACGAGAAGACTCACACCCTGTCTTCGCCGCCGGAGATGCACGAGCCCGAGGATCGGGACGACGCATCGCGCTGAGACCGATGCTTTTCGGCATACCCAGCGAGCCCCGTGGCCATGCCGCGGGGTTCGTTCGTTTGGGGCCGGCGCGGCCGGGGCGAGAGGACACCCGTCTGCGTTCGGAGGCCATGCGGTCACCCGGCCGGGGTGAAGCGCAGAGCCGGGATCTCCGGCGTCAGCAAGAGCCCGGATGCTTGAGATGACCCCCGGTTCAGCACACCCCGAAAATCGCAGGAGCCTGCTCGCAGGCGAAGCCCCTGCCAAAGTCAGACGTGGTCAGGGGAATTCGCCTGCAAGCAGGCTCCTGCAGGGCGTTATGGAGGCACGACCAGGGCGGCCGACAAAAAAGCCGGGGCGTTAGGCCCCGGCAATGGGTACAGTCGTTGGAGAGACGACAGTTCCTTGTTCCGGGATCGCTCCCGGCGTGCAGCCGTCAGGCCGCGTGGGTTTCCTTGGCCTCGCGGGCGGCCTTGGCCTGTTCCGGGTCGTAGGCCGCGCCGGACCAGAGCATCTCGTAGGCGATCTCCTCGTTCCCGTTCTCGCACAGTTCCAGGACCTGCTGGAACAGGGGCTGGAAGGTCTCGCTCTGATGCGACGCCTCGTGTTCCTCGAAGCTGTTCCAGAAGGTAATGATCAGCGCTTCCTTGTCCTTCATCGGGCTCTCGACCGCCTGGCCGATCGTCGAGCCCTCGTTGGAGACCGCGCCGGAGTTCAGGGCGACAAAGCCGCCGACAAAGCCGGTATCCGAGTGGTAGGTCTTCACGTTCTCGCAGAGGACCGCGACACGCTCCTGCAGGTCGTCGATGGTGTACTCCGGCTTCAGGATCACGCGGTTGATGGTGACCACGCCGTCGGCCGGGAAGTTGTTGATCAGCTGGCTCATGACGTCCTCCTTTTGCAGGGGAAGGGTGCCCGTGGGCACGGGATAGTCATTCAGTTAGTAAGCAACTTCTAATTGAAGTTCCCGAGTACCGTACTCAGGAATTACTGCGTTCGCCAGAATGCCCCAAAAACCGGAGGGTCCGGTCCCGCGCGGGTGCGCAAGCAGGGCTTGCGTTGGCGGCGCGCGTTGGTTAGCTTATATTCCAACGAATATTGGAATGTGTGCGGTGTCCGGACGCGAACTCAAAGACCTCCTGTACGAACAGGTGGCCCGCATTGCCCGCGCGGCCGCCAGTCCCAAGCGGTTGGAGCTGATCGAGATCCTCGTGCAGGGGGAGAAGAGCGTCGAACAACTGGCGTCGGACGCGGAGATCAGCGTGAAGCTGGCCAGTGCCCACCTGAAGGAGCTGCGCCTTGCGCGGCTGGTGGAGGCCCGGCGCGAAGGCCGGTACATGTTCTACCGCCTGGTCGATCGGCATGTCGCCGATTTCTGGGTGATGCTGCGAACACTGGCCGAAGAACGGCTGCTGGAGCTGCAGGCCGCCACTCGAGAGATCGCCGAGGGTGCGGGCGATCTGGCCCCCATGGCGGGCGAACAGCTACTCGAGCGGGCGCGGCGCGGCGAGGTGATCGTGCTCGACGTACGTCCGGGCATGGAATACGCCAGCGCCCATCTTCCCTATGCCCGATCCATCCCCGTCAGCGAATTGCGCGACCGGCTGGGCGAATTGCCGACTGACCGCCCCGTGGTGGCGTACTGCCGAGGACCGTACTGCCTGATGGCGAGCGAGGCCGTCCAGATCCTGGGTCGGCACGGCATCCGGGCCAGCCGGCTCGAGGACGGCATCGCGGAGTGGCGCTACCACGGTCTGCCCGTGAGCGCCGATGAGGACAACCGACAAAAAGAACGCGACCGGTGAACGGTCCAGGAGGAGTGTCATGTTTTTTCATCAATTGCCCACCCGGGAGTCGTCGCTGTCCTACCTGTTCGGCTGTGGATCGCTGGGCAAGGCCATCGCGGTGGATGTCGTGGACGGGGACCAGGAATGGTTCCTGGAGCGGGCCGCCGAGGCGGGTGTTGCCATCACGCATGTGATCGACACGCATGTGCATGCCGATCACTATTCCGGTGGCCGTGACCTGGCCCGACGTGCCGGGGCGGAGTATTGCCTGCATGCGTCGGATCGTTCGGTGGTGGAGTTCGACTTCCATGCGCTGGAGGATGGCGATCGGCTCGAGGTCGGCAACGTCGAGGTCGAGGTGATCCATACCCCCGGTCACACGGAGGACAGCCTGTGTCTTCTGGTGACCGACAAACGCCGCGGGGACCAGCCCTGGTTCGTTCTTACGGGCGATACGCTGTTCATCGGCAGTGTTGGACGCCCCGATCTGGCCGGGCGGGAGCGCGAGATGGCGGGACGGTTGTTCGACAGCCTTCACGAGCGCCTCCTGGGCCTTCCGGACGAACTGGAGATCTATCCCGGTCACTATGCCGGCAGTGCCTGCGGCGCGGGGCTGTCCGGGAAGCCGTCGTCGACGCTCGGGTTCGAAAAGCGCTTCAACCCGGGGCTTGCGATCGGTGAGCGGGAGGCGTTCGTCGATTTTCTGACCCAGAACATCCCCCCGCGCCCGGTGGGAATGGATGCCTACGTCGCGGCGAATATCGCCTCCTGATCCGATAGCAGAGGGACTCTTCATGACGGACCATCACAAGGCCGCGGAAGCCTACGCCCATCTGACGCACGGGATTCGGGAGAACCTCGGGCAGTTCGGGCAGCAACTGATCCAGGTCTTCTTCGTTGGTCTGACCATCGGGATGATGCGCACGGTCGTGCCGGCGCTGGCGGAGAGCGAGTTCGGTGTGGCCGAGGGCTCGTTCATGCTGCTGACCGCGTTCGTGGTCGCCTTCGGGGTCGTGAAGGGGGCGCTCAACTTCGTTGCCGGGCGCCTGTCCGAGCGGCTGGGGCGCAAGACGGTCCTGATGCTGGGCTGGGTGGCGGCCATCCCGATCCCGTTCATGATCCTTTACGCACCGTCCTGGAGCTGGATCGTCGCGGCGACCGTCCTGCTGGGCGTGAACCAGGGGCTGGCGTGGTCGATGACGCAGACCGCCAAGATGGATATCACCCGCGCCGACGAGCGCGGTTTCACCATGGGCATGAACGAGTTCTCCGGGTATGTCGGGGTTGCCGTGGCGGGGATCGTGACCGGCTATATGGCGGCCGCGTTCGGGCCACGCTGGGGCCTGCTGATCTTCGGCCTGGTGGTGATCGCCCTGGCGATCGTGATGACCGCCGTGTTCGTGCGCGAGACCCTCGACTGGGCAAAGGCCGAGGGTGCCCGGCATGCGGCCGGTCAGTCCACCGGCCCGGTGCCGCGTTACCCGACGAATATCCCCGACACGCCGACGACCTGGCAGGTGTTCACCCTGATGTCCTGGCGTGACCGGCGCATGGCGGCGTTCAGCCAGGCCGGGCTGGTGGAGAAGTTCGTGGATGCGCTGGTCTGGGTGTTCTACCCGGTGTTCCTGTATCAGCAGGGGCTCAGTCTGGCGGCGATCGGCTGGGTCGTCGGGATCTACGGCTTCGTCTGGGGCGGTTCGCAGTTCCTTACCGGGCGTCTGTCCGATCACGTGGGGCGACGCCAGCCGATCATCTGGGGGATGTGGATCTGTGGCGGCGGGGTCGCCCTGACCCTGCTCGGCGAGGGCGTACTGTGGTGGTCCTTCGCGGCGGCGGTGACCGGGTTCGGCATGGCGCTGCTGTACCCGAACCTCAGTGCGGCGGTGGCGGACATTGCGCACCCGAACTGGCGCGGCTCGGCCATCGGTACCTACCGGTTCTGGCGCGATCTCGGGTACGGCGTTGGGGCCCTGGGCCTGGGCATCGTGGCCCACCTGGGCGGCTCGGTGATCTGGGGCTTCTGGTTCGTGGTGATCGCGATGTTTGCATCCGGTGCGCTGGTCTGGTGGTGGGGTGACGAGACGCATCCGCGCCTGAACCCCCGCGACGAGTAGTCCCCGCGTCGCGATTCGCCCGGCACAGCGTTACCAGCGGGCCTTGTCCCACATCTCGGGGTTCGCCCAGAACCGGGCGTTCAGCCAGTCGGGAGTGAGCTTGTAGTCGTACAGGCTGGTGCGATAGACCGCGTGATCCGGCGCGGCGGTCTCGGCTTCGGGGTCGCGCCGGAATCCGAGCGCCAGGAAGTCGTTCAGGTCCCAGCGTTGGTCGTCCAGCCGATGCAGAATCAGCACCTCGTCGGCCCAGCGGTCGCGCAGGCCGCCCAGCAGTTGTTGTCCGGTGGTCACATCCAGCGCGCTGAGGGTGTCCGGGAGCAGGACCAGCGGCACTCGTGGCTCGGGCGGATGCTCGAGAAACGCTGCCACCGTTTCCTGCTCCACATCCGGTGGACTGTCCGTGGTCTCAGGGGCGGCGACCAGCAGGAGGGTGCGCCCCTCGCGCAGGCGTCGCGGCAGGTTACGGCGCAGGACGTCGATGTCGATCAAGGGCTACCTCCCCGGCGTTCCGTGGCGTGTCGGCCCCGTCCCGGGGCCGTGTTCGTTATACTCTAAAGCACTCTCACTTCTACCGCGGACCCGTCAGAAGGAACCCTCTCCATGTCCAAGGAACTGCTGACCGAATTCCTCTCCAAGCACCCGATCTCGGCGTCCCTGACGCCGGCCGAGGTCGAAGTCCTGCTCGAGTACCTGGAAGTGGTGGAGACCCATCACAAGCAGGTGATCGCGGATATCGGCGAGGTCGGGGAGTCGCTGTTCTTCGTGGTCAGCGGGACCGCCGCGCTGTACCACGATGACGGCAGCCAGGAGATCGAGGTCGGTCGCATGCAGACCGGCGAGCTGGCCGGGTCCATGTCGTTCTTCGACCGCGTGCCGCGCGGCGTGCGCATGCGTGCCTTGAGCGACAATACCCGCCTGTTGCGCCTGTCGCGCTCCATGTACGACCGCCTGCGTGTCGAACAGCCGTACATCGCGGTGAACCTGCTCGAGTTCGCCATCATCAGCCTGGATCACCTGATCCGCCGGGTCTCCGAGGACGTGGCCACCTACGCCCACTATCTCTACTCCCCGGGCAAGAAGTAACCCCGGTCGCGGGCGGAGACTCTCGTGCTCGCCACCCTGCAGACGATCGCCGAGCACCTGCTGCTGCCGCCCGGTCTGGGCATCACGCTGACCCTTGTGGGCGTGGCCTTGTGGTGGGCCGACTGGCGGGGCGGGCGGGCGTTGCTCGCCCTGGGCCTGCTGGCGCTGGTGCTGCCGAGCCTGAACATCGTGGCCCAGCCGCTGGCCCACAGCATCGAGCGTGACCTGCGCGACGGCGTGATCGCGGTGGGCCGGGCCGATGCCATCGTGGTGCTGGGGGGTGGCCGCTGGCCCGGGCGCGCCGAGGACGGCGGGCGTGACGCCTTGAATCCGCAGACCCACGAGCGCCTGCGACATGCGGCGCGGCTGCACCGCGATACCGGGTTGCCGATCCTGGTCTCCGGCGGGCGTCCGGGTGCCTTGCCGGGCCGGCGCTCCGAGGCCGAGCTGATGGCGGCGAGCCTGCAGGGCGATCTGGGGGTGCCGGTGCGCTGGCTGGAGAACACCTCGCGCAACACCTGCGAGAACGCCTCCCACACCCGCCAGCGACTCCAGAACAGTGATGTGCAGCGGGTACTGGTGGTGACCCAGGCGCTGCATCTGCCGCGTGCACTGGCCTGCTTCGAGCGCGCGGGACTGGCCGCCGACCCGGCCCCGGCCGGCTTTCGCGGCCCGACCGGCGACCCGATGCGGGTCGAGGACTTCCTGCCGCGACTGGACGCCCTGGAGACCTCCCGCTTCGCCCTGCGCGAGTGGGTGGCGCGTCTGGCGCGCCCGCTGCGCGATCGCCTGCCGGAGCGGGGCGACCCGGCCTGATGCACGCGCGGCGCGGTGCACCGGGCGCAGTGGCCGCGGCGGCCGGGCTGGTGCTTTTCCTGCTGGCGGGGTCGGTGACGGCCGCCGAATCCCCATCGGCTGCCGGCGGTGTCCAGCTCGACCTGCAGATCGAATCCCTGCTGCGCGAGGATCTCGATGCCCGCGGCCTGAGTACGCGGGTGCAATGGACGCGCGAAGGCCTGTCGCTGGAAATCCGCGCGGAACGCGTCGAGCTTCCCGCCCCGATCGGGACCCTGCGACGACTGCGGGTGGAATGTGGCGACCTGCGGCTCGGCCGTACCGAGGTCCGCTGCGAGGCCGCCCGGCTCTGGGGGGATGCCGGGGATCTGGACCTGCGCGGCGCGCGGGTGCGCCTGGTCTGGGGCCGCGAGAGCGGTCAGCTGACCCTGGCGGGCGCCTGGCCGGGCTGGTTCGGGGCCAGCGGGGATGTTCGTGTGCACCGCGACCCGGCGCGCGGCTGGGATGTGCGGGCCGATCTCGACGGCATTGATCTGGCGGCGCTGGCCGCCTCCCCGCGCCTGCCGATGGAGCTGCCCGTGCACCTTGGCCAGGGCCGGGCGGATGTCGCGCTGCGCTGGCGTGAACGCGGCCGTTCGGAAGGCACCCTGCGGGTCCATGACCTCGCCTTCAGCGATGACCTCGGGCTCCAGGCGGGCGAGGAGCTGGATGCGCGACTGTGGGTCGCGGGGGACGCGAACGGCTGGGATGTGGAGGCGGCCGTGACGGCAGGCGTGGTGTTCGTGGATCCCTGGTTCGTGGATCTCGACGCCGAGGGGCCGGTCGTGCTGGAGGCCCGTGGCCTGGTGGCGGACGCCGACAACGGCTCGGCGCGCACGGATTTGCTCTCGCTGGACTATGGGGCGGCGGCCCTGCAGGGGCAGGACCTGGCGTTCGCGCCCGGGCGCGGGCTGGAGGGCCGGGTCCAGGCGGAGATCGCGGCGCTGGGGGTGATCTACGACACCCTGCTGTCGCCCTGGCTGGTGGGGACCCCGCTGGGCGAGCTGGATGTCGCGGGTCACCTGGCGGGCGAGATCGAACTGCAGGATTCCATGCCGCGTTACATGCGTGCGGAGTGGTCCGGGGTGGAGGCGCAGGATCGCCGGGGACGCTTCGGTCTCAGTGGGGCTCGGGGTGGTCTCGACTGGTCGGACACGGTGCCAGGCGGTCCGGGGCGCATCGAAGTGGATGCCGCCCATCTCTACGGGCTCCCGTTCGATGCCTTCAGCGCGCAGGTGCGGGCGCGGCCACAGGGACTGGAGTTACTGGAGGCGACCGAGATCCCGATCCTCGATGGTGGGCTGCGGGTCGGGGCCTTCAGTCTGCAGCAGACGGAGACCGGGCCGGATGTGCAGTTTCAGGGCGGCATCCGGGCCATCAGCCTGGAGCCGTTGACCGAGGTGCTGGGATGGCCCCGGTTCTCCGGGCAGGTGGCGGGAATGATCCCGCGCGTCCGCCTGGAGGATGGCGACCTGAACGTGGACGGGCGGTTGCTGGTGCAGGTGTTTGACGGCGAGGTGGTGTTGCGCGATGTCTATATCCACGATCTGTTCGGCTACGCCCCGGAGCTGGGGCTGTCGACGCAGATTCAGCGCCTGGACCTGGAACTGGTCACCCGTGCCTTCGATTTCGGGCGTATCCAGGGCCGTCTGTCGGGCCACGTGAACGACCTGGTGATGGTGGACTGGTCGCCGGTGCATATGGATCTGGAGCTGATGACGCCGATGGACGCGCCGGGGCGGCGGCGCATCAGCCAGCGCGCGGTGGAAAACATCACCGAGCTGGGCGGCGGGATCCAGGCGGCGGCGTCGTCGATCTTTCTGCGCTTCTTCGAGAATTTCAGCTATCGCCGCCTGGGTTTCCGTTGCGAGCTGCGCGGGGACGTATGCACCGCCTCCGGCGTCGCGGATCGCCCCGATGACGGGTTCGTACTGGTCCAGGGTGGCGGGCTGCCGCAGATCCAGGTGATCGGGTACAACCGGCGGGTCGACTGGCCGGAGCTGATCAACCGCCTGGCCACGATCCAGGCGGGCGAGGGCCCGGTGGTGCAGTAACCACGTAGGGAAACACTGATGAATGTACACACTCGCGTTGGCACCCCAGGTTCCCCGATCCTGCGTTGCGGCCCGAATCCATCAAAAACGGGCCGGTAGAACCACTACCGGCTGCGCACCGCGCCTGGTTCATCAGTGTTTCCCTAGCGTTTGGTTGCCATTCAGGATGATGGTGTAGATTGGGCACATGCGGGACGGACCCGCTCGAACAAGGGATGACAGGCATGAAGGCTTTGTGGAGTGTTCCGGGACTGGCGCTGGTGTTTGCCCTGCTGGCCGGCTGCGTGACCATCAATATCTACTTCCCCACCGCCGCGGCGGAGGAGGCGGCGCGTGCCATCGTGCGCGACGCGCTGCAGGTGCCGGACAGCGAGGCCGCGCCGCAGTCCGAGTCCGGTGCGCAGCTTCCGGCCCAGCCGCGTCATGCCGGGGCCGCGACGAGCAGCACGCCGGTGCTGGCCTGGGTGCTGGAGCGTCTGGTCAGCCCGGCCGCGGCGCAGAGCCCGGACCTGCAGATCGAGACCCCGGCGATCAATCGCATTCGGGCCTCGATGCGCGAGCGGGCGCCGCAGCTGGCGCCGCATTTCCGCAGCGGGGCGATCGGGTTCGGCAACAACGGCGACGTGGTGATCCGCGACCTCTCCGAGGTGCCTCTGCGGGACCGCAGCACCGTACAGCGCCTGGTCAGCGAGGAGAACTCCGACCGCGATTCGCTCTACCGCGAGATCGCGCGCGCCAATGACCGCCCGGACTGGGAACGCCAGATCCGCGAGACCTTTGCCCGCGTCTGGGTGGAAGAGGCCCCGGCGGGCTACTGGTACCAGGACCGTAACGGCCAGTGGCGGCAGAAGTAGGGCCTGGTGACGGGGCCACATACCCACGGGAGTGATGCGTGGCGGGCGTAGCCTGGGCCGAACGCCTGGATGCCCGCCGGCGCCAGCTGGTCGAGCTGGTCCAGGACACGGACCTCTCGGCGCTGCCCTGGTGGAAGGCGGTCCCGCTGGGTGTCGTGCGGGGCCTGTTCGGCCTGGCCCGCGAGGTCTCCGAGGGCCAGCTGACGCTGCGGGCGATGAGCCTGGTCTACACCACCCTGCTGTCGATGGTGCCGCTGCTGGCGCTGTCGTTCTCGGTGCTCAAGGCCTTTGGTGCCCACAATGCGGTGGAGCCGTTCCTGCTGGGCGTGCTCGAGCCGCTGGGCGAGCAGGGGGTGGAGATCGCCCACAACGTGCTCGACTTTGTCGACAATATGCGCGTGGGCGTGCTCGGCTTCGTGGGCCTGCTGTTCCTCGTGTACACCGTGATCGCACTGGTGCAGAAGATCGAGCTGGCCTTCAACACCATCTGGCGGGTGGAGAACAGCCGCAGCCTGGCCCAGCGCTTTTCCAACTACCTGTCGGTGATCCTGATTGGTCCGGTGCTGGTGGTCTCGGCGCTGGGGCTGACCGCCACGGTGATGTCATCGGCCGCGATGCAGGCGATTGCCGGGGTCGAACCCTTCGGCATGCTGATTACCGAGATCTCGCGGCTGGTGCCGTACATCCTGATCATCTCCGCGTTCGCGTTCATCTACGTGTTCGTGCCGAACACCCGGGTCAAGATCCTCCCGGCGCTGATCGGCGCGGTGGTGGCCGGTTTCCTGTGGCAGAGCGTGGGCTGGGTATTCGCCAACATGGTGGCGGGTTCCACCCGTTATGCGGCGATCTATTCCAGCTTCGCCATCATGATCATGCTGCTGATCTGGATCTACCTCGCCTGGCTGATCCTGCTGATCGGGGCCAATGTCGCCTTCTTCGTCCAGCACCCGGAGTACATGAACGTGCGCGGCATCCGCCTGCGCCTGTCCGGGGCGGCACGCGAACGCATGGGGCTGCACCTGATGCAGCAGGTCGGCCAGCGCTTTCACGACGGGCGCCCGGCACCCACCCTGGACGAGGTGGCCGCGACCCTGGCGGTGCCGGGCAATGCCCTGGGTGATGCGGCGCGCCGGTTGGAAGAGGCCGGTCTGCTGTTGAAGGCGGGAAGCGAGGGCCAGCATCTGGTACCGGCCCGCGACCTGGACGCGATCCGCGTGGACGAAATCCTGGAGGCGCTGCGCGAGGACAGTGATGACCACGCCATTCGTCGTCTGCGCGGCAGCCTGAGTGTGGAGACGACGCTGAAAGAGGTGGATCAGGCGCGCGAGGAGCGCCTGAACGGGCGCACCCTGCGCGACCTGCTGGCGCGCCCCGATGCCAGCGCCGCGGCGGAGACCGCCTGACACCCGGCCACGCTGGGGCCAGGTTTGGGGTCAGGAACGGGCCGCCTCGGCGTCCAGCCACTGCTGGGCCCGTGCCATCAGCTGGCCCGACACCCGGTCGACCAGCGACTGGGCCGCGCGCCGCACGGCCGCGTCGAGCAGCGGGTTCAGCTTGTACTCCAGTTCGAACTCCACGCGCGTGCGGTCCTCGCCCTCGGGGCTCAGGCGGTAGCTGCCCCGGTTCTGCACCCCGCGGATGGAGCGCCAGGCAAAGTGCTCCGGCGCGATCGCGGTGCAGACCTCGACATCGAAATCCATGCGCATCCCGGCGGCCCGAATGGTCCAGCGATAGCAGTCGTCACCCAGGCACTCGATATGCTCGACGTGGTCGCACAGGTCGACAAAGTTGGGCACGTGACTCAGCAACTCGAAGACCCGTTCCGGCTCGGCGCGCAGGGAAGTGGCGTGGGAGATGGTTCGCATGGCGCAGTCTTCTTGGCTAAAGGCTTTCCGTTTAAGAGCCTGGCCCCGGTCGGGGGTTCCCTGCAAGCCATGCGGGAACTACACGAGCGTGTACATTCACCGCTGTTTCCCGAGGGAAACACTGATTCATGTGCACGCTCGCGCTCGAGTCGCTTTTGCGTGCGAACAAGGCGCGGTGACTGCCGTGCAGTCATTCTGCACAAGGGAGCCGCAACGCCGTTCCCGCGCCCGTTTTTGTCAACAACGGGCGGCCGAGCCCCTTCGTTCAATAGGTTGTGGGGTTGGCACCCCAGGTTCCCCGATCCTGCGTTGCGCCCCGAATCCATCGAAAACGGGCGGGTAGAACCACTACCCGCCGCACGACGCGCCTGGTCTCGAAGAACCTGGGGTGCCAACGCGAGTGTGTACATTGATCAGTGTTTCCCTAGGATAAGGGTCTTTTCCGGATAAACGGATCTCCGTATGAATCCAGCGTCCCAAGGGCCCGTGCCCGACTTCCTGCAACGTTTCGAGGCCGGTTCCACCGGCATCCTGTACTGGGAGCAGCTGGAGCGGCTGTGGACGCGGCTGCGCGACCGCGCCGATGGCGGCTGGTACATCTACGCGGTAGGGGATACCGTGCCCGTGGAACCGGTCTCCGCAGAGGATTTCCGGCGTTTCATCGACGAGGTCGACACCCTGCTGCGGCAGGATCACGACGAGGACTACTGCGGGATCGTCTACGTCGATGACCGCGAGGCGCCGGAATTCGTGAAGATCTTCGACCCCAACAACCTCGGCTCCAGCTGCGGCTCCTCGGGGCTGCGGGTGCTGCCGGGCTGGGTGCTGTCGCGCGTGCCGCCGGTGGACCTGGAGGCGGCGATGCCGCCGACCGGGAGCCGCCGGCGCTGGTGGCAGCGTCTGTTCGGCGGGGCAAAGTGAGTACCGCCGGCATACAGCGGAGGCGCTGCGATGGCTGATTCCTGGTGGCAGCGCCTGCGCGGGCAGGCGCGCGTGCTGATCGCGCTGGGCATCCTGCTGCTGGTGATCCTCTGGATCGCCTCGGGGATGTTCGGGCGCGAGGCCGACGAGGCGCCGCGGGCGGCCGAGCCGCAGCCGATGGCCGTGGCCGTGACCGCGCTGGAGGCGGAGCCGGTGGAGCGCCTGCTGGTGCTGCAGGGGCGGGTGGAGCCGGATCTGCGCGTGCTGGTGCGCGCCGAGACCGCCGGCCAGGTGGCCGAGTGGGAGGTGGCCCGCGGGGAACGCGTGGCGGCCGACGCGCCCCTGGCGCGGCTGCGCATGGATGACCGCCAGGCGCGCCGGCGCCAGGCGATCGCCCGGCTGCGCGGCGCCGAGAGCGAATTCGAGGCCGCCCAGCGGTTGCACGATCAGGGCCATGTGTCGCGCACCCAGCTGGAGGCCCGCGAGGCCGAGCGCGAGGCCGCCCGCGCGGAGCTAGAGGCGATCGAGCTGGATATCCGCAACACGCGCATCATCGCGCCGGTGGCCGGGGTGGTGAATCAGCGTCTGGCGGAACGGGGCGACTTCGTGGCCCGTGGAGACCCGGTAGCGGAGATCGTGGACAACGACCCGCTGCTGGCGGTGGTGCACGTGCCGCAGCACCAGATCGGGCGGGTGGAGTCGGGCCAGGCGGCGCGTATTCGCTTCCTCGACGGGCGTCGCGCCGAGGGCGAGGTGCGGTTCGTCTCGCGGGTGGCCGAGGCTGGCACCCAGACCTTCCGCGTGGAGGTCGAGGTCCCGAATGCCGACGAGGCGCTGCCCTCGGGGATCAGCGCCGGGGTCGAGATCCCGACCGAGACGGTCGCGGCGCACAAGCTGTCGCCGGCCTGGATGGGGCTGGACGACAGCGGCCGGGTCGGGGTGAAGACGGTGGATGACGACGACCGGGTGGTCTTCCACGCGGTTGAGGTGATCCGTGCCGCCACCGACGGCGTCTGGGTTACCGGGCTGCCGGAGCGCGCGCGGGTGATCACCATCGGCCACGGCTTCGTGACCCCGGGCGAGACCGTGCAGCCCCGGCCCATGGAGGCATCGACGGGCGCGGCCGGGCCGGAACCGGTGGGCGAGGCCCTGCGGTGAAAGCCCTGATCGCCTGGGCGGTGGAGCACGCCCGGACGGTGCTGCTGTTCCTGCTACTGATCCTGGTGCTGGGCGCGACCGCCTACCAGGTGGTGCCCAAGGAGGCGGCCCCCGAGATCGACATCCCCATCTTCTTCGTGTCCGTGCCCTATCCGGGGGTCAGTCCGGAGGATGCCGAGCGCCTGATGCTGCGCCCGCTGGAGCGCGAATTGCAGACCCTGCCCGGGGTGGACGAGATGCAGTCCTGGGCCGGCGAGGGCTTTGCCCTGGTGCGGCTGGACTTCGAGCCCGGCTGGGACAACCGCCGGGCCCTGTCGGACCTGCGCGAGGAGGTCGACCAGGTGCGCCCGGAACTGCCCGCCGGGGCCGAGGACCCGAGCGTCTCCGAGGTCGACCTGTCGCTGTTCCCGGTGCTCACGCTGAACCTGTCCGGGCCGCTGGACGAGCGCACGCTGGTGCGTCTGGCGCGCGACCTGCGCGACCGCGTGGAGGCGATCCCCGGGGTGCTGGAGGCGGATGTCGGCGGCGATCGCGAGGAGCAGATGGAGGTGCTGGTCGATCCGTTGGTGCTGGAGACCTTCGAGCTGTCGTTCGACGAGCTGACCCGGGCGATCGAACGCAACAACCGTCTGGTTGCGGCCGGGGCGCTGGATACCGGCGCCGGGCGCATCCCGTTGCGGGTGCCGGGCACCATCGATGACGTCGACGACGTGCTGGATACCGCGATCCGGGTGGAGGGCGACGCGGTGGTGCGAGTGCGCGATGTCGCCGAGGTCCGCCAGAGCTATCTGGACCCGGAAGGCTTCACCCGCATCGACGGCCAGCCCTCGGTGTCGCTGGAGATCCGCAAGGCCTCGGAGGCCAACATCCTGGAGGTGGTGGCGGCCGCACGCGCGACCATCGAGGTGGCGCGGGCCGACTGGCCGGAGACGGTCGAGGTCACCTACCTGCAGGACATGGCGCGCGATGTCGACGACCTGCTGGGCGATCTCGAGAACAGCGTGATCGCTGCGGTGCTGATCGTGGCGCTGGTGATTCTGGCAATGATGGGCGCGCGCGCGGCCCTGCTGGTGGGGGTGGCCATCCCCGGGGCCTTCCTCGGCGGCATCCTGGCGATCTATCTGATGGGCTTCACGCTCAATGTGGTGGTGCTGTTCGGGCTGATTCTGGTGGTCGGCATGCTGGTGGATGGCGCGGTCGTGGTGGTGGAGCTGGCTGACCGCTATGTGGCCGAGGGCATGCCGCGGCGGGAGGCCTTCCGCGCCGCGGCGCAGCGCATGTCCTGGCCGATCACCACCGCGATCGGGACCACGCTGGCGGTGTTCGCGCCGATGCTGCTGTGGCCCGGCATGGTCGGCGAGTTCATCGTCTACCTCCCCGCCACGGTGATCGTGACCCTGATCGCCTCGCTGGCGATGGCGCTGGTGTTCATCCCGGCGCTGGGGTCCGTGATCGGCCAGAGCCGCCCGATCAACGCGGCCCAGACGCGCTACGTGCGCGCGGCCGAGGACGGCCGCTATGACGAACTGCAGGGCCTGACCCGTGCCTATATCCGCCTGCTGCAGCCGCTGGTGCGCCGCCCCGTCTGGACGCTCGCGGGCACGCTGGCGCTGGTCGCCGCCGCCTATGCGCTGTATGCCCAGCAGGGGCGCGGGGTGGAGTTCTTCCCGCAGGTGGAGCCCGACTTCGTGCAGGTGCAGGTACAGGCGCGCGGCGACCTGTCGGTGTGGGAGGCGGACGCCCTGGTGAGACAGGTGGAGGGGCGCCTGCAGGGGGTGCCGCAGATCCAGCATGTCTATGCGCGGACCATCGGTACCCAGCTCGGGCGGCTGCAGGGCGACTACCCGGAAGACCTGGTCGGCCTGATCCAGCTGGAACTGATCTCCTGGCGCGAGCGCCCGCCGGCGGCCGCGATCATCGAGGACCTGCGCGAGCGTACCGCCGACCTGCCGGGCATCCGCCTGCAGTTTCGCGCCCAGGAACGCGGGCCGCGCGAGGGCCGGCCGATCGTGGTCGAGGCCTCCAGCCGCCAGGCTGACCGCATCGCGCCGGTGATCCGCGAGATCCGCAGTGCGATGGACGAGCTGGGCGGCTTCGAGGACGTGACCGACGACCTGCCACTGCCCGGGGTGGAGCTGGAGGTGCGCTTCGATCGTGAGCAGGCGGCGCGCTTCGGCGTGGACGTGCCGCTGTTGGGCGAGGGGGTGCAGCTGCTGACCCGCGGCATCCAGCTCGGCAGCTACCGCCCGGACTACAGCGACGAGGAGGTGGATATCCGCCTGCGCCTGCCGGCGGAGCAGCGCCACCTGCAGCAACTGGCCACCCTGAACCTGCCCGGCGCGACCGGGCTGGTGCCGCTGGCGCATTTCGCGGAACTGGTGCCGGTACCGGCCACCGGTCTGATCAAGCGCCGCGACGGCGATCGCGCCTACAGCCTCGAGGCGGATGCGGCCAGTGGCTACCTGGTGGACGAGCGCCAGCGCGCGCTGGAGGCGCGCATCGCCGGCATGGACCTGGACCCGGAGGTGCAGCTGCGGTTTCGCGGCCAGGCCGAGGAGCAGGCCGAGGCGGCGCGCTTCCTGCTCGCGGCCTTTGCGCTGTCGCTGTTCCTGATGCTCGCGATGATGGTTACCCAGTTCAACCGGTTCTCGCAGGCGCTGCTGGTGATGTCGGCGATCGTGTTCTCCACCGCCGGGGTGCTACTGGCCCTGCTGCTGCGCGGGGAGCCATTCGGCATCGTGATGAGCGGGATCGGGGTGCTGGCGCTGGCCGGGATCGTGGTGAACAACAACATCGTGCTGATCGACACCTACAACGAGCAGCGTCGACGCGGGCTGGATGCCCTGGAGGCGGCCCTGCGCGCGGCGGCCCAGCGCATGCGGCCGGTGCTGCTGACCGCGATCACCACCATCCTCGGCCTGATGCCGATGGTGCTGGCCTGGACCGTGGACTTCGCCGGCAGGGATTTCTACGTCGGGGCGCCGGTGACCGGCTTCTGGGTGCAGCTCGCGACCGCGATCGCCGGGGGGCTGTTTGTCGCCACGCCGCTGACGTTGCTGTTCACCCCTGCGATGCTGGTGCTGCTGGATCGGCTGGGACTGGACCGGCAGCCGGCGCCGGCCGAACAGTCGGCTACCGGCTCGCCAGGCGCTTGAGGCACTCGAGGTAGGCGTTCTCGTCCGGTGCGCTGTTGCTGCGCTGGGCTTCCCACAGGGTCTGGCCGAGGCATTCCATCATGCGGTGCTCGGCGTCCATCACGCCAAACCGGGCGCACAGGCCCTGGTGCAGTTCGCGGATGCCCGCGGGCCGGTCGGTCCGCGCCTGGTCGCGCAGGCTCAGGTGCATCGCCATGTGCAGGAACGGATTGGAGGTGCCCAGCTCGGGCGGGAACTCGCCGGTCAGCGCGGTCTCGCGGTCCTTCAGGTATTCGTGGTACTCGGGGTGTTCCGAGATCACGTCCACCAGTTGCTGCTCCAGGTCGGTGACTGGCTCGCCGGCCTGCGCCTTCTGCCAGGCGTCGACGAACTGGGTACGGATCTGGTCGCGGTTGCCGTACATGCGGGTTGTCCTCGGAGTTGGGGGTGTCAGGCGCCCGCGGGCGGCGGGGTCTTGGCCTTGTATTCGCACAGGTCGGCGATCGGGCAGCGCCAGCACTCCGGCTTGCGCGCCTTGCAGACGTAGCGGCCGTGCAGGATCAGCCAGTGATGGGCGTCCTGCAAGTAGGCCTTCGGGGTCAGGCGCATCAGGCGCTTCTCCACCTCGAGCACGGTCTTGCCCCTGGCCAGCCCGGTACGGTTGGCGACCCGGAAGATATGGGTATCCACCGCGATGGTCGGCACGCCAAAGGCGGTGTTGAGGATGACGTTGGCGGTCTTGCGGCCCACACCCGGCAGGGCCTCCAGCGACTTGCGGTCGCGTGGAACCTCGCCGCCGTGCTGGTCGACCAGGATGCGGCAGGTCTTGATCACGTTCTCGGCCTTGGCGTTGTACAGGCCGATGGTCTTGATGTGTTCCTTCAGCCCGTCCAGGCCCAGTTCGAGGATGCCCTCGGGGGTGTTGGCGACGGGGTAGAGGCGGCGGGTGGCCTTGTTGACGCCGACATCCGTGGCCTGGGCCGACAGGATGACCGCGATCAGCAGTTCGAACGGTGTGTCGTACTCGAGCTCGGTGGTCGGCTCGGGGTTTGCCGCCTTCAGGCGCTCGAAGATGGCTTCTCGCTTTGCGGCGTTCATGGATGCGGAGGCTCCAAACAAACCGGCCCCGCTTCGCGGGGCCGGCAACTCGCGTAGTGGCGTTGCTCAGACGTGGCGGAACATGCCGACATCCGGCGCGGCGTCGCGCGGGTTGGATTCGGCTTCCTTCTCCAGATCCTTGATCAGCTTGGCGTGCTTCTCTTCCAGATCATGCATCGCCTTCTCGTCCAGCTTCGGGAAGATGACGTCGCGGATGAACGAACCCAGTTCGTCCAGGCAGCTCGGCCAGTACTTGTCGTTCAGGTGGAACGAGTGGTGGGCGTGGGTGCCCATCGGGTAGCTGTCGAACTTGCGGATCATGGTGTAGGACAGGTCGCTGTCCTTCTCGACGAAGTCCTTGGCCCAGTCGTACCACCACTTGTAGTACTTCTCCTGCAGGTTGTCGTTGAACCCGTGGTTCTCGAAAAAGGCGGCGATCGTGCCGCGCGGGGCGAGGCCGTAGCGCGTGCCGCGCTTGCCAGCAAACGGGAAATGTCCAGCCATGCCAATCTCCTGGGACGTTTGAGTGTCCGGGGCGCGCGGCCCCGGTAGAACGGATTCGTGGCGCCGGAAGTTTACCGGCTGACGGCCAGGAATCAAGGCCGGTTCGGTTCAGGCGTTGTCGGGTGCGGCTTCGGATTCGGTGGCGCTCTCGTCGCGGCTGGCGGTCGGCTCCGGCTCGAACTGGCTGTCGATCCAGTTCTTCGCGGCGATCAGCAGGCCCATGGCCATGAAGGCGCCCGGGGGCAGCAGGGCCAGCAGGAAGCCGTGCTCGGAGGGATAGAGCTGCAGGGTCATCCCGTGCCCCCACTCGCCGAACAGCAGGTGGGCATTGGCCATCAGCGTGCCCTGGCCAAGGACCTCGCGCAGCGCACCCAGGGCGATCAGCACGCCGGTGAAGCCCAGGCCCATCATCAGGCCGTCCAGGGCGGCGCGCGGCACCGAGTTGCGCGAGGCGAAGGCCTCGGCGCGACCGATGATGGCGCAGTTGGTGACGATCAGCGGGATAAAGATCCCGAGGATCAGGTACAGCCCGTGGAACCAGGCATTCATCGCCAGCTCGATCGCGGTGACGATGGAGGCGATGATCAGCACGTACACCGGGATGCGGATCTCCGGGCGCGCGTGGTTGCGGATCAGCGAGACCAGCACATTGGACAGCAGCAGGGTCAGGGTGGTCGCAATGCCGAGACCGATCGCGTTGACCATGGTGCCGGAGATCGCCAGCAGGGGGCACAGCCCCAGCAGCTGCACCAGCCCGGGGTTGTTGTGCCACAGGCCGTCGCGAATGATGTCGGTCAGGGTCGGGTTCATCGGCTTGCCTCGTCGTCCCCGTGGTCCTCGGGCTGCGGGAGCGGTTCCGCCATGGAGCGGGCGTCGTCGGGCCGGGTCGCCAGCAGCTCCTCGCGGTGTTCGTCGAAGTATTGCAGCGTGCGATAAACGGCGCGAACCACCGCACGCGGGGTGATGGTGGCGCCGGTGAACTGGTCGAACACGCCGCCGTCCTTGCGCACGTGCCAGTCCTCGGCCGGGGGGTTCCCCAGCGAGCGGCCGTCGAAGTCGTGGATCCAGTCGGAGCGCTCGGCCTCGATGGCGTCACCCAGACCCGGGGTTTCGCGATGCGCGGAGACGCGCACCCCCTGGAGCTCGCCGTCGCGATCTACGCCGATCAGCAGGTGGATGTCGCCACTGTAGCCATCGCGCGCGATCGCGGAAAACACGATGCCGACCACTTCGTCATCGGCATCGCGGGCGAACCAGGCCGGCAGGTGGTCACCGCCCAGGAGGTCATGGCCGAGATCGATGGTGTCGTGCACGGGGTCGTTCCGGTAATCCAGGTCGCCGGTCAGCTCCGCGATGCGGTTGCGGTTGACCGCCATGCGGTTCTCTTCGATGCGGGCCTCGGTCGTGCCCTGGACGAGAGCGACGATCCCCGCCCCGGCGGCCGCAAAGCCGGCGAGCAGGGCGGTGGCCAGCAGGATGTCGCGGGGCTTCAGGTCAAGCATGCCCGTCCCCCGGCGGCGGTCCGCGGCGCGAGCGCCCGAAGATGCGCGGCCGCGTCAGGTGGTCCAGGGTCGGGGCGACCATATTCATCAGCAGCACGGCGAAGGCGACCGCATCCGGGTAGCCGCCCCAGGTGCGGATAATGAAGATCAGCACGCCGATGCCGGCGCCGTAGAGGATGCGACCCAGCGGCGTGGTGGAGGCGGAGACCGGATCGGTGGCGATGAAGAAGGCGCCGATGATGACCGCGCCACTGAACACGTGGAACGCCGGCGAGGCAAAGGAATCCGGGTCCAGCATCCAGAAGAAGCCGGCCGGGATGGCCACGCCCAGGATCACCGCCAGCGGGATATGCCAGTGGATGATGCGCCGGAACAGCAGGTACAGGCCGCCGAGCAGGAAGAAATTGCCGATCCACTCCCAGCTGGTCTCGCTGAAGCTGCCGAACAGCGGGCTCGCGGTGACCTCGCTGACGGTCCGCCC
The DNA here is from genome assembly GCF_000377425.1 of Thioalkalivibrio sp. ALE28. Lineage (NCBI taxonomy): Bacteria > Pseudomonadati > Pseudomonadota > Gammaproteobacteria > Chromatiales > Ectothiorhodospiraceae > Thioalkalivibrio > Thioalkalivibrio sp. ALE28. The sequence continues at coordinate 3,906 of NZ_KB898106.1, read as the reverse complement.
GGCCCCCAGGCCCTCGCGCATTGCGTCCAGGGGCGTGGCGCGGGTGATCGTGTCCCACTCGAGTGCGGCCGGGAGGCTGCCAGTGAGCACGGTCTGCAGCGTCTGGCCCAGGCCCAGCGACAGGTCGGAGAGGGTGTCCGGCGCGGGCCACAGGGCCATCTCCCGCGGGAACGAGACCAGCACGACCACGTAGCCGACCATCGCGGGGTTGAACGGGTTGTAGCCGAGCCCGCCATACAGGTGCTTGGCCACCACGATCGCGAAGGCGATACCGATCAGGGTGACCCAGATCGGCGTCAGCGGCGGTACGGCAAGGGCGAACAGCCAGCCGGTCACGATGGCCGAGTTGTCGCTCAGGGTGGCCATGACCGGGCGCTTGCGGGCCGCCACGATCGCAGCCTCGAAGGCCACGGCGAACAGCACCGCCAGGACCACGTTGACCAGGACGCCCCAGCCGAAGAACCAGGCCATGGCCAGGGTGCCGGGTACCAGGGCCATCTGGACCTGCTGCATGACCCCGCCCACCGAGTGGGCCGGGATCATGTGCGGCGAGGATTCGGTGCGAAAGCGCATCAGCGGCTGCCCGAGTCCGTGGAATCGCGCGGGCCGGATTCGCTGGATGTGCCGGCCTCCGCGGTGCCGGCGTTGTCCTGTCCGTCCCCCGGGGTCTCGGCGGGTTGTGCGGCCTTGGCGGCCTTGCGCGCGCGGGCGCGTTCCAGCGCGGCCTGGATGGCGGCCTGCTTGTCGTCGTCGGCGCCTTCCTCGCCCTCTTTCTTCTTTACCGCCGCCTTCTTCCTGGCCATGCGCTCGGCCTTCTCGCGTTCCTCGCGCTCGATGCGCTCCTGGCGGAACTCATAGCGTTCGCGGGCGATGTCGGACTTCTGCCGTTCCTTCTCGCGCGCCCAGATCTCGTTCTTGGCGTAGCGGTAGTACTGCACCAGCGGGATGTTGCTGGGGCAGACATGCGCGCAGCAGCCGCACTCGATGCAGTCGAACAGGCCGTAGTCCTGGATCGCGTCGAAGTCCTTGGCCTTGGCCTGCCAGTAGAGCTGCTGCGGCAGCAACTGGGCGGGGCAGGCGGCCGCACACTCGCCGCAGCGGATGCAGGGCATCACCGGCCCCGGGGGCGGGGTGTCCTGGGGGCGAGTGGCGAGCAGGCAGTTGGTGCCCTTGATCACGGGTATGGCGTCGTCGTGGACCGCGAAACCCATCATCGGGCCGCCCATCACCAGGCGATCCACCCCATCGGCGTAACCGCCGGTCGCGGCGATGACGTCGGCGAACGGGGTCCCCAGCAGGGCCTCGACATTGCGCGGGTGCCGCACGCCCGGCCCGGTAACGGTGACGATGCGCGACAGCAGGGGGCGCCCCTGGATGATCGCGTCGCAGACCGCCTTGAAGGTGCCGGGATTGTTGCAGACCATCCCGACATCGGCCGGAAGACCGCCGCTGGGAACCTCCTGGCCGGTCAGCACCTTGATCAGCTGGCGTTCGCCGCCGGTGGGGTAGAGGGAGGGGACCGAGACCAGCTGGATCAGCTCGCGCAGTTCGCCCGGCAGGTTTTCGGTGAGGGCCCGCATCGCCTCGGGCATGTTGTCTTCCACCGCGAACAGCACCCGTTCGACGTCCAGCAGGTGGGCGACGATGCGAATGCCCTCGAACACCGCCTCCGGGGCGGTGCGCAGCAGCATGTCATCGGCGCTGATGTAGGGCTCGCACTCGGCCCCGTTCACGATCAATGTATGGATGCGCTGACCGGCGCGCGGGTTGAGCTTGACCGCGGTGGGAAAGGCGGCCCCGCCCAGCCCGACGATGCCGGCGTCGCGGATGCGCTGGCGCAGCTTGCGCGGCTCGCGGGTATCCCAGTCCAGCCAGGGTTCCATGCGGGTGTCGCCCCAGGCGTCGCGCCCGTCGGTCTGGATGACCACACAGGGGGCGTCCAGACCGGAGGGATGGGGCACCGCGTGCGGGGCGATCTCGATCACCTCCCCGGAACTGGGGGCGTGCACGTGGGCGGCGATATATCCCTTGGACTGGCCGATGCGCTGACCCTTGGTCACGTAGTCGCCGACCGCCACGCAGGGCTCCGCGGCCTCGCCGATGTGCTGGCCCAGCGGGACGATCAGCTGCGGAGGCACGCCCATCACCAGCACCGGATCGCGGGTGCTGGCTTCGGTCTCGTCGGCCAGTTTCAGGCCCCCGTGGAAGCGATGCAGCTGCATAAGCGTATTCTAACGGTTTGCGGACATCCGACTCAGTCGGAAGCCCCCGAACCGTCCGCGATGGCGTGGATGGGCCGCTTGATGGGCTGCTCGATGGGCGAGGGTTCCGGTTCCGACCAGCGCCATTCGGTGATGTCGGTGCCGACCGGAACCATGGTGATGCAGTCGACCGGACAGGGCTCGATGCACAGCTCGCATCCGGTGCATTCCTCCTCGATCACGGTGTGCATCTGCTTGGCGGCCCCGAGGATGGCATCCACCGGGCAGGCCTGAATGCACAGGGTGCAGCCGATGCAGATGTTCTCGTCGATGATCGCGACGGCCTTCTCCTGCTCTTCTTCCTCCAGCGGGGTGGGCTCGCGGTCGAGCAGGTCGGCCAGGGCCTGGACCGTGGCCTGACCGCCGGGCGGGCAGCGGTTGATGTCCGCCTCGCCGGCGGCGATGGCCTCGGCATACGGCCGGCAGCCGGGGTAGGAGCACTGGCCGCACTGGGTCTGCGGCAGCAGGGCGTCGATCTGGTCCACCACCGGGTCGGCCTCGACCCGGAAGCGCTGCGCGGCGAACCCCAGGATCAGCCCGAATGCAGCGGCCAGGCCGCCGATCGCGAGGATGGCGTAAAGCACGCTCACAGCCGCACCAGCCCGGAGAAGCCCATGAACGCCAGCGACATCAGCCCGGCGGTGACCATGGCGATCGCGCTGCCGCGGAACATCACCGGCACATCGGCGACGGCGATGCGCTCGCGGATCGCGGAGAACAGGATCAGCACCAGCGAAAAACCGACCGCGGCGCCGAAACCGTACAGGGCCGACTCGACAAAATTGTGTGCCTCCTGGACGTTGAGCAGGGCCACGCCCAGCACCGCGCAGTTGGTGGTGATCAGCGGCAGGAAGATCCCCAGCACGTTGTAGAGCAGGGGCGAGGTCTTGCGCACCACCAGCTCGGTGAACTGCACCACCGCCGCGATTACCAGGATGAAGGCGATGGTGCGCAGGTATTCCAGCCCGAGCGGGGTCAGCAGGTATTCATTGATCACGTAGGAACTGACGGCGGACAACGTCAGGACGAAGGTCGTGGCCAGGCCCATGCCGGTGGCCGTCTCGACCTTGCGCGAGACCCCCATGAACGGGCACAGGCCCAGAAACTTCACCAGTACGAAGTTGTTCACGAGGATCGTACTGATGAGGATCAGGACGTATTCCACGAAAAATCCGAGTCGTCAGGTCAACAACACAGTATCGGCGACGGGCGGTGCCCGCTCAACCCTGCCCGCGACGGGGCCATTGCCCTTTCCGGGCGCGAAACCTAGGGAGACGCTGATTGAATCGCACGTCCGCGCTCGAGTCGCTTTTGCGTGCGAACAAGGCGCGGTGACTGCCGTGCAGTTATTCTGCACAAGGGAACCGCAAGGTTGTGTGCGTCAAGTTGTGCAGAAGTGAGTCAGCCATGTTCGGTTGGTCGGTATGGCTCAGGCGGCCTCGGCCTGCCTCAGCAGGATTTTCTTGTGCTCTTTGAGCAGATCCATGTTCAGGTAGCGGTTGTCCTCCAGCCAGCCTTCGTGGATTTCGACGGCCAGGGCCCGTACCAGGCGTAGACAGCTGTGGGTGTTGGGGAAGATCCGGACCACCCGGGTCCGGCGGCGGATCTCCTCGTTCAGCCGCTCGAGCATGTTGGTGCTCTTCAT
>NZ_KB898105.1:0-90533 GCF_000377425.1 Thioalkalivibrio sp. ALE28 | reverse complement strand
CCCGTCACCGGCAGGTCGTAGAGGTGGCTGTAGGTGTGCGCCATCAGCTCGTTGGCCTTCTTGCTCGCGGCGTAGAGCGACAGCGGGTGGTCGACGTTGTCATGCACCGAGAACGGCATGGTGGTGTTGGCGCCGTAGACGGAGCTGGAGCTGGCGTAGACCAGGTGCTCCACGCCGTTGTGGCGGCAGCCCTCCAGGATGTTGCCGAAGCCGACCAGGTTGGTGTCGACATAGGCCGCCGGGTTCTCCAGCGAGTAGCGCACCCCGGCCTGGGCCGCCAGGTTTACCACCCGCTGCGGACGGTGCTCGCGGAATACCCGCTCCATCGCGGCACGGTCGGCGATGTCCTGCTGCTCGAACACGAAGTGCTGGCGGGCGGCCGGCAGGGCGCGGATGCGGTCCAGACGCGCCCGCTTCAGGCCCGGGTCGTAGTAGTCATTCAGGTTGTCGACACCGATCACGGTGTCGCCGCGTTCCAGCAGGCGCAGGGCCAGGTGGGAGCCGATAAAGCCGGCTGCTCCGGTGATCAGGACTTTCATGTCGCCTCTACCTCGATGAATGGCGGCCGTTCGCGGCCCTCCGGCAGCGCTGCGAATGCGGCGTGACGGAGGTCCGGGACAGTCGCGCATGGACGGAACGCGATGGATTCAAGCACCGCCGTTCGCGGGCCCGCAACGCCGTTTCCGGGAAACGTGAGGTCGATCCGTCGAAGCTGTGAACGGGCCCGTAAGTTTCGGATCCGGGCGTTGTCGAGGCAGGGGGAGACGCCGATATTCTGCGCCAGTTCGGCGACGATCCGGGTCATTCGTGACACGGTTGGCACCATCCGCTAGAGGGTGCGCACGCGCTCGCCATGACGAATCAAGCCGCGCGACTGGTTGCACCACGGGTGCTGCGGCAACGCGATAAAGAGGACGATCCATGAACGAGAAACCCGCCGTACGCTGGGCCCTGGCGCTGGTCATGGGGATGACCCTGGGCGGCTGTGCCTGGGCCCCGGGTGGGCATATCTCCGAGCGCAGTTCCAGCGCCCCGATCGAGGACCTGGTGGATATTGAACCGATCACGTTCGGGCTGATTCGGGCACAGGAGGGACGCTCGGTGCCCCCGGATCTGCGCCGCGTGAGCGACGAGCTGGCACAAGATGTCGACGCGTACGACTACCGCGTGGGTCGGGGCGATGTGCTGGCGATCATCGTCTACGAGCACCCGGAGCTGACCATCCCGGCCGGGAGCGAGCGCTCCGCCGTGGAATCGGGCAACACCGTGCATTCGGACGGCACGATCTTCTATCCGTACATCGGCCGGGTGCATGTCGAGGGGCGCACGGTCGCGGAGGTCCGCGACCTCATTGCGCGTGATTTGGCGGCATTCGTGAACGAGCCCCAGGTCGAGGTTCGCGTGGCCGCATTCAACTCGCAGAACGTGCGGGTGACCGGCGAGGTGCGCGAGCCCGGTGTACAGCCCGTCACCAATGTCCCGCAGACCGTCCTCGATGCGATTCAGCATGCCGGTGGGCTGGCGGACTCGGCTAACTGGCACGAGGTCATCCTGACCCGCGACGGGGAGGAGATCGTCATCTCGCTGTACGACATGCTGCGCCATGGGGACATGTCGCAGAACCGGCTGCTGCGTGACGGCGATGTCCTGCACATTCCGGATACCGCGGGCCAGCAGGTCTACGTGATGGGGGAGGTGGGCGATCCCCAGCGTCTGCCGCTGGGGCGGGGCCAGGTCACCCTGATGGATGCCCTCAGCCAGGCCGGAGGATTTAACGAAACCCGCGCGGACGCCAGCGGGATCTTCGTGATCCGCCGGTCCCCCCCGGACAGCGACAAGCTCGCCACCGTGTATCAGCTGGATGCACGCAATGCCTCGGCCCTGATGCTGGGTGCCGAGTTCGAGCTCGAGCCGCTGGACATCGTCTACGTCACGACCACGCCGCTCGGGCGCTGGAACCGCGTGATCAGCCAGCTCCTGCCCACCGTGAGCGCGGTCTATCAGGCGTCCCGTACCACGCGTGATGTTCGCAACCTCGGGGATGACCTCTAGCCATGTTCAATCGGATTCTGGTGGTTTGTACCGGCAATATCTGCCGCAGCCCGGTCGGCGAGGCCCTGCTGCGCGACCGGTTGCCCGCACGCGAGGTGGAATCGGCCGGCCTCGGGGCGGTGGTCGGGGAGGGCGTCCACCCCGAGGCCCGGCGTCTGGCCGAGGCCGATGGGCTGGATGTCGCCTCGCATGTGGCGCGACAGGTGGAGCCTGACTTCCTGCATCACGCCGACCTGGTACTGGTCATGAGCGAGAGGCAGCGTCAGGCGGTCGGGTCGCGCCACCCGGAGGTGCTGGGCAAGACCATGCGCTTCGGGCACTGGCTGGATGGGGGCGGGGGGCGCGATATCCCCGATCCCTACGGCAAGAGCCCCGAGGTCTTCGAGCAGACCCATGCCCTGCTCGTGGAAGCGGCCGAGGCCTGGGCACGCCGCCTCAATCGATGACTCTAGATACAGGTACATACCGATGACCCGGAATCATTCCCCCGGCACGCCGGAAGGCGAGCTGGACATTGGCCGGCTGCTGGGCCAGCTGCTCGACCACAAGTGGTGGATCCTGGCGATCACCGCGCTGTTCGCCGTCGCCGGCGCGGTGCACGCGATTTTGTCGACCCCGATCTACCGCGCCGATGCCCTGGTGCAGGTGGAGGACATGGGGCGTTTCAGCAGCCCCCTGGCGAACGTGCGCGAAATGCTGGGCCAGGAGCCCCGGGTCGAGGCCGAGCTGCAGATCCTGCGTTCGCGCATGGTGCTCGGGCGCGCGGTCGACCAGGAATCGCTGGATCTGGAGGTGACGCCCCAGCGCATGCCGGTAGTGGGCGACTATCTGGTGCGCCGCGGCATGGAGCGCCCCGCCTTCGCCGGCTCGAGCGTATGGGCCGGAGAATCGATTAATGTCGGCGAGTTCCGGGTGTCCCAGGCCTACGAGGGACAAACCTTCACGCTGGAGGTGCTGGACGGCGACCACTACCGGTTCCTGGGCGGTGATCGCGACCTGGGCGAGGGCCGCGTTGGCGAGGATGCGGAGTTTCTTGACGGGGCCGTGCGCCTGCGGGTGGCGGAACTGGACGCGGCCCCGGGGGCTCGCTTCGACATTCGGCGCCGTTCCCGCCTGGCCGCGATCAACGCCCTGCGGGCCCAGTTCGATGTCGGACAGCAGGGCCGCGAGAGCGGCGTGTTCAGTCTCGCCCTGACCGACCCGGATCCGGATCGGGCGCGCCGCATCCTGAACACCATCAACCAGATCTATCTGACACAGAACATTCAGCGCAAGGCCGCCGAGGCCGAGAAGAGCCTCGAGTTCCTGGAGGAGAAGGTCCCGGATGTCCGCGGGCAACTGCAGGAGGCCGAGGATGCCCTGAACGACTACCGGATGGAGCGGGACAGCGTGGACCTCTCGCAGGAGACCCGCACCGTGCTCGACCGGATCGTCAACCTCGAGCGCCAGCTGAACGAGCTGGAATTCGAGGAGGCCGAGATCTCCCGGCGCTACACGCCCAGCCATCCGACCTATGCGGCCCTGATCGAGAAACGCCAGAAACTGCAAAGCGAGCGCGACCGGCTGAACCAGGAGGTCGGGGCGCTCCCGGAGACCCAGCAACAGATCCTGCGGCTGAACCGCGATGTCGAGGTCAACCAGGACATCTATGTCCAGCTGCTCAATCGTATGCAGGAAATGGATATCGCCCGGGCCAGCACGGTTGGCAACGTGCGCATCCTCGATGACGCCCAGGCCGGGTTGTCGCCCGTGGAGCCCCAGCGGCGGATGATCGTGATGCTGTCCACGGTCTTCGGGGGGGGGCTGGCCATTGCGCTGGTCCTGGTGCGCGGGATGCTGAACCGCGGCGTCGAGTCGCAGGAAGAGATCGAGGGCATCGACCTGCCGGTGTATGCCAGCGTGCCGCGATCCCGGCAGCAGGAAAACCTGTTGCGTCGGGTCAAGCGGCGCCGCCAGCCGCGCGGCTATGAGGTGCCGGGGGGCGTGCTCGCCTCGATTGACCCCGCCGACGATGCGGTCGAGGCCCTGCGCGGCCTGCGCAGCAGCCTGCACTTCGCGATGCTCGAGGCGGCCAACAACCGACTGGTGATTACGGGGCCGAGCCCGGACGTGGGCAAGAGCTTCGTGTCCGTAAACCTCGCGGCGGTCTGTGCCCAGGCGGGCCAGCGGGTCCTGCTGGTGGATGCGGATCTGCGCAAGGGTCACGTGCACCACGCCTTCGGGCAGCGCAGCGACGGTGGGCTGTCGGAATACCTGGGCGAGCGCGAGTCGCTGGACGGCATCGTGCGTCGTACGGAGGTCGAGGGGCTGCATTACATCGCGCGCGGCAGCGCGCCCCCCAACCCCTCCGAGCTGTTAATGGGAGACCGTTTCAGCCGCCTGCTCGATCAGGTCAGCCGCGCCTATGACCTGGTGCTGATCGACACGCCGCCGATCCTGGCGGTGACCGACGCCGCCGTGGTGGCCCGCCAGTGCTCGACCACGCTGATGGTCGTGCGCTTCCAGCTGAACCCGCTGCGCGAGATCGACTCGGCCCGGCGCCGCCTGGAAGCGGCCGGTGTGGATGTGCGTGGGTGCATCCTGAACTCGATCGAGTACAAGGCCTCGACCAGTTACGGGTATGGCTATTACCACTACTCCTACAAGTAGCAGGCGGTAACCGCGCGCCCGGGCCCGAACGGGCCTCAAGCGGAGCTCCGGCACCTGCCGGGGCTTTTTGCTGGAGGGGGAGCGGAAGGAAGGCGGCGCGGTGGGGCGTGCACGTTCACCGGGTGCGCTATTCGAGCCGGTGCCGGGGTGCCCGCGACGGCCTATGTGTCGGCTGCCGCCGGGGGGCGTCGGTGTGCCGCGGTCCAGGGAAAAGGGCGATTCGCAGCCCGGGGACCCGAAGGGACGAACCCGGATCTAACGCCAGGTGGCGTCGGGGTCGTCCCAGTAGCGGCCGATCTGGCGTTCCTCGGTGATGTCGAACAGCTGATGGCGCCGGTTGAGGCGCGCGCCGCCGTCGCGGGTCAGCGGCTGCCAGGCGATGTTGGCCCGGTTGCGGCTGGAGGTGGAGAAGAACGAGTCGTATGGCACGGACAGGTACAGGCCCTTGTCGAAGCTGCCTTCCCCGAAGTCGTCGCCCGCGTCGGTGAATGTGGACCAGGCGCCGACCACTACGCCATTGTCGAACTCGCGCGAGAAGTCGAGGGTGGTCCCGATGTCGCCCGCGAGGTAGCGGCCTACGCTGACCCGCGCATGGATGTCCTGCACACCGGTGTCGAGGTAGGAAGTGACATGTCCGGTGACCTGTTCGTAGTCGCGCAGGCCGAACTGCTGGTCGAACGCGCGCTGGCGGACCCAGTTGGCATCCAGTCCGACGGCCCAGCGGCTGTTGAACGGTCGGTACAGGACCTCGCCACCGATGCCGGCGTACATGGTCTCCAGCAGGCCACCGTAACCCATGGCGTACCAGTCCTGGCCAAGGCGCTGGGTGTGGGTGGCCTGCAGATTGGAGATCCCCACATCCGTCTCGGCCAGGTAGTCGCCGATGTGTGTACGCACGCGGGGCAGTTCCGAATCGGCGATGTAGTCGTAGTTCTCCAGGTTGTCCAGCAACGTGGTGGACAGCATGGACGAGATCCAGGTGCCCTGGCTCAGGAAATAGCTGGCGTCGAGATAGGCCGAGAGGCGATAGAGATAGCCATCCGGTCCGCCGAAGTTCTGTTCCAGCGAGGGCCCCATGCCCCACTCGAAGCGGCGCGGTTCGGCCTCGTAAAGGACGTCGCCGCGTTCGTGGTCCGAGGGTTTGGAATCGCGTACCCGCACCCCGTGGCGGTAGTCGGTCTCGTGATCGGCCGAGGCCAGGGCGCGGCCAAAGGCCTCGCGATCGTGCAGGCTCTCGCGCAGATCGAGCCCGAGGGTCTGCCAGCGGTACTGGAAGGTATGAATGCCGGCGTCGGCCTGGGCCTCCAGCAGGCGATTGGCTCGGCCTTCGGACTGCTTCAGGTCGCGGAAACGGCTGGGCTGGCCGGTCACTCGGAGGGTGTCGCCGACCTGGCGAATCTCGGTCACGTGAATCCCGGCGTTGGCATTGAGGTCAGCCGCGACCGCATCCCAGTCGCGTCGCTCCAGATGGGCGGGTTCGACCGGGGCCGGGTCATCGGCCTTGGGCTGTGACAGCCGGGCCAGGTTGGTCGTGAAGTGCAGGCCGACCATGGCGGTATTGCCGCGTTCCCAGCCGGCGTGCAGCTCCACGTTGCGGGTCAGACGCAGGCGGGCGCCGAAGTTGAAACGCGAGTCCTGCTCCTGGGCATTGCTCTGGGGTTCGTGCTGATAGGTGTTGCCCTCGTACTCGACCTGCAGCAACAACCGGTCCCAGGGGGTCTGGTACTCCACCCCGCCGAAAACGGCGGCGGGCCCGCGGAACATCTGGTGTGTGGCGACCTGCCCGCCCTGTCCGCCGCCGGCGGACCGTGGGCGGGTGTCGAAGCTGTCGTGGATCCAGCCCAGCGGCGATTCGATGTCGCCATGGTTGCCCAGATAGCCCCAGCCAAGGCCCAGGGAGAAATCGAGATTATTCCAGCGCTTGTTCGCGACCAGGTACTCCCCGCCGAAAAGGGTGGTGCCGCCAAGGTCCTGGAAGCCGACGGCGATCTCCGGGATGTAGCGCGTCTCCTGCTTCAGGCGCAGCTTCAGGTCCGCCCCCTTGTCGATGTTGTAGCGGTCGTCGTCACCGGCCGCCAGATAGGGTCGGTTTTCCACCTGGACATAGCGGAACCCCAGTTCCATCCAGTCCATCGGCTGGACAAAGACGCTCCAGCGGCGATAGGGGAACGTCCGGTTCCAGCCCGCGGCGAAATGGCCGGCGTCGCCGGTGCGGGCGGTGGGCGTCTGCAGCAGGCCGATGCCGCCGGTATCGCGCTGGCCCTGTCCGAGTCCGAAGTCGTCGGCCTGGGCCGCGGGTATGCCCAGACCGATGAGTACGGCAACCACCAGGCTGCGGCGGCGCTGGGGGAGTGCGGGTGGATTCATGGCAGGGTCCGTAGGGTGCAGTCGTCACCCGGCAGGCGGGTGGCAAGAAAGCGGGGCAGGCGCTGGTTGAGGAGGTCGCCTTCCAGGGTTCCGCCCAGGTCGCGGATGTTGAGGTGTGCCATCACCCGGGTTCCCGGGGCGATCACGCTGTCTTCCCGGTTCCAGGGGGCGATCCCGAACACATGGACCTCCCCGAGCGGGGTCACCACGGCGGCGGTATCGGAGCCGCGAACGGCAGTGCGCGACGGTTGCCCCAGCAGGTCTTGCAGGGTCATGCCCGGCCGCCATTCGTAGCGCTGGACCCCCTCCATGGACCACAGCTCCACCCAGTCGGGTGGCTTGCAATAGCCGATGTGTGCCAGGTCGGCCGTGGCCGGCGCGTGGCGCAGGTTCGCCAGGAGCCAGGGCAGGTCGAGACGTTCCGCGCTGCGCGCCCTGGGTGCGGGCTCCATTGATTCGACAGTTCGGCTCCAGTCGTTGAGAGCGCGCGCCGTCTGCGGGCGTCCGGCGATATCCATGGTCTGTCCGATCAGTTCGATCTCGGCCAGCAGTCGCTTGCGCTCGTGGTCCACGGAACGTTTGTCGCGGCTGCGCAGGCCGAAGCTGTAGGCCCAGTCGATCGGTTCGGACCGCTCGCCCTGCCAGGCGACCCAGTGGTCGGGGAGGGGCGTCCCGGCCGGTGCCGTGTCGGCCTGGCCAGCCGCCGGGATCAGGACCAGCCCGCAAAGGACCGGCCAAAAAAGGCGCAATGGCTTCTGCATGAGGTCTCCAGCCGCGGCTACCACCAGGGGCGCGCCACCTGCCAGGCGATCGCGGGACCGTCCGGCCAGGCCTGACCGTCGTACTCCCAGAGATCGCGGGTTTCGGGATCGCGCCAGAACTCGGCGCGGGTGGTGCCGGCCTGTTTCCAGTCGATCCGTTCGTGACAGCGCTCGAGTTCCAGAGTGGCCAGGGGCAGTTCCCGCGTAGTGGGGGCACTGCATTCGAGCGTGCCCTCACCGATGTGGCGCACCACGGTCCCCGAGGCGTCGCGGACGTGGCGCTCGATGTCGTAGCTGGCGGGAGAGGTACTCCGCCAGGGGGAATCGTCCATGCCCGGGTAGTGGGTGCCGAGCAGGTCGCGACCCATACCGGCCGTGGCGAAGAGGCCCCCGTCGCGCAACTGGAGCGACAGTCCCTCGGCGCTTGGCCAGTACGTGTGCCCATTCGCCATCGCCCCGAGGATCAGCAGCCCGCGGTGGTTCTCGGTGTGGACCGCGAGGGATGCGTACGGGAGCTCCTCGGCGCGGGAGGTCACGTCCGGGCCTCCGGAAACCATCCCTTGCAGGGATGCCCCGAGCGGGGTGGGGCCCCCGCTGCCGCAGCCCGTGACCAGGCTCACGAAAATTCCCAGGCCCAGACATGCGAAAGCCGCCCGGAGGCGGCCTTCGCGAGGGAAGAGCGGATTGGTCCGCATGGGCTGGCGTTACCGGGTGCCCGTAGCCGGGGTGGTGCCGCTACCCGGGGTGGTGCCCGTGCCCGGCGTGGTGCCGGTCGACGCAATCAGGCCGACCAGACGGCCGGAGCGGGTGGCGATGCGCGAGATCGCGCCCGGTTCGGACCGAGCGGCCGCGGAGATGCCGCCGGACGGAGAGCCGCCCGCCACCGGCGCATTGGCGCGGCCCTGCGGGGCGCTCGCGCTGGAACTGGCGCTGGACGGGGCAGCCGCAGCGGGGCCGCCCGTCGTACCGACGGATTGCGCCATCAGGGGGTTGGTTGCGAACAGGCCTGCAACAGCGGCCGTGGCAAGTATCTTCTTGATCATGGTCACGTTCCTCGCTTCACCGGGGGTGTCGGTTGTCGGGATGCAGTCTAGGAGGGGAGCGCACCCGGGGGCCAGAGCAGGGGGGTGATTTTGAGAGGTGAATACGGGGTTTCGCGTACGTGTTTTGATCGGGTTGGGAATTTTGCCCTCTGGAGGTCACATTCGGTCCCGGCTGCCGCATCGCGGGTCTCTTCACGAAGGGTTCAGCCAAGCAGGCCTAGGCTGGAATGTGTCAAGTGATCGCGTGGCCGGATGGCGGCGCAATGGAGGCACAGATGATGAGCAAAATCCTGATGATGCTGGCACTGGCGGGTGCGGTGGCACTGCTGGTGGGGTGTCAGACGATCAGCAAGCAGCAGACCGGGGCCCTGATCGGCGGGGCCGCCGGGGGCGCGATCGGCAGTCAGATCGGTGGCGGGCGCGGGCGTACCGCCGCGATCATTGCCGGCACCCTGGCGGGTGCGGCGATCGGCGGTTCGGTGGGGCGCAGCATGGACGATGTCGACCGGATGCGGGTGTCGCGCACGCTGGAGACGGTCCCGGACCGGCAGAGCTCGACCTGGCGCAATCCGAACACCGGGCATCAGTATCAGGCCACGCCCACCCGCACCTACCGTTCCTCGGGGCAGGACTGCCGCGAGTATCAGGTGCAGGCGACGATGGACGGATATCCGGAGACCATCACGGGCACGGCCTGCCGCGATGCCAGCGGGCGCTGGGTGAACGTCTGACGTCCAGGCGTGATCGCTCGGTCTTGGCTTCCGGTGGTAACCGGTCAAGCACGGCTGTCGAGAGCCGCGCAGCCACAAAAAAGCCCCGCATGAGCGGGGCTTTCTCGTTCCGGGTCGGGCCCGGACGGGTGCCGGCAACCGATCAGGAGCGGCGGTACATGTCCTCGGTGGTCGGGACGAAACCGAGGTTGTCCTCGCCGATACCCGTGACCTTGGGTTCGTTGAGGTCGCTGATGCGTACGTTGCCGTCCAGGCTGCGCAGGTATTCGGCGACACCATCCCAGATGTCGACCCCGACACCGCCCGGAACATTCTGCTGCACGCTGGCCCAGCCGGCGACGACGTATTCCTTGTCGGCATCCAGCTTGCGGCCGTCCAGTTCCATCTCGGAGATCCGGTTGCCGATCTCGGCGGTCGGATCGATGGCATATTTCAGGCCGCCGACGCGCACCATGTCGCCGCCCTGCTGGTAGAAGGGGTCGGCGTTGTAGAGGTTGTCCGCGACGTCTTCCAGGATGTCCTTGATCTGGGCCCCGGTGAAGGTGTTGCGGGTCATCTCCGGATAGGTCAGGCCGGTCTGGTCCATCACGTGCTCGAAGGTGATGGGCATGCCCGGCAGCACCGTGGTGCCCCAGCGGAAGCCCGGGGAGAAGGAGATCTGGGCGTCGTTGTATTCGATCAGGCCGTCGCAGATCAACTGGTCGAAGGTGCCGTTGAAATTGCCGCGGCGGTAAAGCAGGTCGTCGGTGACCGCCAGTTCTTCGGACAGCTTTTCCTCCATGTTGAAGGTTTCGCCCTTCCAGGTGACCTCGCTGTTGCGCATGTTGTGGATGAACGAGGCCATGCCCGGGTGTTCCGGCAGCATCTCGGCGAACACCGGCACCAGGCGGTATTCCCAGTCCTGGATCGCGCCGTCGCGGAAGTCGAAGTCCAGCACGCCGACGAACTTGGCGTTGGAGCCGGCGTTGGTGACCAGGCAGGTGCCGCCATCGGGCCGCTCCACCGGCAGCGGCTGCGGCACGGCGTCGTGGGTGTGGCCACCCATGATGGCGTCCAGTCCCTCGACCATACCGGCCATCTTGATGTCCACGTCCATGCCGTTGTGCGACAGGGCGACGACGATCTCGGCGCCCTCCGCGCGGGCCGCGTTGACCTGTTCCTGCATGTCGTCCGGGCGGATGCCGAAGGACCACTGCTCCACCATCCAGCGCGGGTTGGCGATGGGGGTGTAGGGGAAGGCCTGACCTACGACCGCCACGTTCACGCCATTCATCTCGCGGATCACGTAGGGCTTGAAGATCCGATCACCCCAGTCCACGTCGCGCACGTTCTGGGCCACGAAGTCGATGCCTGCGTCGGCGAAGTCGCCGTTCACGACCTCTTCGACGCGGTCGGCGCCGTAGGTGAATTCCCAGTGGCCGGTCATGATGTCGATGCCCAGCAGCTTCTGTGCATCCACCATGTCCTGCGCGTTGGTCCACAGCGCGGAGCCGGAGCCGCCGCCCCAGGTATCGCCGCCATCCAGCAGGAGGGCGTTCGGGCGGGAGTCACGCAGCTTGTCGACCAGGGTCTTGAGGTGCGCGAAGCCGCCCACACGACCGTATTTCTCGGCCGCTTCCATGAAGTCGAGATTGGTGTAGGCGTGCGCGTAGATGCTGTCGCGCTCGATGTCGTAGTGCTTGAGGAAGTGCTCGCCCACGATATGCGGCGGGCGATTGCGCATGTCGGCCACGCCGAGGTTCATGTTCGGTTCGCGGAAGTAGATCGGCTTCAGCTGGGCGTGGCAGTCGGTGTAGTGCAGCAGGTGCACGTTGCCGAAGCGATCCAGCGCATCGTAGGGATCACCCGCGGTGCCGCCCTTGTTGTTGCTGCAGGCAGCGGTGCCCAGGGGGAAACCGGCGGCGCTGGCGGCGGCCAGCAACTGCATGAATTCTCGGCGTGAGATGTGCATGAGGAATCCTACCTCTCTATTCCGGGTTGGTGGTGAATGGCAGTAAAGACATTTTGCGACGCGAGGTAGACGATCCGTTTCCGGCGTGCATTCCCTAGCGCCGCCCCTCGCGGGCCTCGCGCGCGGTCTCGCGGGCGGAGTCACGCTTGTCCTCGATACGCTGGCGGTCCCGATCGCTGGCATCCGAGGCGTCCATGGCGGCCTCGAACTGGCGGACCGCTTCTTCATACTGAGCGCGGTGGAAGAAGTATTCGGCCATGGCTTCGCGGCTGATTGCAACATAGCCCGCGCCGTCCGCGATGTCGGCCTGCAGGCGCAGCAGCTCCGGGTTGGGGGCGGCCTCCTGGCGGATCATGTCCGACAGGATGCGGATCGCGCGATCGGGCTGGCCAAGATCCCGGTGTACGCGGGCGAGGCGTTCCCGGATCACCGGGTGGCCGGGGTACACCGCGTCCAGGTCCTGCAGCCGCTCGAGGGCCTGTTCATGTTCGCCCTCCTCGCGCAGCAGGGCGGCGAACGCCAGCTCGAGGGTCAGCCCGGGGGCGTCGGCGGCATCGAGCCGTTCCAGTTGTTCGCGCGCGCGGGTGGCCTCTCCGCGCTCGAGATAGGCGACGGCTGCGCCATAGCGCCGCGCGGGGGATGGGGAGTCCGTCGCGCGAAAGCGCTCCAGGGTGCGGCGCGGGTCTTTCAGGGCCTGCACGCGGGCCTGCATCCATTCGAATTCGGGCCCGCGGGCGCGGGTTTCGGTCGCGGCCATCTGGCTGGCCCGGTTGCGGGCATCGGTGATGCGGTCGAGGGTTACCGGGTGGGTGCGCAGGTATTCCGGTACCTGGTCGCCGACCCCGCGCGAGAGCTCCTGCAACCGCTCGAAGAAATCCGCCATCGCGTGCGGGTCGAACCCGGTGCCTTGCAGGATCTGCATGCCGGCGCGGTCGGCCTCGGCCTCGTTCGCGCGGGTGAAGTTGATCTGCTGCTGGATGCCGCCGGCCACGCCGCCGGTGATGACCGCCGAGCCCAGCGTCGGGTCGACCGCGGAGGCGAGGATGCCCGCCAGGATCGCCAGGCCGGTGGTGAAGTTGATGTCGCGCCCGCGCGCGAACATGCGCGCCAGGTGACGCTGGGTCACATGGGCGATCTCGTGTGCCATGACCGCCGCCAGTTCGGCTTCATCGCGTACCTCGAGGATCAGTCCGGCGTGAATGCCGATGATGCCCCCGGGCATCGCAAAGGCGTTGACCTGGCCGTTGTCTACGGTCAGGAAGTAGAAGGGGCCGTCTGCACTGGGGGCGTTAGCCAGGAGCTGGCGCCCGAGCGAGTCCACGTAGAACACGACCTCGGGGTCGGTGACCAGCGGGGCGGTGCGGCGGATCTCGCGCAGCAGCGAGCGACCGAGCTCGCGTTCTTCGGCGGGGGTCAGGACGCCGCCGGAGGCCTCGCCGAGATCAGGGAGGGAGACCCCGCCGGAGTGGGCGGGCGGGGCCGCCAGTAGTGCCAGCGCCAGCAGCGCGGCGAGCAGGAAATGAGCAATAAACAGCAGGCCGCGAGGGCCGGCGGGCGCCGGCCCTGCATTGCGGCAATGCCGGGAGGCGTAGTTACTTGCCAAGCCCCGGGGCCGACGAATAGGTGCGCATGCTGTCACGGGTTTCCCACAGCTTCGGCTTGAGCATCGCCTCGGGCACCATGAACTTCTTGCGATCCAGTACCTTGTGAGTCCGGACCTTCTTAACGATGTCGTCGTAGCCCATCTTGAACAGCAGGCCGACGTCGCCACCGGAGGTGCGGCGCGCGATCATGTAGTCGTCCTGCATGTCGTGCACATAGATGTTGGCGGGGCGCAGCTTGCCGTTTTCGTCTTTCAGCGTGACGGCGTAATGGCCGTCCACCTGGAATTCGCTCTTGTCCACCGGGATATCCTCCGCGAAGCAATGAAGCTGATCAGTATGCATCAGCGTTTCCTGAAGCGGGAGCGACCATAGCAGAACTTTTCGCCACGGGCGACCATCCACCTGCCCGCCGTCGGACTTGTTTGCATTTGCGGCCGGTTTCGCTATGCTCCGCGCCCACTCTTGCGCTGTCAGCGCCGAAGGCATGCCGGCGGGAGTCGCGAGAGTTCGCATTCCACGACGAGACGACCCGGAGCACAGCGTGTACGGATTCAGCGAGATCACCCCGGACGAACTGGAGCAGTGGCGCAGCGAAGGCAAGACCTTTCGCCTGCTCGACGTGCGCTCGCCGGGCGAGACCGGGCGCGGGGTCATTCCGGGTGCCGAGCTGATCCCGCTGGCGACCCTGCCGATGCGCAAGGACGAGTTCACCGGCGACGACACGCCGCTGGTGATCTACTGCCAGAGTGGCGCCCGATCCGCGCAGGCCTGTGCCTTTCTCGCCCAGCAGGGTGTCGACTGCGCCAGCAGCCTGCGGGGCGGCATCGTCGGCTGGGCACAGACGGGCAAGCCGGTGGTAAGCCCGGATTAGAATTCGGTTGTATTCCGATGCCGTTTCGCCTATAAGGGGGAATTCGGCAGGTAACTGTTCGGTCGAGGCTGTCGCGTTCAGGGCCCGATTCGGACTGCAGTACCCGACTGATAAAACGCACTCAAAGGAGAGAAACGATGGCCAACTTTGACCAAGAACTCGATGCTTCCGGCCTGAACTGCCCGCTGCCCATTCTGCGCGCCAAGAAGGCGCTCGCCGCGATGGACGCCGGCCAGGTTCTGCATATCATCGCCACCGATCCGGGCGCCGTGAAGGACTTCCAGGCCTTCGCCAAGCAGACCGGCAACGAGCTGATGGAACACAAGGAAGAAGGCGGCAAGTTCTACTTCCTCGTAAAGAAGGCCTGAAGCGTTTCAAACGCTTGATTCGGGGCGGCAATCCGCAAGGGTTGACCGCCCCGAATCCTGAATAACGACGGTTGCCATGCGGTAACTGGATTGGTGCCTGGACGAGGTCTAGGCTGGCTGCGCAAGGTTCACAAAGAAACCTGCATCGCCTAAAGCGAAGAGGTGTGAGATATGGCGACATACGCTGAGATGCAGCAAATCTTCGACGATATCCGCGGAGATTTTCGCTACGACCACGAGCTCAACGGCTGCCTGAACTGCGGGATCTGCACGGCCACGTGCCCGTCCGCCCAGTTCTACGATTACTCGCCACGCGAGATCGTCCAGCTGCTCTGGACCGAGAACGTCGAGCAGATCTACGACGCGATGCAGGAAAAGATCTGGGCCTGCGCCCAGTGCATGACCTGTGCGGCGCGCTGCCCGTTCAAGAACTCTCCCGGTGGCCTGGTCGCGATCATGCGCGAAGTGGCCATCAAGCACGAGATGCAGTCCGCGAAGGACGTACTCCGTCCGTTCGGCCGCGTCATGCTCAAGCTGATCACCACGGGTAACCAGCTGTCCCCCGACATGATCCAGCCCGATCACTTCCCTGACTGGGGCCCCAACATCCAGAAGGTGGAAGGCGATCTGCGCATCCTGCGCAAGGCGATTCCGGTGAAGACGCTGCAGACGGTCGAGACCGCCTGGGAAGTGTCCCTGAAGACCTCGGTCGAGATGTACACCATCTGGGAAATGACCGGGGTCCTGAAGTCCCTCGAGCTGATGGACGAGAACCTCTTCGACGTGATCGAAGACTTCATCGACGAGAAGCGCGAGGACTACGAAGACTGGCTCGAGGAGCAGGAAGAGGAAGACGACGAGTAAGTCGCTCGCCGAATCCCGCATCCAAGACATCAGGAGAAGCGTTATGAGTGAACAGACCCCAGGCAATCACAACCAGAATGGTGAAGGCGCTGGCGCCGGCACCATGAAGCCGGGCTACCACAACACCGACGGCCAGGGCATTGCCGGTCACGGTTCGTTCTTCCAGTCGACCGATCTGTCGAAGGAAGACGCGGTCAAGGCCACCGACTGGGTGCGCAAGCACGTCGACCGCCGCACCATCGATCTTGGTGATCGCATGGATGACGTCCGCGAGCACATGTACGAGCTCGAGAAGGACGGCCAGATCATCATCCATCGCATCGAGGATCAGCACGAGCCGATGTCGGTGAACACCCTGTTCGGCTGGGAGAAGAAGGTCCCGACCAAGCAGCTGTGGCACCACAAGTCCTGCGGCCAGTGCGGCAACATCCCGGGCTACCCGACCTCGCTGCTGTGGTTCATGAACAAGTTCGGCTTCGAGCCGGGCAAGGACTACCTGGACGAGACCGACCAGACCTCCTGCACCGCGTGGAACTACCACGGCTCCGGTATCGGGAACGTCGAGTCGCTGGCGGCGGTGTTCCTGCGCAACTTCCACCAGGCCTACGTCTCCGGCAAGCAGCACGGGCATGAGCTGGGTCACTTCTACCCGCTGGTCCATTGCGGCACCTCCTTCGGTAACTACAAGGAGATCCGCAAGTATCTGGTGGAGTCCGCCGAGCTGCGCGAGAAGGTCACCAAGATCCTTGGCAAGCTGGGGCGCCTGGTCGACGGAAAGCTGGTCATCCCGGAAGAGATCATCCACTACTCCGAGTGGGTGCACGTGATGCGCAACCGCATTGCCTCCGAGCTGCAGACCATCGACGTCTCCAATATCCGCACGACCGCCCACGTGGCCTGCCATTACTACAAGATGGTGCACGAGGACGCGGTGTACGATCCGTCCGTGCTGGGTGGCAACCGTACCGCGATCATCACCTCCACCGCCCAGGCCCTGGGTGCGCAGGTGATCGACTACTCGACCTGGTACGACTGCTGCGGCTTCGGCTTCCGCCACATCATCTCCGAGCGCGAGTTCACCCGCTCGTTCACGATGGATCGCAAGATCCGCGTGGCCCGCGAGGAAGCCAACGCCGACGTGATGCTGGCCAACGACACCGGCTGCGTCACCACCATGGACAAGAACCAGTGGATCGGTAAGGCCCACAACCAGAACTTCCAGATTCCGATCATGGCGGAAGTCCAGTTCGCGGCCCTGGCCTGCGGTGCGGATCCGTTCAAGATCGTCCAGCTGCAGTGGCATGCGTCGCCCTGCGAGGACCTGGTCGAGAAGATGGGCATGTCCTGGTCCGAGGCCAAGAAGACCTTCCAGGAGTACCTGAAGGAGGTCGAGGCCGGCAATATCGAATACCTCTACAATCCTGAACTCGCTTACGGGGGCAAGGTCTGATGCAGCAAGATACCGTTCTAGTAGTGGGTGGTGGCCCGGCCGGTCTGGCCGCCGCCGCGAATGTCACCTCGGCTGGCTTCAAGGCCGTGATGGTCGAGAAGGAAGACGTCCTGGGGGGCGCCCCGATCCTCTCGGGCTACGCCAAGCTGGTGCCCTCCGGCGAGTGGGCGAAGGACGCCATCGGCCGCATGGTCAAGCGTGTCGAGGATGACTCGAACGCCACCGTGCACAAGGGCGCCAAGGTCGAGAAGCTGGACGGCGAAGCCGGCAACTTCACCGCGACCCTGACCAATGGCGAATCGGTCCAGGCCGGCGCCGTGGTGCTCGCCACCGGCTTTACCCATTTCGACTCCATCAACAAGCCGGAGTGGGGTTTCGGGACGTACGAAGACGTCCTGACCACCACCCAGATGGAGCAGATGGTCGCCAGCGGCAAGATCGCCTGCCCGTCCGACGGCCGTGTGCCCGAGCGGGTCTGCATCCTGCTGTGCGTGGGTTCCCGTGACCGCCAGATCGGCCGCGAGTGGTGCTCCAAGATCTGCTGCACCGTGTCCGCCAACCTGGCGATGGAGATCAAGGAGATCTCGCCGGAAACCGACGTGTTCATCTACTACATGGACATCCGGACCTTCGGCCTGTACGAAGACAAGTTCTACTGGAAGTCCCAGGAAGAGTTCAAAACCAAGTTCGTCAAGGCGCGTATCGCCGAAGTGACGGCCTCTGGTGATGGCCGCCTGCTGGTCAAGGGCGAAGACACCCTGGTCAAGCGTCCGATCGTCATCCCGTTCGACATCGTGGTGCACGCGATCGGCATGGACCCGAACGCCGACAATCCCGAGATCTCGCAGGTCTTCGGTGTCGGGCTCGAGAAGCACGGCTTCCTGGAGCGCGCCGAGCAGTACACCAACACCTGTGGCACCACCCGCAAGGGCGTCTATTCCTGCGGTGCGGCCTACGGTCCCGAGACGATCGATGACTCGATCGCCCAGGGTGCCGCCGCTGGTGGTCGCGCGGTTGCGGATCTGCATGCGCTGGTTCAGAAAGCCGGCTGAGGTCGTTAGCGACGCGGCGGCTTCCGGGCTTGCCCCGGAGCCGCTGGAGGTCAGCTTCGACAAGGAGATCCTTGCGACGAAGCTTAACAGTCTGAACGAGGCCATCGCCGAGGCCGGCGGGGTCGACGGACTGGAGACCTTCATCGAGGCCCTGCGGTCGAAGCACGAGGTGTTTGCCGCGATCGTGGCCAAGGGCGACGAGATCGATGCCGAAGATGTCCGGACCCTTGGCGGTCTGGTGTTCTCGGTCCGGCGCAAGCTGGGCTCGTTGATGGCCGAACGACAGGGTGCGCTGGTCGACGGGGTTCGGGCGCTGGTGCGGCCGGATGTCGAGGTCAACGAGCGCCTCGCCGGGTTCGCGGACCTGGCGGCCGACGACAAGAAGCTGCGGCGAGCGATCTGGGACTTCGGTGCCGAGATCCTGCACTTCGCGGACCCCGAGGCCATGCCGCTGGCGTGTCGCTGGGTCTGGGATACGTCGACCACGACGGGTGCGCTGCGGGAGTTTATCCGCGGCAATGACACCCTCCGGTCGATCCCCATCGGGGATTCCGTCGGGGCGATCGAGGGGGCGCGGCGCTGGTTTTTCGATGCGCTGGCCGAGGAGGGCTTCTATCGGGACCTGCCGTTCGTGACGGACCTGGTCTGGGTGCAGGCCTATTCGGACTATGCCCGGTCGCTGTCGATGAGTCTGGGGATGATCGACAACCAGTTCGGTACCAAGCAGGACCCGCTGGAACTGGCTGTCAAGATGCTGGGGATCGACTCCCCGGAAGGTCGCCTGAAAGGAACCGATGCGTCGCTGCATTGAATAACGGAACGAACTTGAGCCTGGCTACACAGGTTTTCGGAGAGACGTCATGGCAATACATGAAAAGGCACTGATCGAGGACGAGCGCCTCCAGCAGCACGATGAGCTGGTGGTCGACGGGGTGGATGTGTCCGGCCACTGGAACACCATGATCGCCCCGCGCACGGTGCGCGATTACGACGACGATTTCGAATCGAAGATCCAGAGCTTCGCGGGTGGCGAAAACGTCCACCGCTGCTGGCAGTGTGGTTCGTGCACGAACTCCTGCACGATGTACGCGCAGAACGTGCAGTTCAATCCGCGCTACTGGATCTACCTGACCCGCCTGGGCATGAAGGAAGAGCTGGTCAAGGACAAGGACATCATCTGGCAGTGCGTCTCGTGCAACAAGTGCACGAACATCTGCCCGAAGGACGTGAAGCCTGAAGGTGTGATGAAGGCCCTGGCGCACTGGATGGAAGAGGAAGGGATCACCGAGAAGGCCCCGTCCACGCACTTCGACGAAGAGTTCGCCGACCAGATCTACAAGACCGGCCGCATCGAAGACGGCAAGGTCATGCAGAACTTCTTCAAGAAGACCGGCCAGCCGCTGGTGCAGGAATGGCTGAAGGTGTTCATCTTCCGCATGATGAAGCACCTGCCGGTGAAGCATCTGATGGCGATGGGCTTCAACACGATTCATACGCCGCGCACGAAGTCCTGGGGCAAGACCGGGGACGTGCTGAAGAATTACGTGCGCGAACAGAAGGAGGCCGCTCATGGCTAAGGTTGCTTACTATCCGGGTTGCGCGCTCGAGGGCTCCGGTGGGCCGTACGACCGCTCCACCCGCGTGCTGGTCAAGGCGCTGGGTCTCGAGATGGAGAACCTGCGGGACTGGAACTGCTGTGGCGCGATGGAGGTGAAGAACGTCCATCCCATGCTGCAGACCTACCTGTCCGCGCGGAACATGGCGATCGCCTCCGAGCAGATGGGCATGGACACCGTGATGGCGCCGTGCAACGGCTGCTACCACAACCTGAAGAAGGCCGAGTACGAGACCGCCACCTCCGAGGACGCGATGAATACCGTCCAGGATCTGGCACGCAAGTCGGACGACCCGGTCTACAGCGGCGACGTGCGCACGCTGCACCTGCTCGAGTGGCTGATGGAAGAGCTGGGTCCCGAGGGGATCAAGCAGAAGATGACCAAGAGCCTGAACGGCATCAAGGTCGCCAACTACTACGGCTGCATGTATACCCGGCCGCGCCAGATCTTCCCCGAGAAGGACAACGGCCCGGGTTCTGACTCCAGCTACCAGCCGCACTTCATGGACGACCTGCTGGGTGCCGCCGGTGCGGTGAACGTAGAGTATCCGCTGAAGACCTCCTGCTGCGGCGGGGCACATACGCTGTCGGATTCCGACACCTCGACCCAGCTGGTGCTGAACCTGCTGCAGTCGGCCGAGGATTCCGGCGCGGAAGTGATCGCGACCGAGTGCCCGACCTGCCACTCCGGTCTGGAGATGCACCAGGTGCGCGCCGAGACCGAGTTCGGGATCAAGACCGACGTGAAGGTGCTGTACTTCACCCAGCTGCTGGGTCTGGCCATGGGCCTGTCCCCGCGCAAGCTGGGCATTCACGAAAACGTGAGTGACTCGATCGGTCTGCTGAAGGAGAAGGGGGTCATCTGATCCCTGGCTCCATGCCCAGCATGGCCCATTGACGAGTTCAGAAGACGGGCGCCTGGCGCCCGTTTTTTGTGGAGGCACGGGTCCGCTCGGTCCCGGGAACGAGGCGAAACATGGATTGCAACGGCTGCGAGTTTCACCCTGAACTGTTCTACGACGACGAGTTCCAGATCTGGCTGCGCCGCGAGGACGACGACACCCTGACGGTGGGGATGACCGACCTGTCGCAGACGATCGCGGGGAAGATCATCCACGTGCGCGTCCGGCGCCCCGGCACGCGACGCCCCCCGGGCAAGCCGGTGGCGACCATCGAGAGTGGCAAGTGGGCAGGCCCGATTCCGAACTTCATCGACTGCAAGATCGTCGAGGGCAATGACGAGGTGCTGGAGAATCCGGTGCTGCTGAACTCCGATCCGTACAATGCCTGGATCGCCCGGGTCGAGCCGACCAATGGGGTCGAGGCGGCGCTGGAGGAGTTCCTCACCGGGGACAAGGCCGAGGAAGGCTATTGCAAGCGGGCCAAGGATGACGACATCCAGTGCCAGCGCAAGCTGCGGTGAGCGAAACCATGGCGAATCTCGACGACGACTACTACCTGGACAACGACGAGCAGACGGTCGTGATCATCATGACCTCGGGCCCGTCGACGCCGGGGCGCTGTGCCACCCCGTTCTATCTCGGTTCCGTGATGGCGTCCATGGACGTGGATGTCTATATCTTCTTCACTATGGAAGGCGTGCGCCTGATGGAGAAGGGGGTCGCGGACGACCTTCGGGCCATGGAAGACGGCAAATTGATCAAGGATTTTATTCAGGACGCGAAGCGCGCCGGAGTGCGGCTGCACGTTTGCCAGCCCGCGCTGCCGGGGTATAGAATCGACGCGTCTTCGGATCTCATCGACGAAGTCGATGAAGTGAATCGGGCGAGCGAACTAGCCGACCTGATACTACGCAGTGATAAAACGATAACGTTTTAATTTTCCCGCTTTATTTGAATATTCCTGGAGGAAGACATGGGTGCAGTTCGGGGTTGTGATATTCCGGAAGATCTGATGTACAACGTTGAAAACAACGTTTGGGTGCGCAAGGAAAGCGACGGTACCGCGACGGTCGGCCTGACTTCCTACGCCTGTTCGCTGGCGGGCACGATCGTGTCCTACACCCCGAAGAAGGTTGGCAAGACGGTCAAGAAGGACAAGTCCTGCACCACCGTCGAATCCGGCAAGTGGGTAGGTCCGGCGAAGACCCCGGTCACCGGTGAAGTCACCGAGACCAATGACAAGGTTGCTGCCAATCCGGGGCTGATCAACGAAGATCCCTACGGCGAAGGCTGGCTGATCAAGCTGAAGCCGGAAGACTGGGACGGCGAAGTCGGTGATCTGAAGACCGGCTCCGATGCCCTGGCGGCCTTCGAAGCCAAGATGGAAGCGGACGGTTTCGGCGGCTGCTGATCCCGGTTCCGGTCCGGGCCGCCGTTCCCTCGAGGTCGGCGGCCCCTTTTTTTCGGTAATACCCGAGTAAAACCTTCAAGAAATTCGCCGAACCCGGAGAACGCCCATGACGAGCTGGAACGATGTAATCCAGCGGGTCGAGCCCCTCGAGGACGTCCCTGTCGATCCGTCGCTGGTTGATGACCTCCAGCACAGCCTGCGACACAGCGGTGACCCGGGTTCGGTGCACTTCTACACCCCTACGTTCAAGTCCTATCAGTCGACGGAACTGGCCGATTGCGGCAAGAGTGCCTGGCCGGCCATGTCCATCACCGGCGGTGACTGCAAGCTTGCCTGCGATCACTGCAAGGCGAAGATCCTGGAGCCGATGATCCCCGTCCGCACCCCGGAGGATCTCTGGCGCCAGGTGAATGGTGTGATCGAGTCGGGGGCCCAGGGCATGCTGCTGACCGGAGGCTCCAACCATCGCAACGAGGTGGAGTACGACCCGTACTACTCCACCATCCGCCGGATCAAGGACGAGTTCCCCGAGTTCCGTATTGCCATGCACACGGCGCTGGTGGATGACGACATCGCGTTGTCCATGGAGCAGGCCGGCATCGACGCGGCTATGATGGACGTGATCGGTGCCCAGGACACGATCACCCAGGTCTATCACCTGCGCCGTAGCGTGGATGACTTCGAGCAGACGCTCGAGAGCCTGGTGAACACCAACATGAAGGTGGTCCCCCATATCGTGATCGGCCTGCACTACGGCAAGCTGCTGGGCGAGTGGAACGCGCTGGAGATGCTGGCGCGCCATCTGCCCGACGCGGTGGTGCTGGTGGTGGTCATGCCGTTCTACGCCCCGGCCAGCCGTCCGTTCGAGACCCCGGACGTGCACGCGGTCGGTCGCTTCTTCCACGATGCGCGCGAGCGCCTGGGCGATACGTCGCTGCTGCTGGGGTGTGCCCGGCCGCCGGGCGAGGCCAAGAGCCAGATCGACAGCTACGCGGTGATGGCGGGACTGTCCGGCATCGCGCACCCGGCCGAGGGTGTGGTGGAACTCGCTGCGCGCCTGGGCAAGAAGGTCCGGGTCACGCCGGCCTGCTGTTCCATCGCGGTCGGCGACGAGGTGATGGCCGAGGACGCCGGCGTCGGCAGCGGCGTTGAGCTGGACCTCGACACCATCGTGGCGGAGGAGACCCGCCGTCGGGAACAGGAGCGCAAGGCGCGCCAGGGCCTGGGCGGCATCCGCATCGTGACCGAAGGCGGCGAAGTGGCATCCGGGGGTGGCTGTCATGCCTGAACGCGATCAGACGACCCTGCGCGTCCTGGACACCGGGCTGCGCCCGGCGGCCGAGAACATGGCCTTCAACCGCTCGTTGCTGGAGTGTCACCAGGAAGGCGTTTCCCCGCATACCCTGCGCTTCCTGCAGTTCGAGCCCTGCGCGCTGGTGGGCTTTCACCAGAACGTCGACCAGGAGATCAACACCGAGTACTGCAAGGAGCACGGGATCGCGATCCAGCGGCGCATTACCGGCGGCGGTGCGATCTATTTCGATGCCACGCAGCTCGGCTGGGAGCTGTACCTGGACAAGCGCTTCCTCGGCACGGCGGACATGGGCCAGATCGCCGCCCGCATCTGCAACGCGGCGGCCGCGGGCATGCGCTCGCTGGGCGTGGACGCGCAGTTCCGCCCGCGTAACGACATCGAGGTCGATGGCCGCAAGATCTCCGGTACCGGCGGCGCCTTCGATGGCGAGTCGATCATGTATCAGGGCACGCTGCTGATCGAATTCGATGTCGAGGACATGCTGCGCATCCTGCGCATTCCGGCCGAGAAGCTCTCGAACAAGGCGATCGAGTCCGCCCGGGACCGGGTCGTGAACCTGGCGACGCTGCTGGAGGAGATGCCGGCCCTGGATGTGGTGAAGGACGCCATCGCGCGTGCCTTCGCCGAGGAGTTCGGTGTGCGCACCGAGGCCGCCGATCTGCTGCCGGAAGAGCGTCGCGCCTTCGACGCGGCCCTGGCCGAGATCGATACCGAGGAGTGGGTGTACCAGCGCAACCGCCCGGCGACCGATGCCCCGATGTTCGAGAGCATCTTCAAGTCCGACGGTGGCCTGATGCGCGTGGGTGCGGCGCTCGATCCCGAGCGCAAGCGCCTCAAGCAGCTCTGGATTACCGGCGATATCTTCGTCAAGCCGGCGCGGACCATCGCGGACCTGGAAGCCGCCCTGCGCGATACGCCGCAGGCCGAGATGGAGGATCGCGTGCGCGCCTTCTTCGCGGAACGCGACGTGGAGATGCTGCAGCTGACGGCCGACGACTTCATCGCCGCCATCCAGTCGGCCCTGGCGCAGGCCGAGGTCGACTCGGCGGCCGCGCAGTGAGCCGCGCCGGGAGCCTTCGCTGATGCTGCCGTCCAGGGTCGATGTCCTGGTGGTGGGGCTGGGGCCCGGCGGGGCCTCCGCCGCGCGCGTATGTGCCGCGGCCGGGCTGTCGGTGCTGGCGGTCGAGCGCAACAAGGCGTTTGGCGAGCCGGTGCAGTGCGCCGAGTTTATCCCCAACCCGATGGGCGCTTATGCAAAGCCCGAGGGCGTTCTGCTGCAGCGCATCGATTCCATGCAGAGCTTCCTGCCCTCCGGCACCGTCGAGCATTCCGACTTCCCCGGCCTGATGGTGGATCGCGGCGAGTTCGACCGCGCCATCATCCGAGCGGCCGAGGCGAATGGGGCGCAGCTGGTCACCTCCACGCCGCTGATGGCGGTGGATGCCGAGCGTCACGTCGCCCGGGTGAAACATCAGGGCGCGGAGCAGGAGGTCGGCTATCGCGTACTGATTGCCGCCGACGGTCCGCATTCTCCGGTCGCCGAATCGCTCGGCCTGGAGTCTCTGCCCACGGTGCAGACGCGCCAGTACACCGTGCCGCTGAAAAAGGCCTATACCGCAACCGATGTCTGGCTCTCCGACGATTATCCGGGTGGCTACGCGTGGCTGTTCCCCAAGGGGGAATGGGCCAACCTTGGTCTGGGCGCCGACAAGCGGATCGCCGGTGACCTTAAGGCCCCGCTGGAGTCCCTGCACGCCCAGCTTGTGGAGCAGGGCCTGCTGGGCGAAGAGATCCGCTATCGCACCGGCGGGGCGATCCCGGTCGGCGGCCTGCGGGAGTCGCTGGTGGCGGGGGATGTCCTGTTCGTCGGCGATGCCGCCGGGCTGACCCACCCCATCACCGGCGCCG
This sequence comes from Thioalkalivibrio sp. ALE28, assembly GCF_000377425.1. Classification (NCBI taxonomy): domain Bacteria; kingdom Pseudomonadati; phylum Pseudomonadota; class Gammaproteobacteria; order Chromatiales; family Ectothiorhodospiraceae; genus Thioalkalivibrio; species Thioalkalivibrio sp. ALE28. The sequence continues at coordinate 65,619 of NZ_KB898105.1, read as the reverse complement.
GCATCGCCGCCGCCGTGGTGTCGGGCGAGGCCGCCGGCGAGGCCGCGATCGGCCACCTGGAAGGCGATGCCGAGGCCTTTGCCGACTACGACGAGGAGATGCGCGACCAGTACGGGCCGGCGCTGGAGCGGGCCTGCGAACGGCGTGCCTTCCTCAACGAACACTGGCGAACCCCGCGGGCGCAGGAAGACGCCACCCAGCGCCGCGGATGGATTGCATTTTCCGAGTATTTCAACGATGGTGACCGGGCCGCGTAATCGGACCCGGTCGACGGATGCCTGGCATCCCCGAGACAACGCTGGAGGAACCCCATGAGTGCAAGTGCAGAGGAGATGGTCGCGCCGATCAACTTTTACCGGCCCGACTATCACATCAAGACCCCGGACATGCGTTCGCCGGAGTACGTGCAGATGTCCACCGCGGCCGCGATCACGCTGGGCCTGGTGCCGGGCACCATGCATCGCACGTCCTGCACGCACTGCCTGAACCTCCTGGTGACCTATCCGGAAGGCTGCCGCGCCAACTGCTCCTACTGCGGCCTGGCCCGCCACCGCGAGGAATCGCGGGACTACGCCGATCGCAACTTCATCCGCGTCGACTGGCCGACCGCCAAGTACGACGAGGTGATCGAGCGCGTGAAGAATCATGCCGACGCCGGTCAGTTCGAGCGCATGTGCATCTCCATGATCACGCATCCGAACTCCGATGCCGACACCGTCGAGCTGCTGGAGCGCTGGGTCGCCGAGGTCAACCATATCCCGGTGTCGATCCTGTCGAACCCGACCACCATGAGCTATGAAGACCTCCAGCTCCTGCGCGACAAGGGCGCGGACATCTTCACCGTCGCGCTGGACGCGGTGACCCCGGAGATCTTCGAGCGCACCCGTGGCAAGTCGGTGGAGAGCCCGCATACCTGGGACAAGTACTGGCAGTCCATCGAGTGGGCCGCCGAGATCTTCGGCCCGGAAAAGTTCGGCGCGCACCTGATCTGCGGCATGGGCGAGACCGAGGAAGAGATCCTGCAGGTCTGCCAGCGCATCCGCGACCTGGGCGGTCATAACCACATGTTTGCCTTCTTCCCGGAAGAGGGCTCGCTGATGGAAGACTGGAACCCGGTCCCGCGTGACCAGTGGCGCCGCGTGCAGCTGGGCCGCTTCGTCATCGACTACGCCGGTGGCCGCATCGACGACATGAAGTTCAACGCCGACGGCCAGGTGGTGGACTTCGGTCTGCCGCAGTCCGAGGTCGAGGAACTGATCGCCTCCGGCAAGCCGTTCCAGACCTCCGGCTGCCCCGGCAAGTCGGACGAGGAGGTCTCGGCCTGCAATCGCCCTTACGGCGATTCCAGCCCGACGGACATCCTGTCGTTCCCATTCGCGCTGAACAGCAGCGACGTCGGGTTCGTCAAGCGGCAGATGGCCGGGGAAGACGTCGGCACCTTCGACTTCGACGCCGACGAGGCGGAAGACGAGAAGACAGCCTGAAAACGATAGTGGTAGTATCCAGCGAAAGCCCCGGCATCCCCGGGGCTTTCGCACGTCAGGGGATCAATAAGACTTTTTGAATATTCAGGTTTCGAGCAGGGTTATCAAGGCCATTCCGAAGAGTGCCCTTGAACAGACCTGCCGAAAAACTCGCGACACGGTCGGTCACCGTGGCGCGGGCCGTGGGGACACCACCAAGACCGGACCGGCGGCATTACAAGGGGGCCGCGCGTAACCGGGGTGTTCGCACAACACAACAAGAAGACCACCAAAGGAGATACAAAATGGAAGCACGCATCATTCGCCGCAGCCTGGTGACGATCGCGGTCGGCCTGGCCATGGGCTCCGCCGGCGTCGCGCACGCCACCAACGGCTACTTCGCCCACGGCTACGGCACCAAGGCCAAGGGCATGGGGGGCGTCGGGATGGCGATCTCCCAGGATTCCTACGCCCCGGGCATCAACCCCGCCGGCATCGCCGGCATGGAAACCCGCATCGACGGCTCCCTCGCCTATTTCCGTCCCGAACGTTCGGTGACCTTCGAGAATCAGATGGGGTCCATGACCGTCGACTCCGGCAGTGAAGATTTCTTCATTCCCTCGTTCGGGTACGTGCAACAGATCGATGAGAACCGCTCCTGGGGTATTGCCCTGCTGGGTAATGGCGGCATGAACACCGATTACCCCGGCTACATGACCGGTGACCCGACCTGCGATCAAGGGGGTGGCGGGATCTTCTGTGGAGGACCGGCTGGTGTGGACCTCGAGCAGTTGGCGATTATCCCGACCTACGCTCAGCGATCGGCTAACGGCGGATTCAGCGTGGGCTTCAGTCCGATCATCAGTTACCAGCGATTCAGTGCGAAGGGCCTGGGGGCGTTCCAGGGGATGAGCAGTGACCCCGAGAACCTCACGAACAATGGAACCGATACCACTTGGGGGTACGGAGCCCAGATTGGTTTCCAGGCTGAACTGGCGGAGACCGTGACCCTCGGTGGTAGTTATCGCACCAAAATCCGAAACAGTGAATTTGATGACTACAGTGGGCTCTTCGCAGACGGCGGGAGCTTTGATATCCCATCGACCCTCGGTCTGGGCATCGCCGTTGAGGTAACCCCGAGTATCACGGTTTCCGCAGACTACACGCGCATCAACTATTCCGAGATTGATTCGATTTCCAATCCGAGCATGACCGGTATGCCTTTCGGCGCGGAAGGCGGGCCCGGCTTCGGCTGGCGAGACATTGGCGTATTCAAGATTGGTGCCCAGTTCGAGACGGCCAATGACTGGACCTGGCGTGTGGGCTACAACCGAGGGCAGAATCCGATCCACGCTCGTGACGTAACGCTCAATATCCTGGCGCCGGCCGTGATGGAAGACCACTTCACCGCCGGATTCACCAAGGCTTTCGGTCAGCATGAGCTGAACTTCGCCGCCATGTATGCTCCGAGCAATAGCGTATCCGGAGCACACATGATGCAGCCGGGGACCGACGTGAAGATCGAGATGGAGCAGTACGAGCTCGAGATCGGGTACGCGTACCGATTCTGATCGGGAGGTCCGGGGCGGTCGCCTGACCGCCGCGGGGCTTCGGTGTCACGCGCCCGGGAGGGGCGCGCCGACCTTGAGGGGAAGGTCGGATCCGCCAGGGAGGGCGGGTGATTCTGAAGTCCGGGACGCACCGGGGGGTGCGTCCCGGGCCCTTCTTTCTGTCGAGCATTCCGCTCGGATTTACCTGAGAATTCAAAGGAGGATGCCATGCGAGCAATCCACGCCTTGCGCGGGAGTGTCCGCGCCGTCGGCATGGTCGCGGCGGTTGCGCTGTTCGCGGCGAGCCAGACCGTGGCGGCGGACAACTACCGTCCGTTCGTGCTGGCCTACACCGAATCGGGGACGGATGTCTCCGCCGAGGCCGCCAGTGTGCGGGAACGCCTGGAGGGGGCCGACTTCCGGTTCCTGGGCGAATATCCGGTCAGTGACGACCGCCATGTGGTCGTGGTGACCCACGATGATCTGCTGGCGGTGGCCGGCTCCGAGGAACGCGGCGGCTACATCGCCCCGATCCGTGTGGCCGTGACGGCCGTCGATGGCGAACTGCAGGTGAGTTACAACAACCTGGAGTATTTCCGTCATGCCTACCGCCTGGACGCACCCGTATCCGGCGTCAGTGACCGGCTGGCCAGTACTCTCGGAGCGGAGCGCGACTTCGGGTCCGAGGACGGCATGAGCGAGCGCGACCTGAATCGCTATCGCTACACCTTCGGCATGGAGCGCTTCGATGCGCCCTACGAGCTGGCCAGCCATGGCAACCGGAGGGGCGCGTTGAGCGAGCTGGACAGCAACCTGGGCAACCGGGTTGCGGGGGTCAGCGAGGTCTACCGGGTGGATATTCCGGGCCAGGACGTGACCGTGATCGGTGTGGCCGTGCGCGAGTCCGACGGGGCGGCCCAGGACTCGGCCGATCTGCACCAGCTTGGCATCGTGGACGTGGGCGAGTTCCGCCATACCGCGACGGTGCCGATCGAGATCCTGGTCCGCGGCGGCGAGGTCGAGGCCCTGCACATGCGTTTCCGCAAGGCTCTGCACTTCCCGGATCTGCGCATGCTGGGTGACAACAGCTTCATGCGGCTGCGCAGCTCGCCCGGTGCGCTGGAAGAGACCCTGAAGGAAGTCGCGGGTTACGAAGAAGAGGATACCGGCTTCGAGTGGTAAGACCGCTGGAGACCGCCTGCGCCATGGAACGGCGCAAGGGTGCGCGGAATTCCCGCGTAGCCCACTCAAGAACCCCGGTCCGCCGGGGTTTTTTTACGATCCGGACATGCACTTGTTTTATGCTCCCGCAACACTCGCGGCAGGACGCACATCCATGAAATCGATGAAGATCGCCAACATTGGCGAGATCCGCAACGAACTCAACAAGTACAAGAAGGGCAAGAAGCTCGATATCCACCAGTTCAACCAGGTGGCGCGCCTGGCCTGGCTGGGCAAGATCGTGATGCAGCCGCTGGATCTGGAAGACCCGGACTGCAAGTCCTTCCTGGTATATATCCAGGAGCCGGAAGAGCTGGCCGCGCATTTCCTCGATACCGACCAGGAACTGACCGGCGGCATCCACATCATCGATGGCGAGCAGGCGATGGCCATGGTCGAGATCATGCGCAGCGGGGTCGAGGAGCGCGCCAAGCTGTACGAGGACCTCTCCCGCAGTGACTTCTATTTCCGCTATTTCTACCAGCCCGGCCAGGAGGACAAGGCAGACGACTCCAGTGCCGGACAGGACAAGCCCGAGGGCTGACACTTGGTCGCATCCACGGTAACCCCGGAGTGGATCGACGCCGGGGCCCGATCCGCCGAAGAACTCCACGCGCTGTATACCGGTCTTGCGGCCTCCACCGCTCCGGATGCGCCCCCGCGTATACTGTGGGTGCACGCGCACGAGCCGCATATCTCGATCGGGGCCAGCCAGGACGCGGAATCCGACCTGGACCTGGCTGCCTGCGCCGAACAGGGTGTGCCGGTCGTGCGGCGTCCACTGGGCGGCGGCTCGGTCTGGGTGGACGCCGACCAGGCCTGTTTCTTCCTGATCCAGCCGCGCCAGGTGCTGGCCCGTGGGCATCGCCACCTCTTCGCCGTGGGACTGGGCATCGCCATGGATGTGCTGCGCGCGCTCGGTCTGGAGGGTGTGGAGGCCCGGGGCCAGGATGTCTGGGTCCAGGGGAGCAAGATCATGGGGACCGGGGCCGCAACGCTCGACGAGGGCTGTGTGTTCGGCGCCAGTTTCCTGCGACATTTCCCGGTCGAGCGCTTCCTCGCCTGCGTGTATGCCCCCAGCGAGGGCTACCGTGACTGGTTGCGCCCGGCGCTGGAGACGGGCATGACCGACTGCGCCCGCCAGTGTCCGCAGGTCCCCGCGCCCGCGCAGGTCGAGGCGGCCCTGCAGGATGTGCTGGCGCGCCGTTTCGGCATTCCGGCACGCCGGATCGAGCCGGACCGGGCGACCCTCGATCAGTGGCTGGCGCTGGGGCGCGAGGAGCTGACGGACCTCGCCGACGGCCAGGGATCGCCGTCGGTGCGCGATGGCATCCGCGTGAACCGCGACAATCACGTGTTCGAGACCCGCGGGGCCTGCGGGCGCCTGCGCCTGCACGTCGAGGGGTCGCATATCGCGCGGATCTGGTGCGAGGATGCGGCCACCACCGCCATCCTGGAGGAGCGCCTGGTCGGTGAATCGCCGGAACGCCTGCGCGTGCGCTCGCGCCTGAACGGCCAGCTCGATGCCCGCATGGTGGATGAGATCAGTGCCCGCATCGACGGGCTTTATCGCGGAATCGCAGCGGCCTGACAGGCCCCGGTCCCGAGCCCCCTCCCCACGAACGCCGGAGAAGCCGCATGTCCGAACCGACGATCGAACGCCGCCTGGAGAAACGCCTGATCCTGATGACCCGGGACGGCGCGATGGGCGAGCGCCTGCAGGCCCAGCTGCCGCCGGAGTGGCAGTTGCACCAGGTCACCGACCTGGATGAGCTCGGGCCGTGGAACGAGATCCTGCTGTACCGATTCCTGCTGCTGGACCTGGACGAGATCGAGGCCTTTGATCCGCTCGACGTGATCCGGATGCTGCGCATGGAATACCAGATCAACCTTCCGGTATTCTGCTTTGGTGGCGATCAGGACATCCAGGATGAAATGCGCCTGGCCCGCGCCGATCGCTTCTTCGGGCGCGACGAGATGATCGAAAAGCTGCCCGAATTCGTCCGCCAGTACGACTGGTAGCCATCGGCCCGCGCGGGGCCTGGCGCCGCGAGGTGTATTGCAGGGAGATCGTCGAATGGACCCCATCATCCGGGTGCGCGAGCTGTACAAGGTCTTTGGCCCGAACCCGCAGGAGGGCCTGCGGCTGATCGAGGACGGGCTCGACAAGGACACCATCTTTGAGCGTACCGGCAACACGGTGGGCGTGAAGGACTGCAACCTGGATATCGCCGAAGGCGAGATCTTCGTGGTGATGGGGCTGTCCGGGTCCGGCAAGTCCACCCTGGTGCGGCTGCTGAACCGCCTGATCGAGCCGACCGCGGGGACCGTCGAGGTCCGCGGGCGTGACGTCACGCGCATGAGTCAGCGCGAGCTGATCCGGCTGCGCAGCGAGGATCTGGCGATGGTGTTTCAGTCCTTCGCGCTGATGCCGCACAAGACCGTGATCGACAACGCTGCGCTGGGGCTGGAGATCGCCGGCGTGGGCCGCGCCCGGCGCCGCGAGCGCGCGCTGGAGGCGCTCGACCAGGTTGGTCTGAAGGCCCATGCCCGCAGTTATCCCGACGAACTCTCCGGCGGCATGCAGCAGCGCGTGGGACTGGCGCGGGCGCTGGCGACCGACCCCTCCATCATGCTGATGGACGAGGCCTTCTCCGCGCTGGACCCCCTCATCCGTACCGAGATGCAGGACCGGCTGCTGGATCTGCAGCGCGAGCACCGGCGTACCGTGGTGTTCATCTCCCACGACCTGGACGAGGCCATCCGCATCGGCGATCGCATCGCCATCATGCAGGGCGGCGAGGTGGTGCAGGTTGGCACGCCCAAGGAGATCATCCTCGATCCAGCCAACGAATACGTGCGTTCGTTCTTTCACGGGGTGGACATCACCCAGGTGTTCCAGGCGCGCGACATCATGGACAGCGAGACCATCCCCGTCCTCGCGGCGGATACCACGGCCGGCGAGGCCCGTAGCCGCATTGCGCGCGTGCCCGGCAACGAGGCCGTGATCGTCGATGCCGCGGGGCGTTTCCAGTCCGTGGTTCAGGCCAAGCGCCTGGGCGAGCTGACCGTGGACCGCCCCGCGAGCGAGGTGGCCGTGGAGGTCGAGCCGGTGGGCGAGGACACGCCTCTCGCGAATCTCCCGGGCCGGGCGGCGCAGGCGCCAGTGTCCATCCCGGTAGTGGATGCGGAAGGACAGTTCCGGGGGCTGGTGACCCTGCAGCGCCTGGTCGAGGCCCTGGATCGCAGTCGGAACGCGGCCGCCGCGAACGGAGATCACTGACATGGAAGGACGCATCAACATCCCCGTGGGGGACTGGATCGAGACCGCGGTCGACTGGATCCTCGACAATCTGGAGCCCGCGCTGGACGGCATCGCCTGGTTCCTGGGGCTGCTGACCAACTCCTTCGAGGGGGCGCTGCTGGCGATCCCGGCGTGGCTGCTGGTGCTGATCCTGGTCGGGCTCAGCTGGTGGCGGGTTAGCTGGCGCTTCGGCATCTTCGCCATCGTGGCGCTGGGGCTGATCCTGGGGATGGACCTGTGGGAGCCCACGATCAAGACGCTGTCGCTGGTGCTCGCGGCGACCGCCGTCGCGCTGGCGATCGGCATGCCGGTGGGTGTGGCGATGGCGCGCAGCGACTGGGTCGAGGCGTCGATCCGTCCGGTGCTGGACCTGATGCAGACCATGCCGCCGTTCGTCTATCTGATCCCGGCGGCGATCTTCTTCGGGCTGGGCACCGTGCCGGGTGCGATCGCCACGGTGGTGTTCTGCATGCCGCCGGTGGTGCGCCTGACCAACCTTGGTATTCGCCAGGTCAACCGCGAGCAGATCGAGGCGGGGCTGGCGTTTGGTTGCAATCGGCGCCAGCTTCTGACCAAGATTCAGTTACCTCTGGCGATGCCGTCCATCATGGCCGGCATCAACCAGACCATCATGCTGGCACTCTCCATGGTGGTGATCGCGTCGATGATCGGTGCCGGCGGGCTCGGCAATACCGTGCTGACCGGTATCCAGCGGCTCGATGTCGGGCTGGGGTTCGAGGGCGGCCTGGGCGTCGTGATCCTCGCCATCCTGCTCGACCGGATCACCCAGAGCGTAGGGCTGCGGCGCAAGGCGAGCGGCTGATTCGGGCTCGTGCGCGGCGCCATCCGTTTCACTCGAAGGAAGGAGTAGCAAGATGAACAAGACACTGACTTCAACCCTGCTGGGCGGCGTGCTGGCCGCCTCCATGGGCCTGTCCACCGCGCAGGCCGACGATATCCAGATTGGCTGGACTGCGTGGTCCGATGCCGAGTTCGTGACCAAGCTGGCCGAGCGGGTCATCGAGGACGAAATGGGCTATTCGGTCGAGCTGATTCAGACCGACATCGCCCCGCAGTATCAGGGCCTGGCCTCCGGCGATATCGACATGATGCTGATGGCCTGGCTGCCGGGTACCCATGCCGACTACATGGAGCGCGTCGGGCAGGACGTGGTGAACCTCGGCCCGTTGTACGGCAATGCCCGCCTGGGCTGGGTGGTGCCGGACTACGTGCCCGAGGATGAACTCGGCTCTATCGAGGATCTGAAGAAGGACTCGGTCCGCGATCGCCTGGACGGCCGCATTACCGGGATCGACCCCGGCGCGGGCCTGACCCGGCTCTCGGAAGAGGCCCTCGAGACCTACGGCCTGGACGGCTACAGCCTGCAGATCTCCTCCGGGGCGGGCATGACCTCCGCGCTGGACCGGGCGATCCGTCGTGATGAATGGATCGTCGTCACTGGCTGGAGCCCGCACTGGAAGTTCGGCGCCTACGACCTGCGCTACCTGGAAGACCCGGATGAGGCCCTGGGCGGCTTCGAGCGTATCCATGCCCTGGCCCGCGAGGGCTTCGCCGAGGAGTATCACGATGTCGCGATGATGATCTCGCGCATGCACCTGAACCTGGACGTGCTGGAAGAGGCGATGTTCTACGCCCAGGAGAACTCCTACGCTGAGGCCGTGGACCGCTTCATCGAGGACCACCCGGAGTACGTGCAGTACTGGGTGACCGGCGTGATCGACTGATCAGCACGGACTACCCGCAGCACCCGAAAGCCCCGCCCCGGCGGGGCTTTCTTTGTTCAGGCCACTGCATTTTGTTTCACCACGAAGCGCACGAAGGCACGAAGAAGGGCCAGGTTAAGGGCTTTTCACCACAGAGGGCACAGAGTTCACGGAGAAAGGAGCTAGCTTACCAAAGGGCAGGATGTGAAGCTGCCCGGTGCCCGGATGGATGCGTTTCGCGGCGCTCAACCGCATCCTGCTCGCAAGAACCTTTCACCAATCATCGTCATCCAGGAAACTGCAAAGCGGTCGTCCGGTATCTCCTGGGGCTGGCGATGCGTTGGTGGCAGGCTCGAAAGATCCCGGCTCTCCGCTGCGCTGCGGCCGGGATGACAGGAGGGTAGGGGGCGGCCGAGATGACAGGGTTGCGGAGGGGGCTGCCGGGATGGTGGCGGTGCCAGCCGTATGTCTAGGTTTGTTGTTGGGGCGTGGGCCACCGGTGCACCCGGCCCGGAACGCGAAAGGCCCCGGGCGGGTCGCCGCGGGGCCTTTGAGTGACGCGCCCCGGGGCGAGCCGCGGGGTGGGGCGATCCGGGATCAGCCGATCCAGGCGTGCTCCAGCACGTCGATGCGGATCTTCTCGTGGAAGGTCTCGCCATTGCCCTCGATCACCAGGTCGCCAATGCGGGTGCCGGCGGTATCAAAGCTGAACTTGCAATCGAAGGTACCCGGCAGGGACACGCTGCCCTCGCACAGGGTTTCGCCTTCCACCGAGAACTTGCAGCTGGCGCTGCCGGAGCCGTTCAGCATGGCCTGGACCCGGAATTCCTCGTTGATCGGACGGCGGTACACGTTCGGGTCGCGGTTCGGGTTGTACTGCAGGTTGTTCAGCTTGACGAGTTTGACAAGTTTCATACCGGGTCCTCTGTTGAAGCGCTGAATCCGAGTGACGGGCGCCTTTGCACGCCCAACCCCGCAGCCGTGGGGCGTTTGGTTCATGCAAGTGCGCAGGTTCGATAGAATATAAACAGCAAATGATACAACAAAGCCTGCGCGAACACGATTGGCCGCCCGCCCAGCGCGCTGGAGGGTAACGCTGCGCACGCGCATACACCAGTCCCTGCCGGAGATCCCATGAAGAACCTGATCAACCGCATCCGCGGTGTGGAACGCGATGTCATCGAGAAGCCGGGGGACGCGGGCGGTGCCCCCTTCTACAAGCCCCAGGGTGACGAGATCGAGATCTTTCAGGCGGCGTACTCGAAGCGCCTGCCGGTGATGCTCAAGGGCCCGACCGGCTGCGGCAAGACCCGCTTTCTGGAGCACGTGGCGCACACCCTCGGCCAGCCGCTGGTGACCGTCTCCTGCCACGAGGACCTGACCAGCTCCGATCTGGTCGGCCGCTTCCTGCTGGAAGGCGAGGAGACCGTCTGGCAGGACGGCCCGCTGACCCGTTCGGTCAAGGAGGGCGCGATCTGCTACCTCGACGAGATCGTCGAGGCACGTACCGACACCACCGTGGTCATTCACCCGCTGACCGACCACCGCCGCCAGCTCCCGCTGGACAAGAAGTCCCAGATCATCGACGCGCACGAGGACTTCATGCTGGTGATCTCCTACAACCCGGGATATCAGACCGTGCTGAAGGATCTGAAGCCCTCGACCAAGCAGCGCTTTGTCGGCATCCACTTTGACTACCCGGCCGAGGATGTCGAGCGCGAGATCGTGGCCAAGGAATCCGGCGGCCTGGATGCCGACCGCGTGGAAAAACTCGTGGCGGCCGGGCGCAAGGCCCGGGCCCTGAAGGACCATGGGCTGGAAGAGGCGACCTCCACCCGAGCACTCGCCTATGCCGGCGAACTGATGCAGGCCGGTCTGAGCCCGCGTGTGGCCTGCCGTGCCGCGATGATCGCCCCGATCACCGACGACCCCGAGCTGATCCAGGCGCTGGAAGAGATCTTCGACGCCCACTTCCCCGAGTCCGAAGCCGCGTGAGCGATATCGCGACCAACGGCGGCGCGAAACCGGAGGCGGAAGAACTCGTCGAGATCGAGGAAATCCTCCAGCACCTGGAGGACATCAGCTTCGTCGCCCACCGCGACACGAAGGAAGCCCTGCCGGCTATCCGCCCGTTCGGCGCGACCATTGCGCGGCGCTGGATCGAGACGGCCCGCGACCTGTTCTTCCATGACCGGGAGTCGGGCAAGAGCTTCATGCGCCACTCGGCGCGACTCGCCGAGCACATGCAGACGGTGGAGCTGTGGCTGGAGCAGGCGGCCCGCTTCAAGGAGTGGGTCAACTCCAACTATGCCCTGGAAGGCTTCATGGCCCAGGCCGATCGCGTGTATGACGCCTGGGGCGAGGCCGGCGAGCGCGAGTGGGCCGAGATCGGCCTGCGCTGGTGCGCGCGCAGCCTGCCGGATGCCCGGGCCTATTTCGAGACCGACTTCGAGAAGCTCGCCGGCGGGCGTGGCATCGACGGCCTGCGCGCCCTGATCGAGCCGGCCGAGACCCTGTTCGACGAGCGCGGCCTGACCCTGGATGCCTACCTCGAGGGTGCACCGATCGCGCGAAACCTGGTCGGCGACCAGGGCCTGCTGTCCTGGGCGCGGCGCGGCGCGGACCTGCTGAAGGCCGGCCGCTCGCGCGGCGAGGCCTACTTTCGTCTGGAGAGCGACGAGAGCCTGAAGCTGCTGCTGGAGGCATTGCCGGGCTTTCGCCCGCGCATGCACGGGCGCTTCCTGCGTCTGGTGCTGATGGCCTGGCTGGACGCCGACATCCCGCTGGCCGATTCCAGCTGGAAGCCGGGCGAGGGCCGCCCGATGCTCGAGACCGACGGCCGGCGCCTGTTCATGCCGGCGGTCATGGGCTCGCGCGAGGAGGCGATCGTCGCCACCCAGCACGCGGCCGCGCATCTCGCCTTCGATACCTATGCGCACAGCGAGGTGGAGCGGCTGTTCGCACGCGCGGGTGCGGAGCATCCACCGCTGGACGACAAGTCGCGCATCACCTGGCGCCCGCTGTTCGCGCCCTTCGAGGCGCGCATGTTCCGCTTCCAGGTGCTGTTCGACCTGGCCGAAGACCTGCGCGTGAACGCACGCCTGGCCCCGCGTATCCCGAACTTCCTGCCGCGCCTGGTGGCGCTGGCCGAGGTCCACGGTCGCCCGGAAGGCGTGGCCGGCGTCTATTTCGACTTCGCACTGAAGGCCCACCAGGCCCTGCTGCGCGACGAGCCGCAGGACCCGCGTCTGGCGCGTGTGCTGGAGCCGGACGCGGACGTCGTAACCGCCTGGGCGGTCGGCGAGGAGCTGTTCGCCGACGAGGCCTTCCCCGGGATCACCATCGAGGAGCGCGCCGAGGCCTATCTGCCCGGGCTGTCGCTGAACCAGTCGCTGCCGGTGTATCCGCAGCGCAAACGCGACGGCAGCCTGGCCGACTTCCGCGACCACGAGGCGCACGACGAGCACAAGTTCGAGCACCAGAAACAGGAAGAGCAGCCGCAGCAGGCCCCGGAGCAGGCGCAGAAGGATCCGGACGCCGACATCCAGACCCCGCAGCAGGAGACTTCCGGCACCGGCGGGCGCATCGGCACCGGTATCCCGCAGCCGGCGCAGGTGGCCAAGCGCGCCGCCCCCTACACCCCGAAGAAGGACGGCATCCCGTATCCGGAATGGGACTACCGCGAGCAGCGCTACATCTCCGACTGGGTGAATCTCTACGAGCGGGTGCTGGACGACGAGGACCCGGCGCGGGCGGCCACGATCCTGTCGGAGAACGCCGATACCCTGAAGCGCCTGACCCGCGGCCTGGAGATGCAGCGCCCGATGCGCCTGGCGCCGCTGAGGAAACAGCTCGACGGTGATGAACTGGATACCGAGGCGGTGATCGACTACATCGCCGACAAGAAGGCGGGGCTGTCGCCCAAGGCCTTCATCTACCGCCGCCGTGCGGTGCAGCACCGCGATACCGCCGTGCTGATGCTGGCGGACATGTCCACCTCGATCATGGCGCGCCACCCGGGCGGGCAGGGCAAGATCGTCGACCGCGTGCGCGAGGGGATGATGCTGTTCGCCGAGGCGATCGAGAAGGTCGGCGACCCCTACGCGATCTCCGGCTTCGCCTCCAAGCAGCGCGACCAGGTCAACTACTACTGGCTGAAGGACTTCAACGAGGGCCTGAACGACACCGTCCGCGCCCGCATCGCCGGGGTCTCCGGGCGTCTGGCCTCGCGTATGGGCGCGGGCATTCGGCACTCGCTGGAGGCATTCCGGCGCAGCTCGGCCCAGCGCCGGCTGCTGCTGATCCTGTCCGACGGCCGCCCGGCCGACTACGACGACGGCGGCGATCAGCGCTACCTGCACGAGGACACGCGCATGGCGATGAAGGAGGCGGTGGACGCCGGCGTCCACCCCTTCTGCATCACCCTGGACCCGTCCGGCTCCGAGTACCTGCCGGCGATCTTCGGTCCCGGTCACTACACCATCATCGACCACGTGGACGAGCTGCCGCGCCGTCTGCCCGAGATCTACCTGAGGCTGCGACAGTGAGTGCCACCCCCGAAGCCATCGATGCCTCCACCGGGGCCGCGGACCGGCACCCGGAGCCGGCCCGCCGTCATGCCACGTTGCTGCATGCCCCGCGCTACCGCGGCCACAGCTACGGCGACAACCACCCGCTCGGGATCCCGCGCGTCTCGCTGACCATCGACCTGATCGAGGCCTATGACGCGATCACGCCGCAGGAGATGGCCGTATCGCGCAAGGCACAGCCGGCCGAGCTCGAATGGTTTCACACCCGCGAGTACGTCGCCGCGATGCAGCGCGCCGAGGCGCTGGGCAAGGTCTTTCAGCGCTACCGCGACCGCCACAACATCGGCAACTTCGAGAACCCGTTCTTCGCCGGTTTCTTCGCTACTCCGGCGACTGCCACCTGGGGCTCCATCCAGGGGGCCGAGGTGGTGCTGGGCGGGCGCATGGCCTTCAACCCGGCCGGTGGCATGCATCACGCCGCCCCCGACCAGGCGCGCGGCTTTTGCTACTTCAACGACCCGGCGCTGGCCATCCTGCGCCTGCGCCAGGCCGGGCAGCGCGTGCTGTATCTGGATATCGACGCCCACCACGGCGACGGGGTCGAGGCCGCGTTCACCGACGACCCGGACGTGCTCACCGTCTCCCTGCACATGGACACCGAATACGGCTACCCCTTCGAGGGCGGGCGCATCGAGGACACCGGACCGCTGGGCAACGCCGTGAACCTGCCGCTGCCCAAGGAGACCAACGACACGGAGTTCCGCGCCGCCTTCACGGCCGTCTGGGAGGCCGTGCGCACCCGCTGGCAGCCGGATGCGGTCGTGGTCCAGGCCGGGACCGATGCGCTGCTGCCGGACCCGCTCGGCAAGTTCGGCATCTCCACCCAGTGCTTTCTCCAGTGCATCGACGACGTAATCGAGACCAGCCCGCGCCACGCCGACGGCACGCCGAGGCTCCTGGTGCTCGGAGGCGGCGGTTATCACCCGCTGGCGCTGGCGCGCTGCTGGACCGGGGTCTGGGCCCTGCTGACTGGCCGCGAGCTCCCCGCCGCGATCCCGGAGTCCGGCCAGGCCCTGCTGCGCGAGGTCGACTGGGACATGGACGAGGAGGAGGACTGGTACGAGAACCTGTTCGTCTCCCGCCTCGACGCCGACCGCTCGGGCCCAGTCCGCCCCGAGCTCGAGGCGCGACTGGCGCAGCTGCGAGCCACACACCCCTTGCTGCGCGGCTAGCGCGGGCGGCCTGGCCCTGCGGCGGCAGGGGCGGCGTCCTTAGTGGAGGACCGGTCCCCTCGGTCCTCGGTGTAAAGATGTCCGACGCCTCTACGGTGGATATTCGGCGTTCAGCGTCGGATCTTTTTACATAACAGCCTCTCGGGGTGAACATATTCACGAAAACGCATAAACAAACTAGGCGCTTACGGATTTGGTCCGGCGTTTGCTTTGTATTCCAGCAAGGGGCGATGGGCGCCCTCGAAGGCCGCGGGGCCGGGAGCTGGAGGTGGGTGCGATGCGCAAGTGGTGGGCGAATCAGGTTGCAGTGCTGGCGGGCGTGATGCTCGCGGGATCGGTGGCGAATGCCGCCATCATCGAGCTTCCGGGTATCGATGAAACCTACGACGGGATCCCGGTCGCGCTGCAGTACAACGACTTTTATTCCTATTCCGGTTCCCTGCTGTACCAGTGGGGCTTCCTCACTCAGAACCAGTACACCGGTCAGGGCACGGGATCGCTCGACCTGATCGTGGGCACGGGATCCAGTGGCCAGGACAATCAGAACATCGGGCCGGGGGGTAGCTACAGTTTCGAGAGCCCCATGCCTTTCCCCAGCGGCAATACCTCGGAGTTTGACGGCACTTGGGGCATGGGCACGCAGGCCAATGGCCCGGTCCTGGTGGATAATCTGCTGGCCTACCTCGACGCCATCAATCCGGGCGCGACGATTCCCACCTTCATTTTCGACCACAACCAGACTGGGGGCTCCCCCGATCTGTGGGTGCAGGCCGAGGTCTTCATCTACGACCCCGAGACCGGGGAACGCGTGGCCCGCTGGATCTTCGACGATGGCAACGGCAACCCGGCGCTCTCGCCCGGTAACGTGGAGGTGATCGGCGAATCCGGCACCGTGTACGAGGCCAATGCTAATGTCGGGAGCGGCCGACTGGACTACATCGTGTTCGCGCCGACCATGGACCTCAGTCTGTTTGCCGGGGCCGGCTATCTGTTCGGGATCGATTTCTTCATGAATGACCTGAACAATGGTTTCGAGGAGCTCTACCTCAGTGGCCGGTTCACCAACGGTACGCCGGTGTCGCTGCCCGGTTCGTTCCTGCTGCTGGGGCTTGGCCTGGCCCTGCTGGTGGTAGCCGTGCGCCGGCGCGGTCGCGCGGGTCCAGCAGCCCACTAGGCGCCCGGCCCCTCTCGGCCTTTCCGCGCTTGACCCTGCGCCCCGGCATATGCCGGGGCGCAGTGCATTTGGGGTGAAACGGCGCAGTAGTGGCCCGCTCGCGTTGCGGGTTTTCGCAAATCCTGGCCGCTGACGTAGGATTCCTCCCGCGCCCGGACCCCGTTCGGCCCGGGTCGGCCAGCCCCCGCTGGCCGGATGAGGGATGGCTGCGACCGAGCGAGGAAACGCATGGAGTCCGAGCAGAAACTGATACCCGGATACGCCAACGCCAAGGCAACGCGCCGCTACGCGGAGCAGTTCGTGTCCGAGGGCAAGGCCGCCGAGGGGCATTACAGCGAGTTCTCGCGCGCGAAGATGCGCCTGTCGAGCCTCGGAATCGGCACCTTCGGCGGCGCGGCCACCGCCGAGGTGGACGCGCAGATCTCCGCGATCGTCGCGCGCGGGCTGACCGAGGGCGTCAACGTGGTGGATACTGGCGCGCACTACCGGTACGGGCGTTCGCTGGCGGCCGTCGGGGCGGGTGTGCGCACCGCGCTGGAGGCCGGGGTCCCGCGCGAGGCGATGTTCCTGATCTCCAAGGGCGGCTTCCTGACGCTGCGCGGCGGGCCGCCGGAGGACATGGAGGCCTGGTTCCAGCGCGAGATCGAGTCCCAGGGCATGGGGACGAAGGACGACCTGGCCAAGGGCGCGCACCTGCTGACGCCGGAATACATCCACTACCAGATGGAGCTGTCGCGCTCGCTGATGGGGGTGGAGACGCTGGATGCCTTCATCATCGACCAGCCCGAGGTGCACATCCACGAGATCGGCAAGGAAGCGACCAACCGCAAGCTGGAGCCGGTGTTCGAGGTGCTGGAGCGGGCCGCGCGCGAGAAGAAGATCCGCGCCTACGGCATCTCCACCTTCGAGGGCTTCCGCGAGGAGACCGATGCCGCGGTGTTCCAGTCGCTGACCTCGATGCAGGGGCTGGCCGAGCGCGCCGCGCAGACCGTCACCGGCGACGACCATGCCCGGCATCACTTCAAGATCGCGATGCTCCCCTTCAACCAGGTGATGCTGGAGGGGTTCACCCGCTTCAACACCGCCACCGGGCAGGGCAACGTGGCGAGCCCGCTGCAGGCCGCCCACCAGCTCGAGGTGTACATGATTGCCTCGCACTCCATGCTCAAGGGCCATCTGGCGCAGCAGTCGGTGGAGGTGGTCGAGCAGCAGCTGGCCAGCCTGCCTAATCCGGCCCAGCGCGCGATGCAGTTCAACCGTTCCACGCCGGGGCTGGGCACCTCGCTGGTCGGCATGAGTACGCCGGCGCACCTGGACGACATGCTGGCGGTGATGCGCGAGCCGATGATGGACAAGAAGGCCTACCTTGGCATGTTCAAGAAGGCCGAGGAGTAAGCCGGAGCCGGGTCTTTCCCTGGTGGGAGCCGGCTTGCCGGCGAAGCCCCTGCCAGCATCCGGCTTTGGCAGGGGCTTCGCGTGCAAGCACGCTCCCACAGGGTCCCGGGCCCCGGCTGCAATCGCGAATTCATGCACAAGGGTATGCCATGCAGGTTGATCTGAAGGCCCTCGAATTTCCCGCGATCCAGCGCCTGCTGGAGCGCCTGACTGCCACCCCCTACGGTGCCGATGCCGCGCGCGGCCTGGAGCCGGCGCCGAACCTGGATGCCGCCCGGGCCCTGCAAAAGGCGGTAACCGTCGCGCGCCAGCGCCTGGACGCCGGCACCCTGCCGCGGCTGGGCCAGCTTCCCGACGTGCGCGCGGCGCTGCGCCAGGCGGCCAATCCCGGCGCGGCCCTCCCGGTGCAGGCGCTGCACAACCTGCAGACCATCATGCGTCATGCCCGCGAGCTGGCGGACCAGCTCGCCGATACGCCGGAGATCTACCCGGCCGACCTGAACAAACTGTATCCGCCCGAGGCACTGGAAGAGCGTCTGTCCGCGTGCCTGAATCCTGGGGGTTCGCTGCGCGAGGACGCCAGTGCATCACTGGTCGAGGCCTTTGGCGAGCGCAACCGCCTGCGCGGCGAGGTCGAGGCGGTGGTAAAGAAGCGTCTGGCAGCCTCCGATGTCGCGCAGAAGGGCGAGGACGCGCTGAAGGTTCAGTGGCACCAGGAGCGCGCCGTGATGGTGCTGCGCGGGGATGCCGCCAGCGCGGTAAAGGGCGTGCGCCGAGGCACGGCCATGGGCGGGCGCGACCAGATCGTGGAGCCGATCGAGGCGGTGCCGCTGAACAACCAGCTGGATACGGTCAACGGTCAGATCAACACCGAGCAGCAGCGCCTGCTACGCGAGCTGACCGATGTGGTGCGCCAGTACGGCGAGCCGCTGGAGCTGATGCTGACCGCGCTGACCTGGATCGATCTCGCCTCGGCCGCGGCGCAGCTCTCGGCCCAGATGAATGCCCACGCCCCGCGGCTGGAGGCCGAGGCGGGCGTGGAGCTGGTCGAGGCCTACCATCCGCTGCTGCTGTTGCAGTTTGCCGAGGGCAACGGCCCGCAGCCGGTGCCGCTGTCGATCCGGCTGGATGGCGAGCAGCCGCTGTTGCTGATCACCGGGCCGAACACCGGTGGCAAGACGGTCGCGCTGAAGACCTTGGGCCTGCTGGTCACCATGGCGTGGTGCGGGCTGCATATCCCGGCCGAACAGGACTGCCGCATCGGGCGTTTCGATCAGGTGATGGTGGATGTTGGTGACAACCAGAGCCTGTTCCACCACCTGTCGACCTTCGCCGGGCATGTGGAGGTCCTGAAACGCATCCTCGAAAACGCCGGCCCCGAGAGCCTGATCCTGCTGGACGAGCTGGGCACGGGCACCGACCCGGACGAGGGCGCGGCCCTGGCGATGGCGATGCTGGACGAACTGCGCGCGCGGGGCACGCGCGGGATCGTGAACACCCACCTGGCGCCGCTGAAGGACTACGCCGCACAGCATGCGGGCATCGTCAACGCCTCGATGCAGTTCGACGCGGAGACCCTGTCGCCCACCTACCGGTTGCTGATTGGCGAGCCCGGCGTCTCCTTCGGTCTGACCATCGCGGAGAAGAACGGCCTGCCGCCGCAGCTGGTGGCCCGCGCCCGCGAGCACTTCGCCGAGCTGCCCACCGCGCAGGCTGGGGCCGAGCACAGCTGAGCCTTGATCCGGGGTGCTCCCTGGAGATCGCCGCGGCGCTGCGCGCCTCGCGATGACGATTATTTTTCGTGCCGGTCATGGCGAGGCCCCGCCGGGGCCGTGGCCATCTCTGGGCACAACCCCAACGCGGGTTGCGGCAGGCTCCTCGGCGCTGCATGAATTGCACCGATTCCGCGCGTCATGGCGTGAAATGGGGGCGATTTCATATTAGGATGGTGGGCTATTTTGATTTGTGGTGCATGATCGCTCGACGATCGTGCACAAGCCCCCGGTAAGGAAGTCGACCATCATGTCCGAGACCGCAAGTTCCTCCACCGCCATCACCGGCGCCGAAATCTTCTGCCGCAGCCTGCAGGCCGAGGGCGTCGAGGTCGTATTCGGCTATCCCGGTGGCGCGGTACTGCACATCTACGATGCGCTGTACCGGCAGGACAAGGTCTCCCACGTACTGGTGCGCCACGAGCAGGGCGCGGTACATGCGGCCGAGGGCTATGCCAAGTCCTCCGACAAGCCCGGCGTGGCGCTGGTCACCTCCGGCCCCGGCGCGACCAACGCGATCACTGGGATCGCCGATGCCTACATGGATTCCGTGCCGCTGGTGGTGTTCACCGGCCAGGTGCCGACCAGCCTGATCGGCAATGATGCCTTTCAGGAGGTCGACACCGTGGGGATCACGCGTCCCTGCGTGAAGCACAACTTCCTGGTCAAGGACGTGAAGGACCTGGCCACCACCATCAAGAAGGCCTTTTACGTGGCGACCACCGGTCGCCCCGGCCCGGTGGTGGTGGACATCCCGAAGGACGTGACCGCCGACAGCTGCGAGTTCGAGTACCCGGAGAGCATCCACATGCGCTCCTACAACCCGGTCTCGAAGGGGCACACCGGGCAGATCCGCAAGGCGGTGGAGCTGATCCTGTCGGCGAAACAGCCGATGATCTACACCGGCGGTGGCGTGATCCTGGGCAAGGGTTCCGAGGCGCTGACGGAGTTCACCCGAAAGCTGGGCTATCCGATCACCAACACCCTGATGGGGCTGGGCGGCTACCCGGCGTCGGACAAGCAGTACCTCGGCATGCTCGGCATGCACGGGACCTACGAGGCCAACATGGCCATGCATCACGCGGACGTGCTGATCGCGATCGGTGCGCGCTTCGACGATCGCGTGACCGGCAACATCGAAAAGTTCTGCCCGCACGCGAAGATCGTGCATGTGGACGTCGATCCGTCTTCCATCTCCAAGAACGTGAAGGTGGACGTGCCGATCGTGGGCGAGGTGGAGCCGGTGCTGCGCGAACTGATCAAGGGGCTGAGCGAGAACGGTGGCAAGCCGGATGCCGAGGCTCTGGCCACCTGGTGGAAGCAGATCGAGGAATGGCAGGCGCAGGACTGCCTGAAGTACGACCAGAATTCCGAGCTGATCAAGCCGCAGTACGTGGTGCAGAAGTTCTGGGAGCTCACCCAGGGCGAGGCCTTCGTGACCTCGGATGTCGGCCAGCACCAGATGTGGGCCGCGCAGTTCTACCGCTTCGACAAGCCGAACCGCTGGATCAACTCCGGCGGCCTGGGCACGATGGGCGTGGGCTTGCCGTTCGCGATGGGCGTGCAGTTCGCGCATCCGGACGCGACGGTGGGCTGCATCACCGGCGAGGCCAGCATCCAGATGTGCATCCAGGAGCTGTCCACCTGCTTCCAGTACCAGCTGCCGCTGAAGATCCTGAACCTGAACAACCGCTACCTGGGCATGGTCCGGCAGTGGCAGGAGTTCTTCTACCAGGGCCGCTACGCGATGTCCTACATGGATGCCCTGCCGGACTTCGTGAAGCTGGCCGAGGCCTATGGCCATGTCGGCATCCAGGTCACCCAGCCCGGCGACGTCGAGGGTGCCATCAAGGAGGCCCTGGCGCAGAAGGAGCGCCTGGTGTTCCTGGACTTCATCACCGACCAGTCCGAGAACGTGTATCCAATGATCCCGGCCGGTGCCGGCCAGAACGAGATGATCCTGGTCTGAGCCGGGTACAGGGAAGAGCCGTATGCGTCATATCATCAGTGTCCTGCTGGAAAACGAAGCCGGTGCCCTCTCGCGGGTGGCCGGGCTGTTCTCCGCGCGTGGCTACAACATCGAGTCGCTGACCGTCGCGCCGACCGACGACCCGTCGCTGTCGCGCATGACCATCGTCACCAGTGGTTCCGACGAGATCGTCGAGCAGATCACCAAGCAGCTGAACAAGCTGATCGACGTGATCAAGCTGCTGGACATGACCGCCTATCCGCACATCGAGCGCGAGATGGCGCTGGTCAAGGTCCGCGTGCCGGAGGCCGCCGATCGCGAGGAGGCGAAGCGCCTGGCGGATATCTTCCGCGGCCGCATCATCGACGTGACCCACGACACCTATGTCGTCGAGATCACCGGCGAGGGCTCCAAGCTGGATGCTTTCCTCGAGGCGCTCCAGCCGTTCCCGGTGCTGGAGGTCGTGCGTTCCGGCGTCATGGGCATCGCACGCGGCGACGTCAGCCTGCAGATCTGAATCCCCGGGTCCGGTGCTGCCTGCGGTGCCGGACCCGTTTGTTTGCCCGATATCAAGGAAATTGTGATGAATCTCTACTACGACAAAGACGCCGATCTCTCCATCATCCAGGGCATGAAGGTGGCCATCATCGGCTACGGCTCGCAGGGCCACGCCCATGCGAACAACCTGAAGGACTCCGGCGTGGACGTGACCGTGGGCCTGCGCGAGGGCTCCGGTTCCCGCGCCAAGGCCGAAGAGGCGGGCCTGAAGGTCGCCGACGTCGACGCCGCGACCGCCGGCGCCGACCTGATCATGGTGCTGGCCCCGGACGAGTACCAGGCCGCGCTGTACCGCGACGTGCTGGAACCGAACCTGAAGCAGGGCGCGACCCTGGCCTTCGCCCACGGCTTCGCGATCCACTACAACCAGATCGAGCCGCGCAAGGACCTGGACGTGATCATGATCGCGCCCAAGGCCCCGGGCCACACCGTGCGCTCCGAGTTCGTGCGTGGCGGCGGTATCCCCGACCTGATCGCCATCCAGCAGGACGCCTCCGGCAAGGCCCGTGACATCGCGATGTCCTATGCCTCCGCGATCGGCGGCGGTCGCACCGGCATCATCGAGACCACCTTCAAGGACGAGACCGAGACCGACCTGTTCGGCGAACAGGCCGTGCTGTGCGGCGGTGCGGTGGAGCTGGTCAAGGCCGGCTTCGAGACCCTGACCGAGGCGGGTTACGCCCCGGAGATGGCCTACTTCGAGTGCCTGCACGAGCTGAAGCTGATCGTCGACCTGATGTACGAGGGCGGCATCGCCAACATGAACTACTCGATCTCCAACAATGCCGAGTACGGCGAGTACGTGACCGGCCCGCAGGTGATCAACGAGGAGTCCCGCTGGGCCATGCGCGAGGCGCTGAAGAACATCCAGAACGGCGAGTACGCCAAGCAGTTCATCCTGGAAGGCGCCATGAACTACCCGTCGATGACCGCCAACCGCCGCCTGAACGCCGCCCACGAGATCGAGCAGGTGGGCGAACGCCTGCGTGCGATGATGCCGTGGATCAAGGCCAACCAGCTGGTCGACAAGTCCCGCAACTGATGCGGCTCCCCGCGGCGGGCGTTCCGGCCCGCCGTGGTCCTTCATTCCTGCCGAGCGCCCGATGCTGTTTCCGCTAGCCCCTGAAGGCCGCCTGTTCGTGATCATCGCCGCGTGGATGGCGGTTATCACGTTGCTGGTCGGGGAGGCGGAGCTGGGCCTGTTCATGGTGATCCTCACCGTGTTCCTGATGGCGGTGTTCCGTGACCTGCGGCGCAAGGCCCCGGCGCCGGCCCTGGGCGTAATCGCCCCGGCTGATGGCACCATCGAATCGGTCGCCGAGGCCCGCGACCCGTTCACGAAGAAGCCGGCGGTCTGCATCCGCCTGCGCCAGCGGCGGCTGGGCGAGTACAACGTGCATGCTCCGCAGGAGGCCGAGATCCGCGAACGGGTCTGGCCGGGCAAGGAAACCGACGAAGCCCCGGATGCGCAACTGGAGGGCCGCCTGGCCTACGCGCTGGAGACCGACGAGGGCACGCGGCTGACCCTGGCCCTCAGTGTCGATCACTGGCCGCGGATGATCCGCATGCAGAACAACGTCCCGGGCAATCGTCTGGGGCGCGGCAAGCGCATGGGGTTCGCCGGCTTTGGTGGTACCTTCGAGGTGTGGCTGCCGGCCGGGTCGCAGGTGATGGTCGAGCCGGGGCAGCGGGTGCTGGCTGGTTCCGCCCTGCTGGGCGGGCTGCCGGAGTCCGAATCGACCGGGGACGCCGAGGGGGCCGTGGAGATGCTGCAATGAGTACAGGCGACGAAGGCGACCGGCGCGCGGAACCCGACTACATCGAGGGCGAGGACACCATCGCCGACGACCAGCCCCCGCATCGTCGGCGCCGGCGCGGCGTGTTCCTGCTGCCCAACCTGTTCACCACGGGGGTGCTCTTCTCCGGCTTCTTCGCCATCGTCTCGGCGATCAACGGCGAATACATCACCGCTGCCATCGCGGTCTTCGTGGCCATGGTGCTGGACACCCTGGACGGGCGCGTCGCGCGCATGACCGACACCCAGAGCGAGTTCGGCGCGCAGTACGATTCGCTGTCGGATCTCGTCTCGTTCGGTGTTGCGCCGGCGCTGATCGTCTACCTGTGGCAACTGCATGACCTGGGCAACTTCGGCTGGGTGGCGGCGTTCTTCTTTACCACCGCCGCCGCGCTGCGCCTGGCGCGCTTCAACAGCCGCCTCGCGGTCAGCGACAAGCGCTTCTTCCAGGGCCTGCCAAGCCCCGCCAGTGCCGCGATCCTGGTCGGTATGGTCTGGGTGCTGGAGGATTGGGGCATCCCCGCCGAGCTGGCCGATCCGTACGTGGTCGGCATCCTGGTGGTTACCGTGCTGTCCGGGGCGGCAATGGTCAGTAACCTGACCTACTTCAGCTTCAAGGACATGGACTTCAAGCACCGGGTGCCCTTCCTGGCGATCGTCGGCGTGGTGGTCGCGCTGATGCTGCTGGCCCTGGATCCGCCCAAGGTCCTCCTCGCGGGCTTCGTGATCTATGCCCTGTCCGGTCCGCTGCTGACCCTGGAGCGCTGGCGCCGGCATCGTCGCCGGGCGCCCTCGGGGGAGTAGTCGCGTGTCGCTGTCGGTGCGCCAGCGCCGCATCCTCGCGGATATGGGTATCCCGGTGTGGCGGTCGCGGGTCGCGGCCGCCCCGGCGATCGAAGCGCCGCCGGGCGAACCGCTGGCCCCGGCCGCCGAGGTGCCGTCCGGGGCGGCGGATGCGGGTGGCGGGGGGCAGGACGCCGCCGTCGCGACCCTGGACTTGGAGGCCCTCCAGACACGCGTGCGTGACTGCCAGGCCTGTGCCGAGCTGGCGCGCGAACGTACGCAGACCGTGTTCGGGGTGGGCGATCCGCGCGCCCGCTGGCTGTTCATTGGCGAGGCCCCCGGCGCGGAGGAGGACCGGCGGGGGGAACCCTTCGTCGGCCGTGCCGGACAGCTGCTGGACAACATGCTGCGGGCGCTGGGGCTGGAGCGGGGCCACGATGTCTTCATTGCCAACGTTCTGAAGTGCCGGCCCCCCGGAAACCGCGACCCGAAACCGGAGGAATCGGCGGCCTGCCGCGCCTACCTCGATCGCCAGATCGCCCTGATCCAGCCCCAGGTCATTGTCGCCCTGGGACGGATCGCGGCCCAGAGCCTGCTGGCATCGGAGGAGCCCCTGGGACGCCTGCGCGGGGCGCAGCACCGCTATCAGGGCGTGCCGCTGGTGGTGACCTATCACCCGGCCTACCTGCTGCGAAAGCCGGGAGACAAGGGCAAGGCCTGGCAGGACCTGCAGCGCGCCCGGGCCTTCCTGGAGTAACCCGATTCCCGTTGTGGAGATGGGAACCCGGGCAGCATTCCCGGGCTCGGAACTCCCGGAAGCGCCCCGTATCCCCTTCGTTCACCCCGTTCAGGAGGAAGCTGCGACATGAGTGCCGAACCCCGCGTCCAGCCCGAGTTGCGCCGTATGCAGACGGCGGATGTGGAGGGGGTGATGCGCGTGGAACGCGAGGCCTATGACTACCCGTGGACCGCCCGCATCTTCGAGGACTGCATCCGTGTGGGCTATGACTGCTGGGTGCTCGAGGTGGATGGCCGCCAGGTGGGCCACACCGTGCTGAGCGTGGCCGCGGGCGAGGCCCACCTGCTGAACCTGACGGTGGACCCGCGCTGGCAGGGCAACGGGCTGGGCCGGTTCATGGTGCGGCGCTTGTTCGACTATGCCTGTGAGCAGGAGGCCGAGGCGCTCTTTCTGGAGGTCCGTCCGTCGAACGTGGCCGCGGTCCAGCTCTACCGTTCGGAGGGCTTCGAGCATGTCGGCACCCGCCCGCGCTACTACCCGCTACCCAGCGGCCGCGAGGATGCCTGGGTTCTGACACGTCGCTGCAACGCCCCGGCCGGGGCCTGACGGGTTCCGCTGGCGGCGTGAAACCGGTCACAGTCCCGGGTGACCTTTGCGTGATGTGCGCCCGTTTTGCCGTCATCGGTTCTCGTCCTGCCACCCCCGCGTTGTGACGGCCCGCCCCCCGGACTATGATCAAAACCGGTATTCGCCCCGACACCGGATGAGGTAACCCATGTCCCGATCCCTGCGCGCACTGTTCGTTTCGCTCCCTCTGGCCCTGCCACTGGCGCTGTCCGCCGGGGCCGTTCAGGCCCAGCAGTCCTTTGGTTATGACGAGGCCGAGCGCCAGCAGGAACTGCTGGAGGTCTGGTACGAGATCCGCGAAAGCAACGCGCAGAAGGGCAATACCGCGGCGATGTTCGACGTGGGTATGGCCAACTACTCCGGGCGGGGTACGCCAGTGGACCACGACCAGGCCGTGCGCTGGTTCGCCCGCGCAGCGGATGCCGACCACGCCGGGGCCCACTACTACCTGGGCTATCTCCTGGCGGCCGGCAAGGGCGCCCCGGCGGACCCCGAGCGCAGCCGCGAGCACTACACCCGCGCCGCCGAACTGGGACATGCCGATGCCCAGTACTGGCTGGGGAGCCACCTGGCCAATGGCGAACAGGACCCGGCCGCCGGTCTCGAATGGCTGACCCGGGCCGCGGATCAGGGGCTGCCCGCCGCCCAGTACTACGTCGGGTTGCTGCACGAGAACGGCCAGGGCACCACGCGCGATGCGGCCGCCGCCGCCCGCTGGTACACCGCCGCGGCGGAACAGGGCTACCGGCATGCCCAGATCGGGCTGGGCCGGCTGCACCAGAACGGCCGCGGGGTCGAGCGTGACCTGGTGCAGGCGCATGTCTGGTACAGCCTGGCCCAGGACGAAGAGCGCATTGCTACGCTCGAGGCCCGCATGAACAACCGCGACCTGGTGACCGCGCGCGGGCGTCTGGAGGAGCAGAACGCGGCGATCCAGGCGGCCGCCGCACGCTGAGCCCGCAGCGGCCAGTGTGGGGTTGCACAACGGCCCCGGCTTCCGGGGCCGTTTGCGTTTCGGGGGCATCCGGCTGAACCGGAGCCCCGATTTCGCGTTAAACTTGCGGGCTGTTCCCAGCGGCCCGAATGCATGTCCTTTATCGAGGAAACCCGCCGACGCCGGACCTTCGCGATCATCTCGCACCCGGACGCCGGCAAGACCACCATGACCGAAAAGCTCCTGCTGTACGGCGGTGCGATCCAGCTCGCCGGTACGGTCAAGGGGCGCAAGTCGTCGCGCCATGCCACCTCCGACTGGATGGAGATGGAGAAGTCGCGCGGGATCTCGGTCACCTCGTCCGTGATGCAGTACCCGTACAAGGGGCGCATGGTGAACCTGCTGGACACCCCCGGGCACGCGGACTTCTCCGAGGACACCTACCGCACGCTGACCGCGGTGGACTCCGCGTTGATGGTGATCGACGCGGCCAAGGGCGTGGAAGAACGCACCATCAAGCTGATGGAGGTCTGCCGGCTGCGCGACACGCCGATCATGACCTTCGTCAACAAGATGGACCGCGAGGGCCGCGACCCGATCGAGCTGCTCGACGAGGTCGAGGAGGTACTGAAGATCGAGTGCGCCCCGGTCACCTGGCCGATCGGCTCCGGCAAGCGCTTCCGTGGCGTCTACCATATCCGTCGCGATGCGGTGCACCTGTACGATCCCGAGCAGGGCGGGAAGAAGTCCACCGGCGAGATCATCGAGGGCCTGGACAATCCGCGCCTGGACGAGGTGCTGGGCGATCAGGCGCAGGAGCTGCGCGAGGAGCTCGAGCTGGTGCAGGGCGCCTCGCACGCGTTCGACGCGGACGCCTACCTGCGCGGCGAGCAGACCCCGGTGTTCTTCGGCTCCGCGATCAACAACTTCGGCATCGAGGAGTTGCTGGACGATTTCGTCGAGTACGCCCCGGGCCCGCTGCCGCGCCCGACGCACTCGCGCAAGGTCGAGCCGACCGAGGAGAAGTTCACCGGCTTCGTGTTCAAGATCCAGGCGAACATGGATCCGAATCACCGTGACCGCATCGCCTTCATGCGCATCTGTTCCGGCACCTTCGACAAGGGCGCGAAGCTGCGTCACGTGCGGATCGGGCGCGACGTGAAGATCCCGGATGCGCTGACCTTCCTGGCCTCCGACCGCGAACATGTCGAGACCGCGTATCCGGGCGACATCATCGGCATTCACAACCACGGCACCATCCGCATCGGGGATACCTTCACCCAGGGCGAGGACCTGACCTTCACCGGCGTGCCCAACTTCGCCCCGGAGCTGTTCCGGCGCGCGCAGCTGAAGGACCCGCTGAAGATGAAGCAGCTCGCCAAGGGCCTGCAGGAGTTGTGCGAGGAGGGTGCGACCCAGCTCTACCGCCCGCTGACCAACAACGACCTGATCCTGGGCGCGGTCGGCGTGCTGCAGTTCGACGTGGTCGCCGAGCGCCTGCGCACCGAGTACAAGGTCGAGGCGCAGTTCGAGAACGTGAACGTCCAGACCGCGCGCTGGGTCGAATGCGACGACCCGAAGAAACTCGAGGAGTTCAAGGAGAAGGCCGCGGCGAACTTGGCGATCGACCACGGCGGCGATCTGGTCTATATCGCCCCGACCCGGGTGAACCTGCAGATGGCGATGGAAAAATGGCCGGAGATCCGCTTCGAGGCGACCCGCGAGCACGGCCAGCCGACGGAGTAGATCGCCGCTCCGGGGTGCACTCGAACCGCCATCGCGAGGAGCGAAGCGACGTGGCGAACTCCATCCGAAATCAGCGGCCCCGGGCTTGATGCCAGCTTGAGGCGATTGCCACGGCGTCTGCGACGCCTCGCAATGACGGTGCAATTGTGTGGTGCAGGAGGAGAATGTGGCGTTTCGATTCTTGTCTGTGATTGGCGTGGCTGTGGCGCTGGTGGTTGGCGGCTGTGCGGTGCACAAGACCGAGACCCGGGGCGATGGACCCGAGCCGCGACCGGGTACGGTCGAGCAGATGAACCCGTTCCTGCACTTCCTCGAGAGTCGGCCGACGCCCGAGGAGTTCGAGCGCGTCTACCCCGACGTGATGCTGGTGCTGCCCGGCGACATCGTGACCCAGGAATACCGCACGGATAACAGCCGCTTCTTCGCCGAACTGGACGCGGATGGCCGCATCCATGACGGCGATTTCCGCTGATTCCCCGATGCTGCGCATTTCCAACAGCGTGAGCGTCCCCGAGCACGAGATCGAGCTGACCGCGATCCGTGCCCAGGGGGCTGGCGGGCAGAACGTGAACAAGGTGGCCTCGGCCATTCATCTGCGCTTCGATATCCGCGCCTCCAGCCTGCCCGACGTCTACAAGGAGCGCCTGCTGCGCCGCCATGACCAGCGCATCACCAAGGACGGCGTGGTCGTCCTCAAGGCGCAGCAGTACCGCACCCAGGAAGCCAACCGCGAGGATGCGCTGGAGCGCCTGGCGGAGCTGCTGCGCGAGGTGGGTCGCCCGATCAAGGCGCGCAAGCCGACGCGCCCCACGCGCGCCTCCAAGCTGCGCCGCCTGGAGGGCAAGACCCACCGCGGCCGCAAGAAGGCCCTGCGCGGCCGCGTCGCCCCCGACTGATTGCCAAGGGCTTTTTGTTCACCACGAAGCACACGAAGGCACGAAGAAGGGCCAGGTCAATGGCATAAAAGCGGACAGGAAGACGGGAAGGTCGGAAGGATTTTTGGTTGGGACGCCGGGCACCGGCTGGCCACATCCGCGCGCCCGGGCATCAGGGGCTCTGGGAGACGCACCCTGTTCATCTTCCCGTCTTCGTACCTTCCTGTTAACCGCCCTTGAATTCCTTCGTGCCTTCGTGTGCTTCGTGGTGAATAAAAGGGTTCAGGCCCCGGCATTCGGGCTCGGATCGACGGGCGCGGGTTCGTGTTCCTGCTGGTGTTGCCACAGGCGGGCGTAGGCGCCGCCCGCCGCGAGGAGTTCGCGGTGGGTGCCGCGTTCGACCACGCGTCCCTGATCGAGGACCACGATCTGCTCGGCATCCTTCACGGTCGACAGGCGATGTGCGATGACCAGCGTGGTGCGCCGCGCCGAGACCTCGTTCAGCGCCTGCAGGATCGCCTTCTCCGAGCCCGAGTCCAGGGACGAGGTGGCCTCGTCGAAGACCAGGATCGGCGGGTCCTTCAGCAGCATGCGGGCGATGGCGATGCGTTGCTTCTCGCCGCCGGAGACCTTGAGGCCGCGTTCGCCGACGACCGTATCCAGGCCGTCGGGCAGGCGCTGGATGAAATCGTCCAGGTGCGCCAGACGCACCGCGCGCCGGATGGCCTCCTCGGAGGCCTCCGGATCACCATAGGCGATGTTGTAGCGAATGCTCGCGTTGAACAGCACGGTATCCTGCGGGACCACGCCGATCGCTCGGCGCAGGCTTTGCTGGGTTACCTCGCGGATATCCTGGC
The DNA here is from genome assembly GCF_000377425.1 of Thioalkalivibrio sp. ALE28. Classification (NCBI taxonomy): domain Bacteria; kingdom Pseudomonadati; phylum Pseudomonadota; class Gammaproteobacteria; order Chromatiales; family Ectothiorhodospiraceae; genus Thioalkalivibrio; species Thioalkalivibrio sp. ALE28. The sequence goes on along the minus strand of NZ_KB898105.1, from coordinate 35,372 downwards.
CGTCGATAGTGATGCGCCCGTCCGTCACGTCGAAGAACCGGAACAGCAGGCGAGCGAGCGTGGACTTGCCGGCCCCGCTGGGCCCGACGACCGCCAGCTTGTGCCCGGCCGGGATTTCCAGTGATACGTCCTCGAGGATCGGGCGCTCCGGCTGGTAGTGGAAGGCAACCTGCTCGAAGCGCACATGCCCCTCCGCGACGTCGAGATCCGGCGCGCCTGGCCGGTCCTCGACCTGTACCGGTTTTTCCAGCAGGCCAAACAGGCGCTCGATGTTCGCCAGCGACTGCCGGATCTCGCGGTAGACGAAGCCGAGGAAGTTCAGCGGCATGAACAGCTGGATCATGTAGGCATTGACCATCACCAGATCGCCCAGTGACATCTGCCCCGAGGCCACCCGGCTGGCGGCCAGCAGCATCATCACGGTGATCGCGGCGGCGATGATCAGGGCCTGGCCGGAGTTCAGCAATACCAGCGACAGCACGTTCTTGGTGCGCGCCTGCTCCCAGGTGGCCAGGCCTTCGTCGTAGCGCCGGGCCTCGAAGCCCTCGTTGCCGAAGTACTTCACCGTCTCGTAGTTCAGCAGCGAGTCGATCGCGCGGGTGTTGGACTCGTTGTCGCGCTGGTTGGCCTCGCGCACGAAGCGGGTACGCCACTCGGTAATCCATACCGACCAGGCGATGTAGGCGGCCACCGCGAGGATCACGGTGACGGTGAAGACCGGACCGACCGCCACCAGCAGGATCACCGCGACCAGCGCGATCTCGATGATGGTCGGCAGGATGTTGAACACCATGAAACGCAGCAGGAAGCTGATGCCGCTGGTGCCGCGCTCGATGTCGCGTGCCAGGCCACCGGTCTCGCGCGCCAGGTGGAAGCTCAGCTCGAGCCGGTGGAGGTGCTCGAATACCCGCAGGGCCGCGCGCCGCATGGCCCGTTCGGCCACGCGCACAAAGACCGCGTCGCGCAGCTCGCCGAACAGGGTACTGCCGAAGCGCAGCAGGCCGTAGGCGATCACCAGGGCCACCGGGACTGCGACCAGCGCCTCGGTGCCGCCGTCCTCGAAGTGGTCGACGATGTACTTCAGCGCCAGCGGGACCAGCACGGTCGCCAGCTTGGCCAGGCCCATCAGGCCCAGGGCCAGGAACAGCCGGCCGCGGAACTCCGCGAGATAGGGGAACAGGGAGCGAACGATGCGCCAGTTGATCGCGTCGTCGGGCGCATCGTGCACGCTGGAGTGACCGCGCATGGAGGAATCCGGGGCTGGGTAGGCTGCCTACTTTAGGGAGACGCTGATATAAACGCACGTCCGCGTTGGTGCCCCCTGTTTTCCGAGACAAGGCGCGTCGTGCAGCGGGTAGTGGTTCTACCCGCCCGTTTCTGATGGATTCGGGGCGCAACGCAGGATCGGGGAACAGGGGGCAACAACCCCACAAGCCATTGAAAGCAGGGGATCGGCCGCCCGTTGTTGATCAAAAACGGGCGCGGGAACGGCGTTGCGGTTCCCTTGTGCAGAATGACTGCACGGCAGTCACCGCGCCTTGTTCGCACGCAAAAGCGACTCGAGCGCGGACGTGCGATTAAATCAGCGTCTCCCTAGGAGGTCCCCGCCGGGTACGCACATGGGCGCGCGTTCCGTGGCGGCTCCCCGGCCCGGTGCGGCCCGGCCGCGCATCTCACCGGTGGATGCGGAAGCCCTCGCCCTGGTCCTGTTCGAGGTCGGTCCGCAGGCGCTGGTGACTCCAGCCGTCCTGCGAGCAGCGGGCCTCGATCTGCAGGAAGCGCGTGTCATCGGGGATCGACAGCCGGCGCAGGCTGCGGGTAAACGGCTGCTCGTTGACATGCGGGTGGTGCAGGATGCGTTCACCGAGGACGTTCCCATCGGCGTCCAGCACACGCCAGGCATCGGCATAGTGATCCCAGCCGGTATCGGGATGCTCCACGGTGACGGCGACCCGCCACTGGTTCGGGCCGCTGGCATGCAGCTGGGCCTCCAGCATGTCGACCGGGTTTGCCTGAGCGGGCAGGGCCAGAAGGCCCAGAAGGGTGGCGAGGGTCAGTCTCTTCGTGCACATGGCAAGGCTCCTTTTGCCGATCGGGGTGAATGCGTTCCTGCGGTTCATGGACGGGACGCCCCCGGGGCCGGATTGATTTCACGCGCCCTGTACCCGGTTGCGCCCGGCGTGCTTGGCCGCGTACAGGGCGCGGTCGGCCCGGTCCACCAGGGATTCCGCGCTCTCGCCTGGCTTCAGCTGGGCGACGCCGAAGCTGGCGGTCAGTGGCTGTCCGGTCTGGAAGTCGTGGGTCTCCAGGCAGTGGCGCAGGTCCTCGGCCAGCCGGGCTGTGGCGGCGATGTCATCTTGCGGGCAGAGAATGAGGAACTCCTCGCCACCCCAGCGCGCGGCCCGATCGGTGGCGCGGATGCGGCCCGTTATCAGCTGCCCGACCGCGGTCAGTACCGCGTCGCCGCGGCCGTGTCCCAGGGTGTCGTTGATCGGCTTGAAGTGATCAAGGTCCAGCAGGATTACGCTGAGCGGGCTCGCGTGACGCTCGGCCCTCAGGATCTCTTCGGCCAGGGCCTCGCTGGCCTTCATGCGGTTGTTCAATCCGGTCAGCGGGTCGGTGGTGGCGAGGTGTTCCAGGTGTTGCTGGGCGGCCTCCAGGGAGTGCGTGCGTTCCCGTACCAGGCGTTCGAGCACCTGTGCGCGCTCCTCCAGCTCCTTCACCGGGTAGGGTTCGTCGTCTCCATGGACGCTCGCGGGGAAGGAGCCATGCAGGTGCTCCAGGCGCCAGCCGTCGGCGGTCGCGTGCAGCACCAGGCTGGCCCGCAGGCCGTTCAGTCGGACCCGCTGCCCGCGGGTATCCAGGATCATGTCGAAGATCAGCATGATCAGCGCCACGTCATCCGTCAGCAGTCGGATCTCCTCGCGGTGGATCGCGAAGTCGAAGGGCTCCGGTACCTGTTCGATGTCGCGCCCGGCGATGCGCTCAACCTCTTCGGGGTTGAAGGCGGCCTCGTCGGCACCGGTGCCAAAGCCGCTGACCCCAGGGGTGTGAAAGCGCAGCAGGGCCGCGAGATCGCGCTGGCGCAGCCAGGCGTCCAGGTAGGCGTGAACCGTGCCGCGGATCGCCTCCGTGCGTGGATCTGTCATGTACGGGTTGTGTTCAGTCGATGCCGACGGCGCGCTGTTCCTGGCGGATCCAGGCGATGATATGGGCGGTCTCCTCACCGGTGACCCCGGCCACCGGCGGCATGTCGCCAAAGTCCCAGTGGTGCGCGTGCACGCCCAGGGCCACGGCGCGATGGAAGGTGATGTCCGGGTGGTGCGAAGGCTCGTAGATGCGGTGGATCAGCGGCGGGCCCTGGTCGGTGCCGCGGGCGTCCTCGCCGTGGCACTGCATGCAGTTGGCGCGGAACAGCGAGCGCCCGGCCTCGGGGTCGGCGGCGAAGTCCTCTGGCGGCAGGCTGTAGTCGAGCTGCGCGGTGGAGCCGGAGGCCGCGCTCGAGTCTTCGCTGGATGCCTGCGCAGGCGCCTCGGCGGCGGTGTCCGGTTCCGGGGCGTCGGAACAGGCGGTCAACGCGAACAGGGCCAGCAAGGCGGCGGGCAGGAGGCGGGCGTTTGTCGGCATCGGGCGTCCTGGATTTTGGTATTCAGGTGGGGAGTTTATCGCGGCGGGTCACGGCGGGCGACTGCGCACCGGGAGGGATTGCGGCCGGCGCGGGGCGGTTGTGGCGCTGGTGGCTTGCAGCGGTGGCGGGCATTCGGCAGTCTTCGTGGCTTGTCTTCCCGTCTGGAGTACGTCCATTGGAACCCTCGGGTCTTGCAGCTGGAGAAGCGCAGGGAAGCGCTCCGGCGGCGGCGCCACTGGAGATCCTGCGCGAGACCTTCGGCTACACGGAATTTCGCGGTCAGCAACAAGCCATCGTCGAGCATGTGACCGCGGGTGGCGACGCCGTGGTGCTGATGCCCACCGGCGGCGGCAAGTCGCTGTGCTACCAGATCCCCGCGCTGGCGCGGCCCGGGTGCGGCATCGTGATCTCGCCGCTGATCGCGCTGATGCAGGATCAGGTGGCGGCCCTGCGCCAGAACGGCGTGGCGGCGGCCAGTCTGGATTCCGGCCAGAAGGCGGACGAGGCCCGCTCCGTTCTGGCCGCGCTGCACGCGGGCGAACTGGATCTGCTGTACATGTCGCCGGAGCGCCTGTTCGCCGCGGGCATGCTGGAGCGCCTGGAGGGTATCGAACTGGCGCTGTTCGCCATCGACGAGGCCCACTGCGTCTCGCAATGGGGGCATGACTTCCGCCCGGAGTACAGCCAGCTGGCGGTGCTGGCCGAACGCTTCCCGCAGGTGCCGCGCCTCGCCCTGACCGCGACGGCGGACGGCCCCACCCGCCAGGAGATCCGCGAGCGGCTGCGCCTGGAGCAGGCCCGTGCCTTTGTCAGCTCCTTCGATCGCCCCAATATCCGCTACCGCATCGCCCAGGCCGACGGGGGGCGCGGCGGTTCCGCACGCGATCGGCTGCTGCGCTTCATCCGCGAGGAACACGCGGGCGAGGCCGGCATCGTCTACTGCCTGTCGCGCAAGAAGGTCGAGGCCGTGGCCGAGTGGCTGGCGGAGCAGGGCATTACCGCGCTGCCCTATCACGCGGGTCTGCCGGCGGCGACCCGCGCGGCTAACCAGACCCGATTCCTGCGCGAGGAGGGCGTGGTGATGGTGGCGACCATCGCCTTCGGTATGGGTATCGACAAGCCGAACGTGCGCTTCGTGGCTCACCTGAACCTGCCCAAGAGCCTGGAGGGCTACTACCAGGAGACCGGCCGCGCCGGGCGCGACGGCCTGCCCGCGAATGCCTGGATGGTCTATGGCCTGCAGGATGTCGTGACCCTGCGCCAGATGCTGGAGGGCTCGCAGGCCGGCGCCGAGCGCCAGCGCATCGAGCAGCAAAAGCTGGAGGCGATGCTCGGGTTCTGCGAGATCACCAGTTGCCGGCGCCAGGCCCTGCTTGCCTACTTCGACGAGCGCATGCCCGAGCCCTGCGGGACCTGCGACAACTGCATGCAGCCGCCGGCCACCTGGGATGCCAGTGTCCCGGTGCAGAAGCTCCTGTCCTGCATCTACCGCACCGGCGAGCGCTTCGGCGCGGGGCACGTGATCGACGTGCTGCGCGGCTCCGCGAGCGAACGCCTGAGCCGCCTGGGTCACGACCGCCTGAGCACCTTCGGGATCGGCAAGGAACTGGACAAGGCACAGTGGCGCGGCGTGGTGCGTCAGCTGCTCGCCCGCGGCCTGTTGCGCCTGGACGAGGAGGGCTACGGCGGGCTGAAGCTGGACCCGGCCTGTCGCCCGGTGCTGCGCGGCGAGGAGTCGATCCACCTGCGCGAAGAGTTGGCGCGCCCGGAACGCGAGGCGCGCACGGCCCGCCCGGCCCGCCGCGACACCGCCCGCAGTGTGGCGGCGATGGACAGCGAGGACCGCGCGCTGTGGGAGGCCCTGCGCGCATTGCGCACCGACCTCGCGCGCGACCAGGGGGTGCCGCCCTACGTGATCTTCAGCGATGCCACACTGCTGGAGATGGTCGCGGCCGCCCCGCGCAGCCGTGACGAGATGGCCGGGATCTCCGGGGTCGGCCAGCACAAGCTGGAGCGCTATGGCGATGCCTTTATCAAGGCCATTGAGGGGCATTTCGGGCTATAGTGGTGCGAAAAACCACGCCGCAATACGATTTCGGGGAGACCGCGTGACCGACAAAAGCTTCCTTGAGGATTTCTACCGCCATCGCGACGGTCAACTTGTCGTGACCCCGGAGCAGGGCAGTGACTTTGCCAAGACGCTCGCCGGCGATTTCAATCCGATCCACGATGCCGACAACCGGCGCTTCTGCGTGCCGGGCGATCTGCTGTTCGCGCTGGTGCTGGATACCTACGGCGCCAGCGCGAACATGCACTTTCGCTTCACCGGCATGGTGGGCGGGAACGTGCCCCTGGTGTTCCCGGAGGCCCCGGGCGCGGCATTCGCGATCACCGATGATCACGGCAAGAGCGTGATCGAGGTCGAGCGCTCCGGCGCGGTGATTGATGAGCCCAACGCGATCGAATCCCTGATCCGCAGTTATGTGAGCTTCTCCGGGCAGAACTTCCCGCATGTGCTGGTGCCGCTGATGGAGGAGCACGGCGTGATGGTGAACCCGAAGCGCCCGCTGGTGATGTACGAGCGCATGGGCTTCCGCCTGCCCGAGCCGCTGGCCGCCAGCGCCGGGGTGCCGGAGCCGCGCCTGAAGGATGCGGTGATGACCGTCAACGGCAAGCGCGGCGAGATCCGCCTGGACTACGAGCTGGTGATCGATCAGTCCGTAGTCGCCGACGGCAGCAAGCACCTGGTGCTGAGCGGCCTGCGCCCGTTCGATGCCGCCGACGTCGAGCAACTCGTCGCCGACTACGAAAGCTGGAAGGCCGCCTACTTCAACCCGCCCGCCGGGACCCGCGCCCACGCCTGAGCTTCTGTATCCACCACGAAGCGCACGAAGGCACGAAGAAGGTCAAGGGCTTGGAGCGGACAGGAAGGCGGGAAGATCGGAAGAAAGGCAAGATAAGGCTGATCCGGGCGATGCAGTTAATAGCCCTCGATGGCCGGCTACCCCCCGAGTCCATCTAACTGATCGTTTTTACTTCTAGTCTTCCCATCTTCCTGTTAACCGCCCTTGACCTGGCCCTTCTTCGTGCCTTCGTGTGCTTCGTGGTGAAAAAAGTCAGTAGAACTGGCCGAGTGCGGAGCGGACCTGGACCTCGGTCTCGGGCGTCAGGTGGTCGGCGAGCTTCAGCGGGTGGTCCGGCAGGAGCAGCACCACCGAGGACCCGAGGTTGAAGCGGCCCATCTCGGCCCCGCGTTCCAGGGTGATATCGCGGTCCGGATACTCGCTTACGCTGATCTCGCGCCCCCGCGGCGGGGTGACCTCGCCGGCCCAGACGGTCTCGATGGAACCGACGTTCTGGGCACCGATCAGGGCCATGGCCATCGGGCCAACAGGCGTGTCGAAGCAGGCCACGACCCGCTCGTTGCGGGCGTACAGCCGGGGTACGTGGCGCACGATGCGCGGGGCCACCGAGAACAGCCGCCCGGGCACATGGATCATGTGGGTCAGGGTGCCGGTCAGCGGCATGTGCAGCCGGTGGTAGTGGCGCGGTGACAGATACAGGGTGACGAAGTGTCCGTGGCGGAAGGCCTCCGCCAGATCGTCCTCGCCACCCAGCAGCTCGCGCACGGTGTAGTGATGGCCCTTGGCCTGGAAGATCTGGCCGGCCTCGATGCGCCCGGCCGCGCTGACGCGCGAATCGGCCGGGCTGACCACCGTGTTGGCGTCCCCCTCCAGCGGCCGCGCATCCTCGCGCAGGGCCCGAGTGAACAGTGCGTTGAAACTGGCATAGGCCGCGAGGTCTGGCTCGGCGGCCTCGTCCAGGTTCAGGCCGAAGCGGCGCACGAAGGCGCGCAGCAGGGGCTGCAGGCGCGGCGACTCGATGCGCGCCAGCCAGTGCACGCCGCGCGAAAGGGCGTGCTGGGGCAGCAGGTGCGACAGACGCGCCAGCCAGGGGTCGATCTTGCTCATGTGATGTCCGACGGGATGGGTGGCGTACAGGCCGGGTTCGAGACGGTATGATGACCGCCCTCGCACGTAACGGAAAGACCGGGCATGGATTCGACCACCGGATTGCGCAGCCTGCGCGACTTCATTCGCTTCGGCGCCAGTCAGTTTCGCGGCGCCGGCCTGAGCTTCGGGCATGGCACCGACAACGCCTTCGACGAGGCCGCCTGGCTGGTACTGCACACCCTGCATCTGCCGCTGGATCTTCCCGAGTCCTGGTGGGATGCGCGCCTGAGCGAGGTCGAGCGCACGCGGGTGGTCGCGGTGCTGCGCGAGCGGGTCGCCACGCGCAAGCCCGCGGCCTATCTGACCCGCGAGGCCTGGTTCGCCGGGTTGCCGTTCTATGTCGACGAGCGCGTGCTGGTGCCGCGCTCGCCGCTGGCCGAGCTGATTGCCGCAGGCTTCGAGCCCTGGGTCGACCCCGATGGCGTGACCCGCGCGCTGGATCTGTGCACCGGGGGCGGGTGTATCGGGATTGCAATGGCCCTGGCGCTGCCGCAGGCGCGGGTGGATCTGGCGGATGTGTCGACGGATGCGCTGGCGGTGGCGGGGATCAACATCGAGCGCCACCGGGTGGGCGATCAGGTGCGCGCTGTGCAGTCCGACGTGTTCGACGGGCTGGAACCCGGGGATCGCTACGAGCTGATTGTGTCCAACCCCCCATACGTGGATGCCGAGGACATGGCGGCCCTGCCGGACGAATACCGTCACGAACCCGCGCTGGGGCTGGCCGCCGGCGGCGACGGACTGGATATCGTGCGCCGCATCCTGGACGGGGCCCGCGAACACCTGACGGAAGACGGCGTGCTGATCGTCGAGGTCGGCAACAGTCAGGCCGCGGTGGAGGCGGCCTTCCCGGACCTGCCGCTGATCTGGCTGGAGTTCGAGGCGGGCGGGCACGGGGTGTTCCTGGTCTACGCCCGCGATCTCCCCGGCGCCTGACGGCGCTACGGGCGGGAACGCTCGAACGCACGCGAATCCGAAAACCCGCCGGACGGCCCTGTAAACGGCACCGGTGGCGATGCATACTGCGGGGCTATGGAATCACGTCTGGTGGATATGCAGAGTCGGTCCGAGGAAGAGCGGGCCGAGGTCAGCCTGCGCCCGAAGCGGCTCGCGGACTACACCGGCCAGCCCCGCGTAGTCGAGCAGCTGGGGCTGTTCATCGAGGCCGCCCGCCGGCGCGACGAGGCCCTGGATCACACCCTGGTCGCCGGCCCGCCCGGGCTGGGCAAGACCACGCTGGCGCACATCGTCGCCAACGAACTCGGCGTAGGCCTGCGCCAGACCTCTGGTCCGGTACTGGAACGCGCCGGTGACCTGGCCGCCATCCTGACGGCCCTGGAGCCGCGCGATGTCCTGTTCGTCGACGAGATCCACCGCCTGCCGACGGTGGTGGAAGAGGTGCTGTATCCGGCCCTGGAGGACGGCCAGCTGGACATCGTGATCGGCGAGGGCCCGGCGGCGCGCTCGATCAAGGTGGACCTGCCGCCGTTCACGCTGGTGGGCGCGACCACCCGCGCGGGGCTGCTTTCGGCCCCGTTACGTGACCGGTTCGGTATCGTGCAGCGTCTCGATCATTACACTGTCACCGATCTCGCGCATATTGTGGATCGCGCGGCCGGTTTGCTGGGCGTGGGGATCGAGGCCGAGGGGGCCGCGGAGATCGCCCGCCGGGGCCGCGGCACGCCGCGGCTGGCCAACCGCCTGCTGCGGCGGGTACGGGATTTCGCCCAGGTCCGGGCCGATGGCGTGGTGACCCACAACGTGGCGGCGCAGGCGCTCGACCTGCTGGCGATCGATGCCTCCGGGCTGGATGCCCAGGACCGTCGCCTGCTGGAGGTGCTGGTGGAGAAGTTCGACGGTGGCCCGGTCGGGGTCGAGAGCCTGGCCACGGCGATGAACGAGGACCGTGGCACGCTGGAGGATGTGGTCGAGCCCTTCCTGATTCAGCAGGGCTACCTGCAGCGCACTCCGCGCGGGCGCCAGGCGACCCGGCGTACCCTGGCGATGTTCGGCCTGACCCGGATGGACGAGGGCGATCTGCTGACGCCCGCGGCGGAGGGCCCGCGCCAGCCATGACCGCAGCATTCGAGTGGCCGGTGCGGGTGTACTACGAGGATACCGACGCCGGCGGCGTGGTCTATCACGCCAATTACCTGAAATTCATGGAGCGCGCGCGTACCGAATGGCTGCGTGCCCTCGGCTTCGAGCAGGACCGGCTGCGGTCCGAGTATGGAATTGTGTTCGCCGTGCGGCGTCTGGCTGTGGAGATGCAGCGTCCCGCGCATTTCAACGAGGCCCTGACGGTCACCTGCCGGGTCACGCGCATGCGTCGCGCCAGCGTGGAGTTCGCGCAGGTCGTGCAGCGCGAGGCGACGGCGCTGGCAACCGGCGAGGTCGCCATTGCCTGTGTCGATATGGCCCGGCAGGCGCCGGTGGCGATCCCCGATGAAGTGGCGCGCGCGATGCGGGCGGCGGACGGAACAACGGCATAACGGGAGATGGACAAGTGACAGTGGACTTTTCGATGTACCAGCTGATCATGGACGCCAGTCTGATCGTGCAGCTGGTCATGGTGATCCTGGTGATCGCCTCGGTACTCTCCTGGCTGGTGATCATCATCAAGGCGCGCTCGCTGAACGCGGCCCAGCGGGCCAGCGACGAGTTCGAGGAACGGTTCTGGTCGGGTGCGGACCTCTCGCACCTGTACGAGGGCGTACGCCGCAAGTCCGAGATGTCCGGCATGGAGCACGTGTTCTCCTCCGGCTTCAAGGAATTCCTGCGTGCCCGCCAGCACGGCATGGTGGCCGGCGAGCCGGCCCATCGCGCGATGCGCGTGGCCATCGCCCGCGAGACCGACGAGATGGAGCGCTACCTGCAATTCCTGGCCACGGTTGGCTCCACCAGCCCGTACATCGGCCTGTTCGGGACCGTGTGGGGCATCATGCATGCATTTCTCGGGCTCTCCGGGGTGCAGCAGGCCACACTCGCCATGGTCGCTCCGGGGATCGCCGAGGCGCTGATCGCGACCGCGCTGGGCCTGTTCGCGGCCATCCCGGCGGTCATCGCCTACAACCGCTTTGCCGGGGACGTCGATCGCGTGGCCTCGCGCCTGGAGAACTTCAGCGACGAGTTCGTGGCCCTGCTGAACCGCCAGGGCGCGGGCAAGCCGGCCGAGGGCGCCGCCGGGGCGCCGGCCTGAACCATGGCCGAGTCGCGTCGCAACAGCCGCCGCCTGCGGCGGCCCATGTCGCAGATCAACGTCGTGCCGTTCATCGACGTGATGCTGGTCCTGCTGATCATCTTCATGATCACCGCCCCCATGCTGCAGCAGGGCGTGGAGGTCGATCTGCCGGAGGCCGACGCCGAGGCCATGGACGAGGATCCGTCCGCAGCCGAGCCGCTGGTAGTCACCGTGGATGCCTCCGGGGCCATGAGCCTGAACCAGGGCCCGTACGTGAACGAGCCGCTGGCGCCGCAGGAGATGACCGAGATCGTGCGCGAGTTCCTCGCCGAGAATCCGGGCACCCAGACCTTCGTGCGCGGGGACCGCAACGTGGACTACGGCCGGGTGATCGATGCAATGGTCGCCCTCCAGCGCGCCGGGGGCGGTCGTGTCGGCTTGATCACCGAACCGCCACGTAACAACCAGGACTGAGCCACACGCCGTGTTCGAGCTCCTGCGCCGTCACCCCCTCAGCCTGCTCCTCGTCCTGATCCTGCACGGGGTGCTGTTCGCGGCGTTGCTGCTGAACGTGAGCCTGATGTCGCCGACCTCGACCCGGGCGGCGGTGGAGATCGCGGTGCAGGAGGATATCGAGGTGATCGACGCGGTCGCGGTGGATGCCGAGACCTTCGATCGTGTCGAGCACCAGCGCGAGGTGGCCGAACAGGAGCAGGTCGCCGAGCAGCTGCGCGCCGAGGAGGAACGCCGCCGTGCCGAGGAGCAGGCCCGGCGCGAGGAGGAACGTCGCCAGGCCGAGGAACAGCGCCGCCGCGAGGAAGCCGAGCGCGCGCGCCAGCAGGCGCTGGAGGAGGCCGAGCAGGCGCGCCGCGAGGCGGAGGAAGAACGCCAACGCGCGCGCGAGGAGGCCGAGGCCGAGCGCGAGCGCATCCGCCAGGAACGCGAGGCCGCGGAACAGGCGCGGCGTGAGGCCGAGGAGGCGCGCGAACGCGAGGAAGCCGAGCGGCGGGAGCGCGAGGAGGCGGAGCGCCAGGCGCGGGAAGAGGCGGAGCGGCGCGAACGCGAGGAGGCCGAACGCCGCGAGCGGGAGGAGGCCGAGCGTCGCGCCGAGCAGGAGCGTGAACTGGAAGAGCAGCGCCGGCGCGAGGCGATGGAGCGCGAGCGCGAACGTCTGGCCGAGGCACAGGCGCAACGCGAGGCCGCCGAGCGCCAGGCGCAGCTGGATCAGGAGCTGAACGAATGGCGTGCCCAGGTGCAGTCGGTGGTGCAGCGGCGCTGGCGCCAGCCCTCGGGCCTGGATGCGTCGGACCGTGCCATTGTTCTCGTGCGTGTCAACGAGACCGGGCGTATCATCAATTTCGATATCGAGAGCTGCTCGGGCGGGTCCGCCTTCTGCGAATCGGTCCGCCAGACCATGGACCGTTTGTCCTCGCTGCCGCGTCCGCCCGACGCGGATGCCGTGCGCGGCGGGGTGCGCATCCGTTTCGAGCCCGACTGACCGGCCCGCTCCCAACCGGGCCACGAGGAACACCATGCAACGAATGATTCACGCGATGCTGCTGGGGCTGGCGCTGCTGTGGTCGGCGCAGGCTCACGCGGTGCTGGAAGTGACCGTGACCGAGGGTGTGACCGGGGCCATTCCGGTCGCGGTCGCACCGTTCACCTGGGAGGGTGAGGGCCGCCCGGACGAGGATGTGGGGCGAATCCTGGCCGCGAATCTGACCCGTAGCGGTCTGTTCGACGTTGAGCGCGAGGGGCTGCCGCGGGCCCCCTCGGGCCCGGCCGACTTCATCGCGCAGCCCTGGGCCGACGCCGGCATGGAGTACCTGGTGGTGGGCTCCAAGCGCCCGGACGGGGACAACGTGATCGTGGAGTTCCACGTGTTCGACGTGCTGGCGGAGGAGCGCCTGGGTGGCTGGCGCATCCCGGTGCCGGCGGACATGCTCCGGAGGGGCGCCCACCGCGTATCGGACATCGTCTACGAACAGATCACCGGCGACCCGGGCGCCTTCAGCGCGCGTATCGCGTTCGTCAGTGTCGAGCGCCAGAACGACTCGCGCACCTTCCGGCTGGAGGTGGCCGATTCCGACGGAGCCAATCCGCGCACCCTGTTCCGCTCCGAGGATCCGATCATGTCGCCGGACTGGTCCCCGGATGGCCGCGAGCTGGTCTACGTCTCGTTCGAGAACCGCCGTTCCGAGGTCTTTCGCCAGAATGTGGAGACCGGCGAGCGCTCGCGTATCGCCAGCTTCACCGGGATCAATAGTGCCCCGGCCTGGTCGCCGGACGGTCGCCAGCTGGCGCTGAGCCTGTCGCGCGACGGCTCGCCGAACATCTATGTGATGGACCTGGCCTCCGGGGATCTGCGGCAGCTGACGCGTTCCAGCGCGATCGAGACCGAGCCGGTCTGGTCGCCGGACGGCGAGACGATCTATTTCACCTCCGACCGGGCGGGGGCCCCGCAGATCTATGCCCAGCCAGCCGGCGGCGGGAATGCGCGGCGTCTGACCTTCGAGAGCGGCTACGCGGCCGCCGCTACCATCTCGCCGGACGGGCGGTCGCTGGTGTATGTCCATGGGGGTGACGGCGGATTTCAGCTGGCCCGACTCGATCTGGATGACCGCCGTGTGACGCGCCTCACGGACGGACGCGATGCAGAGTCGCCAAGCTTTGCCCCCAATGGCAGCATGATCCTGTATGCCATGACCGACGGGGGGCGGGGCGTGCTCGGTTCCGTCAGCCGCGACGGCCAGGTGCACCAGCGTCTGGCCGCCCGTGAAGGCGAGGTGCGCGAGCCGGCCTGGTCACCCCTGAACTGATTTTCGGACCCTTTGACTGTCACCTTCTTTCGAGGAACCAACACCATGAACAACGCGTTTCGTCTGACCCTTGCCGCCGTGGTGATCGCGGCCCTGTCGGCTTGTGCCACTCCGACCCGCGATGCCGAGGATGCCGAGCGTGCCGCCGAGCGCGAACGTGCCGCCGAGCAGGAGCGGGCCGAACGCGAGGCCGCCGAGGCCCGTGGTATCGGTCGCGACCGGGAGTTCGATGCCGCCGCCCTGGACGACCCGGACAGTCCGCTGGCCGAGCGCCTGGTCTACTTCGACTTCGACCGTGACGAGGTGAAATCCGAATTCATGCCGATGCTGGAGGCCCACGCGGCCTACCTGGCGGAGAACCCCGGCGCGCGCATGCGCCTGGAGGGGCATACGGATGAGCGCGGCACCCGCGAATACAACCTGGCCCTGGGCGAACGCCGTGCGCAGTCCGTGCGGCGGGTGCTGAATCTGAACGGCGCCTCGGATGACCAGCTCGAGGTCATCAGTTATGGTGAGGAGATGCCGGTGGCCTTCCAGCAGAACGAGGAGGCCTGGGCCAAGAACCGCCGGGTCGAGCTCGTCTACGAATCCCGGCGCTGAGTCAGGGTAGGTAAACCCGGGAAGCCAGATGCGATCGATGTTCAGGACGTCTTGCGGAGATGCCCCCTCGGGGGCATTTCTGTTTCGGAACCCGGCGCGCCCGGGGCCGTTCCTGGCGGCCATGCTGGCCGCGGCCTTTGTCCTGACCCCGCTGGCTCTGATGCCGGGGACCGCCGGGGCGCAGGACGACACCGTGTTCGCGACCCAGTCGCAGATCCGCCAGCTGGATCGGCGCCTGGACCGTATCGAACGCGTGCTGGACTCCAGCGCGATGAACGAGCTGCTGCAGGTTTCCGAGTCGCTGAACCGGGACCTGCGCGAACTGCGCGGGGAGGTGGAGACCCTGCGCCACGAGGTGAACCGCCTCAGTACCCGTCAGCGCGACCAGTTCCGCCACCTGGACGAGCGCGTGGCCGCCGTCGAGGGTGGGGCCCCGGTGCCGGACGCAACCCCGCGCGAGGAGGTGGTCGAGCTGGATCTGCCTGAGGCCGACGAGCAGGCCGCCTATCAGGAGGCCTTTGACGATCTGATGGCCGGTGATTACGCCACCGCCATGCGCAAGCTGGAGCGTTTCATCGAGGATTACCCCGAGGGGAGCTTTACCGCGAATGCGTGGTACTGGCTGGCGGAGGCGAAGTACGCCAGCGGCGAATTCGAGGCGGCGCTCGAGGACTTCCAGCGCCTGCGCGAGGATTTCCCCGAAAGCGACAAGAGTGGGGATGCCCTGCTGAAGATCGGGTACTCCCACTACGAGCTGGAGGACTTCGATGCGGCCCGCGAGGCCCTGGAGGCAGTGCGTGCCGACTATGGCGGTACGACACTGGACCGCCTGGCCCGCGAACGCCTGCAGCGGATCGATCGCGCCCAATGACCACCGCCCCGTTGCGTGACGCCCGTGGCTCGGGGGTCGTCGACCCGGCGTCGGTGCGGCTGCGGATCAGCGAGATGTTTGTCTCGCTGCAGGGCGAGGCGGCGCAGGTCGGCTGGCCCACAGCCTTCGTGCGCCTGACCGGTTGCCCGCTACGCTGCCGCTGGTGCGACAGCGAATACGCCTTCGAGGGCGGCGAGGCGCTGATGTTGCCGACGGTCCTCGACTGGGTCGGGCGCACCGGGGTGCGGCATGTCTGCGTGACCGGTGGTGAACCCCTGGCCCAGCCGGGCTGCCTGCCGCTACTGGAGGCACTATGCGACGCCGGGTTCACGGTGTCGCTGGAGACCAGCGGGGCGATGGACATCGCCGGTGTCGACCCCCGGGTCGCCATCGTGATGGACTGGAAGGCGCCGGGCTCGAAGGAGGCCGAACGCAACCTCCCCGATAACATTCCGCGGCTGAAGGCCGGGGACCAGCTGAAGTTCGTGCTGGCCGGGCGCACAGACTTTGACTGGGCCCGGGCCGAGCTCGAGCGCCTGGGGCTGGACCCGGAGGTCGAGGTCCTGTTCTCGCCCGTGTTCGGCGAACTGGAGCCGCGGACCCTGGCTGACTGGATCGTGGCCGAACGTGTGCCGGTACGCTTCCAGGTTCAGCTGCACAAGCTCCTCTGGGGCGATCAGCCGGGCCGCTGATATGAACGAACGCGCGGAACAGGCCGTGGTGCTGCTCTCGGGCGGGCTCGACTCGGCGACCTGCCTGGCCATGGCGCGCGCCGAAGGCCTGGAGTGCCATGCCCTGTCCATTGACTATGGACAGCGCCACCGGACCGAGCTGGAGGCTGCGCGGCGGGTCGCCGCGGACCAGGGCGTGACCGACCACCGCGTGGTGGCGGTGGACCTGAGCGCCATCGGTGGCTCGGCGCTGACAGACACGGCGATCGACGTACCGACCGCGCCGACCGAGGGCATCCCGGTGACCTACGTGCCGGCGCGCAACACGGTGTTTCTGGCCCTGGCCCTGGGGCTGGCCGAGACCCTGGACGCGCGGCTGCTCTACGTCGGCGCCAATGCGGTGGACTATTCCGGTTATCCGGATTGCCGTCCGGCCTTCATCGACGCGTTCCGCGACCTGGCCCGGGTGGCCACCCGCAGCGGGGTCGAGGGCACGCCCTGGGAGGTGCGGGCGCCGCTGATGCACCTGTCCAAGGCCGAGATCATCCGGGCGGGCAGCGAGCTCGGGGTGGACTACCGCCACACGGTCAGCTGCTATCAGGCCGATGCCGAGGGGCGCGCCTGCGGCCGCTGCGACAGTTGCCGCATCCGGCGCGAGGGCTTTGCTGCGGCCGGCGTGCCGGACCCGACCCGCTATATCCCCGCGTGATGCCCGCCGGCAGCCCGCCGGCTGCATGTTCGTTCCCGCAGGAATGAAAACGGGCTCGATCTCGTCTAGCGTCCGATGTATGCTGCGCACCCCGTGGGTGCAGGCCTGCCCTGAAATCTTTCGTCGAGAGGATACGTGATGGAATTCTCCAGTTTTTCAACTGCCGCGATGGCGTTCCTCGGTGGGGCGTTCATCCTCGCCTTCATCATGGGGGCCGTGGCGAACAAGACCAACTTCTGCACCATGGGCGCCGTCTCCGACTGGGTGAACATGGGTGATACCGGGCGTATGCGCTCCTGGCTGCTAGCGATCGCCGTGGCCATGCTGGGCGTGGCCATCCTCGAGTTCTTCGGGGTGCTGAGCGCCGACGGTTCCTTCCCGAACTACCGCATGAGCGAGTTCCAGTGGGTCGAGCATGCCCTGGGCGGCTTCCTGTTCGGGATCGGCATGACCTACGCCTCCGGCTGCGGGAACAAGACCCTGGTGCGCGTCGGTGGCGGCAACATCAAGTCGCTGATGGTGCTGATCGTGATCGCGATCATCGCCTACTACATGGTGCGCCCGCTGCCGGGTACTTCCGATACCCTCTATTCCCTGCTGTTCATGGACTGGACCACCGCGCTGGCCATCTCCACCCCGGCGGGCCAGGACCTGGGTACCCTGGTGGCCGGCGAAGAGAACGGCCTGACCGCCCGCCTGGTGCTGGGCGCGGTGATCGGCGTGCTGCTGCTGGCCCTGATCTTCAAGGCCGCGGACTTCCGCAAGAGCTTTGACAACATCCTGGGCGGTCTGGTGATCGGCCTGATGGTGCTCGGCGCCTGGTGGCTGACCAGCAACATCCAGATCGACGATGGCATGGACACCTATACCCCGCAGGCCTACGTGGCCGATTGGGACTTCGTGGCCGATGCCGACGCGGGTGAGCGCCCGTCCGAGAGTGCCCCGTGGGCCAACCAGTCGTTCACCTTCATCAATCCGATGGGCCAGAGCCTGCGTTACGTGTCGAGCGGGTTTGACAACACCGTGCTGTACTTCGGCGTGATGGCGCTGGCCGGCGTGATCCTCGGCTCCTTCTTCTGGGCCCTGGTTACCCGTGCGTTCCGCTTCGAGTGGTTCGCCTCGGTGCGCGACTTCGTGAACCACTTCATCGGCGCGATCCTGATGGGCTTCGGTGGCGTGCTGGCGATGGGCTGCACCATCGGCCAGGGCATCACCGGGATCTCCACGCTCGCGCTGGGCGGCTTCCTGACCTTCATCATGATCGTCTTCGGGGCCGCGCTGACCATGAAGATCCAGTACTACAAGATGGTCTACGAAGACGAGGCCTCCTTCGGCAAGGCGCTGATCACCTCGCTGGTGGACATGAAGCTGCTGCCGGGTGGCATGCGCAAGCTGGAAGCCATCTGATGGCGTAGCGGCGGGGGCGCCTTGCGTTTTCCCCGCCGCGCCGTAAACTACGCGGCACTGGAGGCCCGGTGATCCCGGGCCTTCGGTTTTGCAGCTCGGCCAGGGCGACCCGCGGGGTCGCCGCCGGCCAAACCGAAAAGGGTCGTTAGCTCAGTTGGTAGAGCAGTTGGCTTTTAACCAATTGGTCGTAGGTTCGAATCCTACACGACCCACCATTTTCTCCGGTCCCCGCGCCGGCACAAGGGCCCGTTCATACGGGCCTTTTGTGTTTGTGGGCGGGGAACACGCTAGAATGCGCGGCTAACGCGCGAACACAACAAGAGTTTTCTGCAAGATCGCGAAAGTGGCGGAACTGGTAGACGCGCTGGGTTTAGGTCCCAGTGGGGTAAAACCCGTGAGAGTTCGAGTCTCTCCTTTCGCACCACAGTCCGCATTTCCCAACGCCATGAAGGTTACCACTGCGATCGGCAGGGATGACCGATATCCGAACTATGACGAGGCCCTCCATGCAAGTTTCTGTTGAAGCCACCGGCAACCTGGAACGCAAGATGACCATCCAGGTCCCCTCCGAGCGGGTCGACACCGAGGTCGACAACCGCCTGAAGTCCCTGGCCAAGCGGGTCAAGCTGGACGGGTTTCGCCCGGGCAAGGTCCCGCTGAAGGTGGTGCGCCAGCGCTATGGCACCGGCGTCTACCAGGAGGTGCTGAGCGAGGTCCTGCAGGAGAGCTACCGCGAGGCGGTGCAGCAGGAGGGCCTGGAACCGGCCGGTAACCCGAGCATCGAGCCGACCAGCCTGGAGGGCGGCGACGCCATCGAGTTCACCGCCAGCTTCCAGGTGTTCCCGGAGGTGCAGGTGGCCGACTTCGCCGACGTCGAGATCGAGCGGCCGAAGGCCGAGGTGGCGGACGAGGACATCGACCGCGTAATTGACTCGCTGCGCGAGCAGAACAAGGAGTGGGCCGAGGTCAAGCGCAAGGCGAAGAAGGGCGACCGTGTCACCCTGGACTTCGTCGGCACCCTGAACGGCGAGGAGTTCGAGGGCGGCAAGGCCGAGGACTTCCAGGTCGAGGTCGGCGCCGGGCGCCTGATCGAGAGCTTCGAGAAGCAGCTCAAGGGCGTGAAGGCCGGCGAGGAGCCGACCATCGACGTCACCTTCCCCGAGGATTACCCGGCGGAGAACCTGAAGGGCCAGACCGCGCAGTTCGCCCTGACCATCAAGCAGGTCGAGGGGCCCAAGCTGCCGGAGGTCGACGAAGAGTTCGCGAAGAAATTCGGCATCGAGGACGGCTCGGTGGAGAAACTTCGCGCTGATGTGCGGTCCAATATGGAGCGGGAACTGCGTCAGGCCCTGAAGGGCCGGGTGAAGCAGCAGGTCCTGGAGGCCGTGGTCGACAAGCACGACTTCGACCTGCCGGACGCCCTGGTGAAGTCGGAGATCAACCGTC
This sequence comes from Thioalkalivibrio sp. ALE28, assembly GCF_000377425.1. NCBI lineage: Bacteria > Pseudomonadati > Pseudomonadota > Gammaproteobacteria > Chromatiales > Ectothiorhodospiraceae > Thioalkalivibrio > Thioalkalivibrio sp. ALE28. The sequence goes on along the minus strand of NZ_KB898105.1, from coordinate 16,027 downwards.
TGCGCGAGGAAGCCGAGAAGCGTTTCGGGGGTGCCGAGCAGACCCAGCCGCTGCCGGACAGCCTGTTCGAGGACGAGGCGAAGCGCCGCGTCCGCCTGGGGCTGGCCCTGCGTGCGATCATCGACCAGAAGGGGTTCGAGGTGGACGCCGAGCGCGTCGAGCGCGATCTCGAGGAGATGGCCGCGACCTACGAGGACCCGGAAGAGGTGAAGAACTACTACCGCTCCAATCCCCAGGCCAAGAGCAACCTGGAGTCGCTGGTGCTGGAAGACCAGGTGGTCGACTGGGTGGTCGAGCAGGCCAAGGTCACCGAGAAGGAAACCAGCTTCCAGGACGTCATGAATCCGAACAAGGAGTCGACTGAATGAGCCACGACATGGCCGACCAGGGTGCGCAGCATGCCCAGGGCCTGAACCTGGTCCCGATGGTGGTCGAACAGACCGCCCGCGGCGAGCGCGCCTACGACATCTATTCCCGTCTGCTGAAGGACCGGGTCATCTTCTGTGTGGGTCCGGTCGAGGACTACATGGCCAACGTGATCGTGGCTCAGCTGCTGTTCCTCGAGTCGGAGAACCCGGACAAGGAGATCAGCCTGTACATCAACTCCCCGGGGGGCGCGGTCACCGCTGGCATGGCGATCTACGACACCATGCAGTTCATCAAGCCCGAGGTCAGCACGCTGTGCGTGGGCCAGGCCGCGAGCATGGGCGCTGTTCTGCTGGCGGGCGGGGCCCCCGGCAAGCGCCATACGCTGCCGCACTCGCGGGTGATGATCCACCAGCCGCTGGGCGGCTTTCAGGGTCAGGCGTCGGATATCGATATCCATGCCCGCGAGATCCTGAAGATCCGCGACGAGCTGAACCGCGTACTGGCCCACCACACCGGCCAGCCGATCGAGAAGATCGAGCAGGACACCGATCGCGACCGTTTCATGACCGCGACCGACGCCAAGGAATACGGCCTGGTCGACCACGTCCTGACCCACCGCAACTCCGCGGACGACTGATCCCCTCGTCCGCGCCGATCGCAACCGCGCCCCGGAAACCGGCTCCGGGGCGGGGCCTCAATACCGGACTTCTGCTTGGCCCGTTTGCAACTCACAGGCAAACGGGGCATGTTTTGAAGAACACTGAAATCGCAACCGAGGCAAACGGATGAGCGACGAAACCACCCCCTCCGCCGACGGCAAGCTCCTGTACTGTTCTTTCTGCGGAAAGAGTCAGCACGAGGTGCGCAAGCTGATCGCCGGGCCATCCGTATTCATCTGCGACGAGTGCGTCGAGCTGTGCAATGACATCATCCGCGAGGAGATGCAGGAGGCCGGCCACACCGAGCGGGATTCCCTCCCGACCCCGCACGAGATCCGCGCGATCCTGGACGATTACGTGATCGGCCAGAACTCCGCGAAGAAGATCCTCTCGGTCGCGGTGTACAACCACTACAAGCGTCTGCAGGCCAAGGCCGGCAAGGACGATGTCGAGCTGTCCAAGTCGAACATCATGCTGATCGGCCCGACCGGCTCCGGCAAGACGCTGCTGGCCGAGACGCTGGCGCGAGTACTGAACGTCCCGTTCACCATCGCCGACGCGACCACGCTGACCGAGGCCGGTTACGTGGGCGAGGATGTCGAGAACATCATCCAGAAGCTGCTGCAGAAGTGCGACTACGATGTGGAGAAGGCCGAGAACGGCATCGTCTACATCGACGAGATCGACAAGGTCTCGCGCAAGTCGGACAACCCCTCCATCACCCGTGACGTCTCGGGCGAGGGTGTGCAGCAGGCGTTGCTGAAGCTGATCGAGGGCACCACCGCCTCGGTCCCCCCGCAGGGCGGACGCAAGCATCCGCAGCAGGAGTTCCTGCAGGTCGATACCAGCAACATCCTGTTCATCTGCGGCGGGGCCTTCTCCGGGCTGGAGAAGGTCATCCAGCAGCGCGCCGAGAAGGGCGGCATCGGCTTTGGCGCCGAGCTGCGTACCACCGAGGCGGCCAAGTCCGGTGGCCAGTGGCTCAAGCAGCTGGAGGCCGACGACTTGGTGCGCTATGGGCTGATCCCCGAGTTCGTGGGTCGCCTGCCGGTGCAGGCGACCCTGGACGAGCTGGACGAGGACGCGCTGATCACCATCCTGACCCAGCCGAAGAACGCCCTGGTCAAGCAGTATGCCCGCCTGTTCGAGATGGAAGGGGTGGAACTGGAGTTCCGCGACGACGCCCTGTCCGCGATCGCCCACAAGGCGATGGAGCGCAAGACCGGGGCGCGCGGCCTGCGCACCATCATGGAGAACATCCTGCTCGACACCATGTACGAGCTGCCGTCCATGGAAGGCGTCAGCAAGGTGGTGATCGACGAGGCGGTGATCCGCGGCGATGCCGAGCCGTATCTGGTGTACGAGAACGACTCGTTCGCCAAGAAGCAGGCGGCCGCGGATTCCTGAGCGGAAGTGTTGCGGCGCCCTTGAAATGGGCGCCGCCGCCCCCACTTCCTTCTGTACATTCGTCCAGCCCTGAGGGGGCAACATGACCGATACCCACTCCTCCCAGAACGAGGTGGACTCCCCCGTCAAGCGCGTCGCGGTGCTGCCGCTTCGCGATGTCGTGGTCTATCCGCACATGGTCATCCCGCTGTTCGTGGGTCGCGAGAAGTCGATCCGCGCGCTGGATTCGGCCATGGCCGAGAACAAGCAGGTCCTGCTGGTCGCCCAGAAGAGCGCCGAGGTCGACGAACCCGAAGCCGGCGATCTGCACGATATCGGTACCCTGGGCAACATCCTGCAACTGCTGCGCCTGCCCGACGGCACCATCAAGGTGCTGGTGGAGGGGGCCCAGCGCGCCCGCGTGATGGATGTTTCCACCACCGGTGATGCCGAGAAGGAGGAGGACTACTTCGTCTCCGACATCCGGCTGATCGACGAGGAATACGACACCGAGGACAAGGAACTCGAGGTCCTCGGCCGCTCCGCGCTGAACCAGTTCGAGCAGTACATCAAGCTGAACAAGAAGGTCCCGCCGGAGATCCTGACTTCGCTGGCCGGGATCGACGACACCTCGCGCCTGGCCGATACCATCGCCGCGCACATGTCCCTGAAGCTCGAGGAGAAGCAGCAGGTCCTCGAGATCGCCAATGTGCGCGAACGCCTGGAGCACCTGGTCGCCAAGATCGAGGGCGAGATGGACGTGCTGCAGATCGAGAAGAAGATCCGCGGCCGCGTGAAGCAGCAGATGGAGAAGTCCCAGCGCGAGTACTACCTGAATGAGCAGATGAAGGCCATTCAGAAGGAGCTGGGCGACCTCGAGGACGCGCCGAACGAACAGGAAGACCTGGCCGAGAAGATCGAGAAGGCCGGGATGCCGGAGGAGGCCAAGAAGAAGGCCACCGCCGAGCTGAACAAGCTGAAGATGATGTCGCCGATGTCGGCCGAGGCCACCGTCGTGCGCAGCTACATCGACTGGCTGGTCAATGTCCCGTGGAAGAAGAAGACCCGGGTCAGCAAGGATCTGGCGCGTGCCGAGAAGATCCTCAACGAGGACCACTACGGCCTAGAAGAGGTCAAGGAACGCATCCTCGAGTACCTCGCCGTGCAGTCGCGAGTGCGCAAGCTGAAGGGCCCGATCCTGTGCCTGGTGGGCCCGCCCGGCGTCGGCAAGACCTCGCTGGGTCAGTCCATCGCTCGTGCGACCAACCGCAAGTTCATGCGCATGGCGCTGGGCGGGGTGCGTGACGAGGCCGAGATCCGCGGCCACCGTCGCACCTACATCGGCTCGCTGCCGGGCAAGATCATCCAGAACCTGGCCAAGGTCGGGGTGCGCAACCCGCTGTTCCTGCTCGACGAGATCGACAAGATGGCGATGGATTTCCGGGGCGACCCCGCCTCGGCCATGCTCGAGGTGCTGGATCCGGAGCAGAACCACACGTTCAGCGACCACTATCTGGAGGTCGATTTCGACCTGTCCGACGTGATGTTCGTGGCCACGGCCAACAGCATGCACATCCCCGGGCCGCTGCTGGATCGCATGGAGGTCATCCGGCTGTCCGGCTACACCGAGGACGAGAAGGTCAACATCGCCCACAACTACCTGCTCGACAAGCAGATCAAGGCCAATGGCCTGAAGCCGGCCGAGATCCAGATCTCCGATGCGGCGGTGCGCGACATCGTGCGCTATTACACCCGGGAGGCCGGTGTGCGCTCGCTGGAGCGCGAGATCGCCAAGGTCTGCCGCAAGGTGGCCAAGCAGCGCCTGCTGGCCAGCGAGAAGGAGCGTGCGCGGACCACGTCGGTGACCCCGAAGACGCTGGAGAAGTACCTGGGCGTGCGCCGTTTCCGCTTCGGCCTGGCCGAGGAGAACGATCAGATCGGTCAGGTGACCGGTCTGGCCTGGACCGAGGTCGGGGGCGAGCTGCTGACTATCGAGGCCAGCGTGGTCCCGGGCAAGGGCAAGACCCAGCAGACCGGGAAGCTCGGCGACGTGATGCAGGAATCCATCCACGCGGCGCTGACCGTGGTGCGCTCGCGTGCCGAGGCCCTGGGGCTGGAGGAAAACTTCCACGAGAAGAAGGACCTGCATATCCACGTGCCGGAGGGTGCGACGCCCAAGGACGGACCATCTGCCGGTATCGGCATGTGCACCGCGATCGTCTCGGCACTGACCGGGATCCCGGTGCGAGCGGATGTGGCGATGACCGGGGAGATCACCCTGCGCGGCCAGGTCCTCCCGATCGGCGGGTTGAAGGAGAAGCTGCTGGCCGCCCATCGCGGCGGGATCCGCACGGTCCTGATCCCCGAAGAAAACGAGAAGGATCTGGTCGACATCCCGAAGAACATCAAGCAGAAGCTCGATATTCGCCCGGTGCGCTGGATCGACGAGGTCCTGGAGGTGGCGCTGACGCATATGCCGGAGGGCAAGGCGGGCGAAACCCCGGAGAAGGTCGAAGAAGTCGTCAAACCGGCCAAGGAATCCGGCCGTCGCCGGGTTCGGCACCACTAAGCGTCTGTAAACGGACGGAAACCGCGGGGACCCGCAGACCGGGGCTCCGCGGTTTTTTGTGGACTGGATCACACCCGTGCGGGGGCGGTCAGGAGATCGCGTTTGACTCGTTTTCCGGGGGCTTGCTATAACCCCATCCGCATCACCTGATTTCTCGCCGAGGGCAGTTGCGGGGCCATGGAGAAAAGGCCTCCGGCTGGTGTAAGCTAGGCCCAGTCCGGCAGAAAGCCTGAGTCACCACTGAGATAAGGAAGCGCTTCATGAATAAATCCGAACTGATCGACGCGATCGCGGCGGAAGCCGATGTCCCCAAGGCCCAGGCCGGCCGGATCGTGGATGCCATGGTAAGTGTTGTTGGCGACACCCTCGCCAAGGGTGACCAGGTCTCCCTTGTCGGCTTCGGTACCTTCCTGGTGCGCGAGCGTGAGGCCCGCACCGGTCGTAACCCGCGTACCGGTCAGACCATCCAGATCGCCGCTTCGAAAACGCCTTCGTTCAAGGCTGGTAAAGCGCTCAAGGATCGAGTAAACTAGCGCGCTTTATCGGGTGCTTAGCTCAGTTGGTAGAGCGTCGCCCTTACAAGGCGAATGTCGGCGGTTCGAACCCGTCAGCACCCACCAAGTGCAACCCTGACCCTGGTTGCACTGCAAGAATACGGAGCGGTAGTTCAGCTGGTTAGAATACCGGCCTGTCACGCCGGGGGTCGCGGGTTCGAGTCCCGTCCGCTCCGCCATCTCCGAGAAAGGCGCCCTTGTGGCGCCTTTTTCTTTTTTGGCTATTGCGATCCAGGAGAAAAGAAGGTCAAGGGCGTTTGCACCACAGAGGACACGAAGGACACGGAGAAGGGCAAGGAATTCGGGGCCGCGGCAACACGCGCCGTCCCCCCCCCTGACACAACTTCATCCTTCCAATCCTACGATGCTCTGTCCTTCCCGCGGATCGCTATCGACTTTCTCCGTGCCCTCCGTGTCCTCTGTGGTGCAAACGCCCTTGACCTTGCCCTTCTTCGTGCCTTCGTGCGCTTCGTGGTGGATAACCTAGGCGCAGACGTGCGCGGGCGCGCCTGCTACCATCGGCGGTTGATTCCCGATTTCCTCTCCACGGCGGAGTGAGCAGAGACCATCATGTTGCAAGCGATTCGTGACCGGGCGAGCGGCTGGCTCGCCTATGTGATCATCGGCCTGATCACCATTCCCTTTGCCCTGTGGGGCCTGGGCGAGTACTTCGGCGGGGCCGGCCCGCTGGTGGCGGCCGAGGTGAACGGCACGGATATCGCGGTGCGCGATGTGCATCAGGAGGCGCGCGCCCAGCGCGACGAGATGGCGCGCATGTTCGGCGGCGAGATCCCCGATGATGTGCTCGACGAGCAGGGCATCCGCCTGCAGGCCCTGGAGACGCTGATCCGTCAGGAACTGTTGCGCCAGGCGGCGGATTCCGCCGGGTTCAAGGCCGCCGGTGACAGCGTGCTGCGCGAGATCCGCGGCATGCCGGTCTTTCAGGAAGAGGGGCGCTTCAGCCGCGAACGCTACAGCCAGCTGCTGAACGCCCAGCGCATCAGTCCTGCGGACTTCGAACAGGACATCGCGCGCAGCATTGTGCTGTCGCAGATCCAGCGGGGGATCCAGGCGACCGGCGTGGTACCGGAAAGCCTGGTGGAAGACTACAGTCGTCTGCGCAACCAGACCCGCGTGGCCAGCTGGCGGGTCTTCTCCGCGGACGAGTTCGACCGTCCGGACGTGGTGGACGAGGACGCCATTCAGGCTTACTACGAAGCCAATCCCGATGAGTTCACCACCACCGAGCGCGTACGGGTGAGTTATCTCCGGCTGGATCCGGAGGGCCTGGAGGCCGGGGTCGAGGTCACCGAGGACCAGGTGCGCGAGCACTACCGGGTGAACCGCAGCCGCTACGAGCAGCCGGAGCTGCGCGAGGTGCGCCAGATCCGTATTCAGGACACGGGCGAGGAGGGCGAGGCCCGCATCCGGGAGCTGCGCGAGCGGCTGGAGGCCGGCGAGGACTTTGCCGAGCTGGCCGAGGAATACTCGGAGGACAGCCTGACCGCCGACCGTGGCGGGGAGCTGGGCGAGATCGCCCGGGGGGATCTGGGCTCCACGCTGGAGACCGTGATCTTTACCCTGCCGAAGGACCTGATCAGCCAGCCGGTGCGCACCGAGCGAGGCTGGTTCATCCTCGAGGTGACCGCGATCCAGGAGGCCCAGCCGCAGCCGTTCGAAGAGATCCGCGACGAGGTCGAGCAGGATCTGCGCGATCGCACGGCGGAGCAGATGCAGATCGACGCCCTGGACGACATGATGGCGCTGGGGATCGAGTTCCCCGACAGCCTGGAGCCGGCGGCCGATGCGACCGGGCTGGAGATCCAGACCAGCGACTGGTTCTCGCGGGGCTCCGGGGACGGCATTGCGCGGCACCGCTCCATTCGCAATGCGGCGTTTGATCCGCGGGTGCTGGAAGACGGCCACAACAGCGAGGCAATCGACCTGCAGGACGGCTCCACGGTGATCCTGCGGGTCGACGAACACCAGCCGTCCGAGGTGCGCCCGCTGGCGGAGGTGGAAGACACGATTCGCGAGCGCCTGCAGCGTCAGGCGGCGGCCGATGCTGCCCGTGAAGCCGGCGAGGCCCTGATCGAGCGCCTGACCGCGGCGGAGGACTGGGCCTCAGAGGCGGACGAGAACGGGGCCTGGAGTCGCTCGGTCGAGGTCACCCGCGAGCGCGCCGCGGAACTGCCCACCGGCTTGCAGGACCACCTGTTCCGCCTGCCGGCCCCGGGCGAGGGCGCGGTGGAGATCGCCGGTGCCCGGATCGGCGACGGCGACTTTGCCGTGACCGTGCTGGAAGAGGTGCGTATGGGCGAGGACGCCGCCGATGCCGCTGCACGCCAGCAGGAGCGTGACCAGATCGGTAATGCCTATGGCAGCGCCGAATTCCGGGCCTACCTCGCCTGGCTGGAAGAGCAGGCCGACATCAAGCGCTTCCCCGACGCGCTCGACTAGCCTGAGTCGTTGTTTGGAAAGGCCAAGGGACGTAACACCACGGAGGACACGGAGCCCACGAAGAACGTCGATTGTGACTGACTGGACGGGGCGCGGGGAGCGATGCGTTTGTCCTGTCTCTCGGAATACCTTCGCGCTAAGCAGTCCCTGCGAATTCTCCGTGTCCTCTGTGCACTCTGTGGTTCAACGCCCTTGCCTTATGGCCGCTAATGCCGAGCGGGTTTGATTGGCCGAGACCGGTTGCAGCCCGAAAACAAGAAAGCCCGGCTCCGCTCATGCGGGCCGGGCTTTTCCATGTCTGCCACGGGAAGAGGCGGCATCGGGGCCGAAGCCCGCGAGCTACTTGTTGTCGAGGCCGATCTCGGCCGCGCCCAGGCCCACCGTGTTGTAGCCGGAGTCGACATACATGATCTCGCCGGTGATGCCGGAGGCGAGATCGGAGCAGAGGAAGGCGCCGGCGTTTCCGACCTGTTCGGTGGTCACGTTGCGCCGCAGCGGGGCATTGGCCTCGACGTGGTCGAGGATGCGCTTGAACTCGCCGATCCCGGAGGCCGCGAGGGTGCGGATCGGGCCGGCGGAGATCGCGTTCACCCGGGTGCTCTCCGGCCCCAGCGTATAGGCCAGGTAACGGACGTTCGCCTCCAGGCTCGCCTTGGCCAGACCCATCACGTTGTAGTTGGGCATCGAGCGTTCGGCGCCCAGATAGCTGAGGGTAAGGATGGAGGCGTCTCGATCCTTCATCATCGCGCGGCCGGCCTTGGCAAAGGCCGCGAGGCTGTAGGAGCTGACGTCGTGCGCGATGCGGAAGCCGTCGCGGGTCATGTTGTCGAGGAAGTCGCCTTCCAGTTGCTCCTTGGGTGCGAAGGCCACCGAGTGCACCAGGATGTCGACGCCGTCCCAGTAATTGTCCAGGTGCTCGAAGACCTGTTCGATCTCGCGGTCATCCTCGACGTTGCAGGGCACCAGGATGTCGGAGTCGAAGTCCGCGACCAGTTTCTCGACGCGATCGCGCAGGCGTTCGTTCTGGTAGGTGAAGGCGAGCTCGGCGCCCTCGCGATGCATGGCCGCGGCAATGCCGTAGGCGATGGAACGGTTGCTGGCAACGCCGACGATCAGTGCGCGCTTGCCCTTCAGAAAACCCATGTGACACTCCTTGGTTCGGATCCGTGCGGACGTACCCGGGCGGGCCGTCTCGACGGCGCCCGCCCGGCTGCGGAACCGGGGACGGGCGCGACTGTCTCCGGGATCATACCGATGTGGTGCTAGTGCGGCCAGCACCCGATGAGCCGAAGCAGGTGGCTTGCTATAGTGCCAGCACCCGCGGTCCCCGCGACCGCTCGCCCGTCATGCCGAAAACAGTGTGGCGGGCGGCCAGCGCAACAACCCGGAGGTCTTGTGAGTCGTCATTTCGGTTGGATCGTGACCCTGATCGTGCTGGGCATCCTGTTGCTGCTGGTGATGGTCCAGATCGACCGCCAGTGGCAGCGCATGGCCTCCATGCAGAACACCATGAGCGAGCAGGCTCGGGACCTGCGGGCGCTGCGGCGCAGCCTGCAGGGGCTGGAGTCGGACCTGGCCTCGGGACGTTTCGCCGGCATGGAGGCCGAGCAGGCCCCGCGGGCGGACGCGGTCCCGTCGGCCTTCCGCCGCGCGGCACGGGCCGCGGAGCAGGAGGACTACGCCGAGGGTGACTGGCTGGTGCAGGCCTTTGGCACCGGGCTCGCGACCATTACGCCGTATGTGTCCTCGGATGCCTATGCCTCCGAGGTGCAGAACTATGTGCTGGAGTCGCTGGTGGTTCGCGATCCGGACACCCTGGAATGGCAGGGTCTGCTGGCCGAGTCCTGGGAATTCGACGACAGCGGGACGGAGCTGACCTTCCGCCTGCGTTCGGGGCCCCAGTTTTCCGATGGCGAGCCACTGACCGCGGAGGACGTCGAGTTCACCTTCGATTTCCTGATGACCGACGCCATCGCCGTGCCGCGGGCGCGTGCTTTCCTGGAGAAGGTCGAGGCCGTGGAGGCCGTGGACGAACGCACGGTACGGTTCGTGTTCGAGGAACCTTACTTCGATGCGATGCGGGTGGCCGGTGGGCTCGATGTGCTGCCGAAGCATTTCTACGAGCGCTACCTGGAGGACCCCGAGACCTTCAACGAGTCGCGCGGCATCCTGCTCGGTTCCGGCCCCTACCGGCTGGAGGACCCGACCGGCTGGACGCCGGACGCCGGGCGCATCGAGCTGGAGCGCAACCCGCGCTACTGGGGCCCGATCGAGCCGCCATTGGATCGCCTGGTCTGGCGCGTAATCCAGAACGACAGCGCGCGCCTGACCACCTTCCGCAACCGGGATATCGATGTCTACGGCGCGCGGCCGCGTGAATACGCCCGGCTACGTGACGACGAGGCGCTGCGCGAACGCGCGGACACCCACGAGTACATGAGTCCGACGGCGGGCTATTCCTATATCGCCTGGAATCAGCAGCGCAACGGCGAGCCAACGCGCTTCGCCGATCCGCGGGTGCGCAAGGCGATGAGCTACCTGACCGACGTCGACCGGCTGATCGAGGAGGTCATGCTGGGGTATGCCGAGCGGGCGATCTCGCCGTTCTCGCCACGCAGCGATCAGCACAATCCGGATCTCGAACCCATCCCCTTTGATGTCGAGCGGGCCCTGGAGCTGCTCGCCGAGGCCGGCTACCGCGAGCGTAACCGGGATGGCGTGCTGGTGAACGAGGACGGCGAGCCGTTCTCCTTCGAGCTGGCGTATTTCCAGGACAATGAGGACACCCGCCGCATCGCTCTGTTCCTGCGCGATCTCTATGCGCGTGCCGGAGTGGAGATGCGGCCCCAGCCGACCGAGTGGTCGGTGATGCTGGAAAAGCTCTCTCGCCAGGACTTCGACGCCATCACGTTGGGCTGGACCAGTGGCGTCGAGGTGGATATCTACCAGATGTTCCACTCCAGCCAGACCGTTTCCGGCGGCGATAACTTTATCCACTACCAGAACCCCGAGCTGGACGCGATCATCGAGGCGGCCCGCGGCGAGGTGGACGAGCCGGCGCGCATGGAGCTGTGGCGCGAGGCCGAGCGCATCCTGCACGAGGACCAGCCCTACACCTTCCTGATGCGGCGCCAGACGCTGGCCTTCATCGACCGGCGCATCCAGAACCTGGAACAGACCGCGCTGGGGCTGAACCTCGGGGCGGTGCCGCTGGAGATCTACGTGCCCTTCGAACTCCAGCGCTACGGACAGTAGTCGCCCATGGGCCACGTAGTGGAACCGATCGGCAGGCGGCGCGCGGGATGCTGACCTATATCCTGCGCCGCATGATCCTGATGGTGCCGACCCTGTTCGGCATCACCGTGGTCGTGTTCGCGGTGATGGCGGCGGCGCCCGGGGGCATCAGCGCCCTGACCCTGGTGGAGGGGCAGGGCCTGGAGCCGCAGGCGCAGAAGGCGATGGAGGAGTACTACAACCGCCTCTACGGCCTGGATCAACCGGCGCCGGTGCAGTTCGGGCGCTGGCTCAACAACATCTCGCCGATCGGTTTCGCCCAGGACGCGGACGGTTCACTGACCGGATGGCCGCACTTCAAGGCGCCCAACCTGGGGACCAGTTTTCGCTACGGCCGCCCGGTGGTCGACCTGATCGCGGAGCGGTTGCCGATTACGCTGCTGCTGAACGTGCTGTCGATCCCGCTGATCTACATCGTCGCGGTGGCCGTGGGGGTGCGCGCGGCCACCCAGCACGGCCAGGCCTTCGACTCGCAATCCGGCGTGGTGTTGCTGGCGCTGTGGTCGGTGCCGACCATGCTGGCGGGCGTGCTGCTGATCGGCTTCTTCGCCTCCGACCAGTTCTGGCAGTGGTTTCCCACCGGGGGCATCAGCCAGCGCGCGGCACTGGATATGACCTTCCTGCCGACGGTGGAGGTGGTGTGGGCCCTGCCGCTGCTGCTGATCCTGCCGTTTCTGGGCGCGGCCCTGGGGATCTACCTGGCGCGAACCCTGCCGGCGCGGATCCGTGGTGGGGTCGGGGCCGTACTCGGGGCCCTGTGTGGCTGGCTGATGTTCCGCGACCTGGCCGTTGCCGGGATGGTCAGTACCGGGGTCGCCATGGGGGTCGGCGCCGCGGTCGGCTGGCTGATGGCGCACAGCGACTGGGGGGTGCTGCGCGGCTTCTATCTGGGGACGCTGGGGCTGGGCGCGGGGCTTGCGCTGGCCCTCGGACTGGCGCCGGGCAGCATGGTGCCCGGCTTCCTGCTGGATCGGGCCTGGCACCTGGTGCTGCCGGTGCTGTGTCTGTCCTACGGCGGGCTGGCGTTCCTGGCCAAGCTGTCGCGCTCGGCGGTGCTGGAGAACCTGACCTCGGACTATGCGCGCACCGCGCGGGCCAAGGGGGTCGCCGAGCACGACGTGCTGTGGCGCCACGTGTTCCGCAACTCCCTGCTGCCGCTGATCACCGTGTCCGCCACCCTGCTGCCCTCGCTGCTGGCCGGGTCGGTGATCGTGGAGGCCATCTTCTCCATTGACGGCATGGGCAAGCTGGCGGTGGAGGCCGTGCAGACGCGCGACCGCGAACTGGTGCTGTCGATCACCCTGATCTCCGGGGTGCTGACCCTGGTCGGCTACCTGCTGGCGGACCTCGCCTACGCCATCGTCGATCCGCGGGTGAACTATGACTGAGCCGAGCCGCCATCCGGAAACCGGGGGTCGCCGCAGCCGCTCCTGGGCGCGGCGCGTGGTGGGCGAGGTCCTGCTGCGCTGGGGCGCGCGCCTCGGGATTGGCTGGATCGCGCTGTTGACTCTGGTGGCGATCCTCGCGCCGGTGCTGGCGACCTCCCATCCGCTGCTGGTGCAGACCACCGACGGCGAGTGGGCGATGCCCTTCCTGCGCTATCTGACGGCAGCCGACGTGACGCTGTTCGGTCTGCTGGTGCTGGCGCTGGTCTTCTGGCGCCTGCCCGGGCGGCCCTGGCGACGCTTCGGGCTGTGGGCCGCGCTGGGCGCGGTGCTGGCCGCGGTGGCCTGGCAGACGGTCTCGCCGCCGTCGCTGGTGATCCACGATCAGTACCGCGAGGCCGAGCGCATGGGCGAATACCAGACTGTGATTCGCGCCCCGATCCCGTATTCGCCGCGCGACTACCTGCGCGACTATGCCGATACCGGCCTGGAGGCCCCGCGCGAGGCGCCGGATCGGGTGCACTGGTTCGGCACTGACGACACCGGTGCGGATGTCCTCTCGCGCATGATCCACGCCTCGCGCATCGCGCTGTCCATCGGCTTCATCGCCACCGGGATCGCGCTGGGGATCGGGGTGATCCTGGGCGGGCTGATGGGCTACTTCTCGGGGATCGTGGACATCATCGGCATGCGCCTGGTGGAGATCTTCGAGGCGATCCCGACGCTGTTCCTGCTGCTGACCTTCGTCGCCTTCTTCGGTCGCTCGCTGTACCTGATGATGCTGATCATCGGCCTGACCTCCTGGTCCGGCTACGCGCGCTATGTGCGCGCGGAGTTCCTGCGCCTGCGCCAGCAGGACTTCGTGCAGGGGGCGATCGCGTCGGGGCTGTCGCTGCCGTCGATCCTGTTCCGGCACATGCTGCCGAACGGGATCGCGCCGATCCTGGTGGCGGCCAGTTTCGGGGTCGCCTCGGCCATCCTCGCCGAGGCGACGCTATCGTTCCTCGGCCTGGGTCTGGTGGATGATCCCTCCTGGGGGCAGATGCTGAACCAGGCGGTACAGAGTTCCACCTTCAACTGGTGGATGGCGGCCTTCCCCGGCGGGGCGATCTTCCTGACGGTGTTCGCCTACAACCTGATCGGCGAGGCCCTGCGCGACGCCGTGGACCCGCACGCGCGCTCGGCCGCGCGCAGTGCCAATCGCGATGCCGGCGCGCGTCCGGCGGCCGGTGCCACCAGCGCGACCAGCGGCGGGGTGCGCTGAACATGCTGGAGGTGCGCAACCTGCAGATCCGTCACCGTGACAGCGAGGCACCGCTGGTTGCGGAGGCGAGCTTCGCCATCCGCGGTGGCGAACTGTTCGCGCTGGTCGGGGAGTCGGGTTCCGGCAAGTCGATCACCGCGCTGGCCATCATGCGCCTGCTGGACGAGGGCTTCGAGCGCCCCACGGGCGAGGTCTGGCTGGCCGGGCGCGAGGGACGCCAGGAACTGCTGGGGCTGCCAGCCCCGGCGATGCAGCAGGTACGCGGCGACCGAGTGGGGATGATCTTCCAGGAGCCGATGACTTCGCTGAATCCGGTGCTGACCGTGGGCGATCAGATCGAGGAGGTGCTGCGTCTGCACCGCCCCCAGATGAGCCCGGAGCAGCGCGCCGCGCGCACGCTGGAGGTGCTGCGCGAGGTGCAGCTGCCGAACCCCGAACAGCGCCGCGACGAGTATCCGCACAAGCTCTCCGGCGGGCAGCGCCAGCGGGTAATGATCGCGATGGCGCTGGTGGCGGAGCCGGACCTGCTGATCGCGGACGAGCCGACTACCGCGCTGGACGTGACCATCCAGGCCGAGATCCTGAAGCTGATCGACCGCCTGCGCGAGAAGAACGGCATGGCGGTGCTGCTGATCACCCACGACTTCGGGGTGGTGGCCTCGGTGGCCGACCGGGTGGCGGTGATGCGCGAGGGGCGGCTGGTGGAGCAGGGCGAGTGCCTGCCGTTGTTGCGCGACCCGCAGGATGCTTATACGCGCAAGCTGATCCAGGCCCTGCCGGAGAATCTGCCCCCGCTGCCGCCGGTGCCGGGCGCCGGACGCAATGCGCTGCTGCAGGTCTCCGGGCTGCAGGTGCACTTCCCGGTGCTCAAGGGGCTGATGCGCCGCCAGGTCGACGTGGTGCGCGCGGTGGACGATGTCAGTTTCGAGCTGGAGAACGGCGAGGTGCTGGCGGTGGTCGGCGAATCCGGCTGTGGCAAGACCACCCTGGGCCGGGCCATCCTGCGCCTGGTGGAACCGACCGGTGGCGAGGTCCGCTACCGCGGCGAGTCGCTGACCCGCATGCCGCGCAAGCCCCTGCGCCGACTGCGGCGCCACCTGCAGGTGGTGTTCCAGGACCCGGCCTCGTCCCTGAATCCGCGCCTGAACGTGCTGACGCTGCTGACCGAGCCGATGGCGGTGCACGGCATCGGGGCGGACGTGGACGAACGCATCGCCCTGGCCGGGCAGGTCCTGCAGCAGGTGGCGCTGCCGGAAGATACCCTGTGGCGCTATCCGCACGAGTTCTCCGGCGGTCAGCGCCAGCGCATCGCGATCGCGCGGGCCCTGGTGCTGGATCCGGACGTGATCATCTGCGACGAGGTCACCAGTGCGCTGGACGTGTCGGTGCAGGCCGAGGTGTTGCAGATCCTTGCCCGGCTGCGGGCCGAGCGGCGTCTGGCGATGATCTTCATCACCCACGACATGGGCGTGGTCGAGTACTTCTCCGATCGCATGCTGGTGATGCACGACGGACGCATGGAAGAGATCGGCGCCACCGAGGAGGTGCTGGCCAGCCCGAAGGCCGAGTACACCCGCCACCTGCTGGACGCCGTGCCCCGCGTCTCGCGCTACCTCTGAACCGGGCGAGCCGGCGGCAATGTGCCTTGGTGCGGTCGTTTTGATTCACCACGAAGGCACGAAGAAGGTCAAGGGCATTTTTGCACCACAGAGGAGACCGAGTGCACGGAGAAGACCAAGGGCGGTTTGTAGTGGGCTGGCAATCGGTCTTGTCCTGGGTGATATCCAGGCTCTCCGCTTCTCGAGAGTAGTGTGCTGAGTTATGTGCAGAAGCTGGCAGGAGGTGAGCGGCCATGGTATTCGGGTTGGTTAGCGACCACCGGAACCCCTCAAGGAGGGCGAGACCATGACCACTCACAAGAGCCAGGCTACTGCGGATCGCACGTCACTGCGAGCGTTATTGGGGACAGACGAGGAACTGATGCGCACGCTGGTGCGCGAGGCGGTCCAGCAGGTTCTGGAAGCCGAGATGAGCGACCAGCTCCAGGCGGCACCGGGCGAGCGCACCGAGGGCCGCCTGGGCTACCG
>NZ_KB898104.1:0-94591 GCF_000377425.1 Thioalkalivibrio sp. ALE28 | reverse complement strand
AGCGCCTTCAGGCGTGCCCGTTCGTTATCCGACAACGCCGAGGCATCGTCCCGCTCGCGCTCCGCGCGGCGGACCCACAGCCGCAGCGTCTCGCCCGTGCAGCCAATCTTCGGTGCAATCGACTGGATCGCCGCATGCTGCGACGAATACTCCTCCTGGTGTTCCCACACCAGCCGCACCGCCCGTTCCCGGACCTCCGGGCTATACCGTGTCGTCTCACTCATCGCTCTATCCTCCCAAGGATCAGAGCCTCCGGAAAAGTCGGTACGGTTCAAAACACCCCCGACTGCCGCGACCCCGGCCCGCTGTGCGGGCCGGGGTTTCCCTCGCTCCGAGGGTTTTCGCGGGCGGCGCTGAACTCGCTGCGCCTTCGGCTTCGCTCAGACATCCAGCGCCCCGTTTCTATTTTGAATCGTCCCGCGAAAACCCTCTCCACTCGGCGCGACGACAACGGGGGATTCAAGGTCAAGACAACAGCCGTCCCGACGGTCGTGCCAGGGGAGGATGGCTAACTTTTCGGACATCTTGGGCACGCTCGGCCCTCGGCCGTTGCGTGCCGCGCCCGCAGGGCGGGCGCCAGGGGCTTTCGAGCGGCGTTGCCTATGGTTAGGCGCAAACATGGGGATGCGTTCGGTTTTGACCTTCGCCTCCCGTATGGAGCCCCTTGCGGAAGGGTTCTCGGGCCGGGAGAAGGCGCTGGATGTCTGAGCGAAGCCGAAGGCGTAGCGAGTTCAGCGCCGCCGGCCCGAGGGCCCTGGAGCAAGGTCCCCGGGCGAAATCCGGGTGCCCTTCTTTGGGTCCTTTCTTGGGCAAGCAAGAAAGGACCTCGCGGCGCGCTGGCGAGTCAGCGCCTGGCAGTATGTGGACCGAAGGCACCGTGAACACCCGAGGCCGAACCAGGACCAGCCACCACGAGGCAGGCGGCCGGACGGAGGCACGTAAAACCGAGAGCGCAAAGCCTGTCTCGCTGGGGGCGAGGGCAAGAGAGGGCCGCGCGTCAGGCCTCGCCCATGAGCCAGGCGCTGGCGGCGCCGGCCAGACTCATCAGCGCGAGGACGAAGATCGCCACCTCGGTGCCCGCCAGCTGCGCCAGCAGCCCGAACAGCCCGCCGACCAGCAGCAGGGCACCAATGACCGTGTTGCTGACCGCGGTGAACGCGGCCCGGGTCTCCTGCGTGGCCATATCCACCAGATACGTCTTGCGCCCCAGGCGCACACCGGCATGACTGACCCCGAGCAGGAAAAACAACGCCGCATAGAGCCAGCCGCCGGGTACCAGTGCGTGGTCGGTATCCACCGGCACGAACCAGACGCCCAGCGCGACCGCAATGCCAAGCCCGGCGGCCAGAAGGCCAGACAGGATCAGCACCCAGCGCGCCGAGCGGTCGGACAGGCGCCCCCAGACCGGGGCGCTGACCGCCGAGGCCAGGCCGCTGGCCAGGATCAGCAGCCCCAGGGTGCCGAGATCGCCGGCGGTGGCGTCCTCCGCGAGCAGGACGTAGAAGGGCAGGGCCAGCGCGGTGCTCATCAGCAGGGCGCGGGTCAGCACGAAGTGGCCAAAGGCGCGGTCGGTCCACAGCAGGCGCATGGAGCGGATGGCCTCGGTCACCGCGTTGCCGCCGCCCTCGGTGGAGCCCGGGTCCTCGCGCAGCCGGGTAAAGGTCGCGGCGGCCACCCACCAGGCCCCGGCCGAGGCGGCCAGCAGGGCGACGAAGACCCCGATGCCGGCCTCTTCGAGGTTCGCCAGCGTCAGGTAGATACCCAGGCCCAGGGTGAAGAAGCCGGCGAGGGAGGCGGCATAGCCCATCACGGTTCCGCGCTGGTGCTTGGCGATGGTCTTGCCGAGCACATCCTTGGAAGCCACCGAGTTGATCCCCCGCGACAGGGCAAAGACGATCAGGAGCCCGAGGATGGCCCAGCCGGCGGCGGCGCCCTCCAGGGTCAGGGCGACGACAGCCATGCCGGCGACGGCCAGGCCGGACAGGACACTGCCCAGCACCCAGAAGCCCTTGCGGATCGCCCGGCGGCGAATGGAGGCGGCAACGAACAGTTGAGGCAGCAGCGAGCCGGATTCGCGGATCGGCACCAGGAAGCCGGCGAAGGCGGCCGGGGCGCCCAGGGCGCCGAGCAGCCAGGCCAGCACCAGTCGGGCCGAGGCGAGCTCGTCGCCAATCTTGCTCAGGGTGTTGGCGACCAGGTGGACGAAGAAATTGACCGGCTGGGCGCGGCAGGCGTTTTCGGGGATGTCCTTGCAGACGCGCGCGTCCTCGTCGCCGGCAATGGTTTCGTACAGTCCGATAATCGGGCGCGGAAGCTTGTCCAGGTCGTTGGCGGTCATGAGGTCTTTCCGTTGCGTTGTCCCGTCATTGCGAGGAGCCGAAGGCGACGTGGCAACCTCCAGATGCTGGCAGGGCGGCGGGATCCGGTGGTGCCGGAAGGCAGATTGCCACGGTGCCTGCGGCACCTCGCAATGACAGGGGCGGGTGCGACGCGCTACCGGCGCCCGGCCAGCGGGTCGCTCGGGTCGACGCTGTCGCGGAACGGCTTGCGCCGGTCGAGGTTGGTCAGCTGATAGACGTTGCCCAGCCAGTTATTGATCACCGCCAGCGCGGTGTCGTGCCAGGTGTTGTCGAGGCGATCCAGCAGCAGTGCCTCGGGCAGGGCCGGGATCTCGGTGCAGTGTTCCAGGGCGGCCTCCACGTGCTCGCGGTGCTCGTCGAGGATGGCCGCGGCCTGCGGCATCAGGTAGTTCTCCGGCAGCGGCGGGTAAGCGTCGCGTTCGCCCTGGATATAGCGCACCACCTCGCGTTTGTACTCCTTGAGCAGGCTGATCGAGTCGTATTCCGGGTGGCCCTGGAAGAAGACCATGCGAAAGCCGTCGGGCGAGGCCCCCAGGTGGATCCCGGACTGGTCACTCTCCACCAGCACGCGCAGGCCGTGGCGCTCGAACTGGTCGCGCGAGACATCGTTGTAGCGCGAGTGCGGCACGTCGAAACGGGTGTTCACGCCGGTGACCAGCGGATGCCCGCGGTCGACCACGCGATGCGGGAACACGCCCCACAGCTTCTCGCCCATATGCCGGCGGTGCTCGCCGTAGCGCGCCTGCAGCACGGCGTGGGTGGCCAGGCAGGAGCACAGGGTGGAGGTCACGTTCTCCCAGGCCCAGTCGACCACCTCGGCCAGTGGTTCCCAGAAGGGTTCCAGGGCCAGATCCGGCTGGGTCACGTTGGCGCCGGTGATGATCAGCGCGTCGAGGCCCTCCTTCTTCAGGTCCTCGAAGGATTCGTAGTACTGCTTGACGTGGTCGCGCCCCTTCGGCCCGCGCTTGAGCTGCGGCAGGGTGAACGGGTGGATATAGAACTGCGCGATCTGGTTGCTCTCGCCGATCAGGCGAAAGAACTGGCGCTCGGTGGCCGCGAGGGCCGCGTCCGGCATCATGTTCAGCAGCCCGATGTGCAGGGCGCGGATCTCCTGCTGCTGGGCGAAGTCGCTGGGCAGGACGGTCTCGCCCTCGCTTTTCAGGCGGGCAAAGGTGGGCAGGTCGGAGTAGGCGACAAGTGGCATTACAGACGCGCCTCCCGCTCCAGGGCCATGCAGACCAGGTCGTCGAAGTCGGCCGCGTTGCGCACCCGCGCCAGTTCCGTGGTGCTGATGGTGTAGCCGTGACTCTCGGCGATCGCCTCGTAACGTGGCAGGCGGGCACGGAACAGCCGCGAGAAGACCCAGCGCACAAACGCGTCGGGGTCGATCTGGGCGACGTAGTCCAGCCCCTCGTCGCGCATGTATTCGGCCAGCTGCTGGTCGAGGAAGGCCTCGCGGTAGTACAGCGGCTTGGGATCGCTCTCGGCGCGCTCGATCAGCTGGCGCTCGTCCTCGTCGGTCGCCTTGATGTAGAGGATCAGCGTGTGCTCCGCGAGGGTCTCCAGCACGCCGGGGCTGTCCAGCTCGCAGACCGAGCCGCCGGCATCGTTGACGAAGTGCGGATAGCCGAACAGCGTCTGGGACTTGCTGATGAAGTCGGGCACGTCGAGCATGGCCTGCACCTCGGCCTCGTGGTGCAGGGTCTGGCGGCGCTTGAACTCGGTCAGCGGCAGCCCGCCCAGCTCCGGGTTGCCGAGCTTGCCGAGGAAGCTCGCCACCGGGTGCAGGTTGTCCACCGTGATGTTGTTGATGATCTGGATCGAGTCCGAGCGCAGCAGATCGCGCAGGAATGGCACCGCCATCGCCTGGGCCTTGATGTTGTCCAGGATCGGTTCGCTCAGGTAGCGCGTGCCGATGCGGTAGTCGCCGGAGTAGTGGAACCAGTCCTCGCGCCGCAGCATGTTGGACAGGCGCGTCTTGCCGACACCGGACATCCCCAGCAGGGTGATGCGGCGGTGGTCCTGGTTGCGGTACTCGTCGGGGGTCAGGCGCATGATGTTGGTTTTATCGACGCAGGATGAACAGGATACCGGCGATCACCGCCAGGCCACTGATGACATAGTGGTCGTACTGGAACTGCAGCCCCAGCAGACCGCGCAGGCCGAACAGAATCAGCCAGGCGCCGAGCAGAATATTTCCCAGAATGCGCATCCGTGCGGTTTCCCCTAGTTCTCGCGTATCAGTTGGCTCAGTTCGCGGAACTGCGGATCGGCCGCGTCGCGCAGCCACTCGAACAGTACCGACTCGTGGTTGGTGATGATGGCGCCGGCGGCGCGCAGGCGCTCCAGTCCGTTGCGCTTGCGCTCGGTATCGCGCGAGCAGACTCCGTCCTCGACCACGAACACGGTCACGCCCGCCTCCAGCAGTTCCAGTGCCGTCTGGGTCACGCAGATGTGGGTCTCCGCGCCGGTCAGGATAATCTGGTCGCCGCGGGTCAGGCGGGTGTGCAGGTCGGCTTCGGCGCAGCAGGAGAAGGCCGTCTTGTCGGTGACCGCGCCCTCGCCGTCCAGCGCCTGTTGCAAGGGTGCGGTGACCTCCCCCAGGCCCTTCGGGTACTGGCGCGAGACCTCGATCGGGATGCCGAGCTTGCGCGCCGCCTCGATCAGGCGCGCGGTATTGCGCTCGACCTCGGCACGGGCCGCCTCGGGCATGGCGGCCAGCAGGCGTTCCTGCAGGTCGATCAGGACCAGGCGCGACCGCGCGCGCTCGCAGCGGGCCCGTGGGTTATGCGTGGCGGAGGCGGACATTACTCCAGCAGGTCGTCGATGGCCTCGAGGTCGGCCACGCTCAGGCGACCGGCCGCGCGCTGCAGGCGCAGCGACTCGCCGAGGAAGCCGTAGCGGGCCTCGGCGTAGTCGCGTTCGGCGCGGAAGACCTCGCGCAGGGCGAGCAGGACGTCCACCTGGGTGCGGGTGCCGACCTCGAAGCCGGCCTCGGCCGCCTCGAACGCGGACTGGGTCGAAACCAGCGCCTGCTCCAGCGCGCGCACCCGCGAGTTGTTGGAGATCACCGACAGGTAGGCGCTGCGGGTGTCCTGGGTGGTGCGGCGCTCCACCAGCGACTGGCCTTCCTGCGCGGCCTGGAAGTCCTCGCGGGCCTGGCGGGTCAGGGCGCTGACGCGCCCGCCGGTGTAGAGCGGGATCTCCAGTTGCACGCCGACCTGGGCGTCGGTGCCCTCGAAGAAGGCGCCTCTGGCATCAGCTGGTACATCCAGGCCGTGGTAGCGGTTCTCGCGCACCGAGGCGTTCAGGTTGAGCCGCGGCAGGCCCTCGGCGCGCTGGCGCTGGATCTGTTCGCGGGCGGTCTCGGTGCTCAGGCGCTGGGCGGCCAGTTCCAGGTTGTTGGCGAGCGCGATATCGACCCAGGCCTGCGGATCGGCCGGTTCCGGCGGGGTCAGCTCGGCCTCGTCGCGCAGCATGTCCAGCTCGTCCCAGTAGGTGTTGGTGATCACCGCGAGCTGCTCGCGGGTCAGGTCCAGCTGGTTCGCGGCGGCGATGCGTTCGGCCTCGGCGATGTCGCGCTGGGCCTGGGCCTCGGTGACGTCGGTGCGGGCGACCAGGCCGACATCGAAGCGGCGCTGGGTCTGTTCCAGCTGGCGCTCGATCGCCTCGACCTCGGCCTCGCGGAAGGCCAGGGTTTCCTGTGCGATGAGCACGTCGAAGTAGGCCTGGGCCACGCGCAGGATCAGGTCCTGGCGGGCGGCATCCAGTTCGGCCTCGGCGCGGGCGATCTCGAGATCCACCTGCGCCAGCTCGATGTAGTTGCGGCGGTCGTAGAGGCTTTGGGCCAGATTGACGCCGAAGCTGGTCTCGCGCCCATCAATGCTCGGTTCATTGCGGCCGTCGCGGTAGAACGCGCCGGCCTCGGCCTGCCCGGAGATCTGCGGCAGCAGGGCGGAGCGCGCGAGCGGCCGGTTCTCCAGCACGCTGCGGTACTCCGCCTCGGCGGTGCGCAGTTCGGCGTCTTCCGCGGCCGCGCGCTCGTAGACCTCCATCAGGCTGGAGGCGGTGGCGGGGGCCGAGATCACCAGGGCCAGCCCGGCGGCGGCGAGAAGCGACGGCAGACGGTTCATGGACGCGACTCCGGAGGATATTAGGAAACGCCTATCCTATCAGAGCATGTTCCGGCATGGGGCCTCCGGCGCGCGCCCCGTGCCGGGGCGCAGGCGACCGGCTCAGAATTCGAACGCGGGCTTCGGCTCGAAGCCAACCAGCGGCTTCACGCGGGTCTCGAACAGGCCCTCGTGGCGGCAGTCGTCTTCGGTGGTCCGGGTGATCAGCTGGGCCTCCATGATCGGGCCATCGCCAGTGACCACGAATAGCCGGCCGCCGAGCGTCAGGTAGGGCTCGAGGAAGTCGTCGTATTCGGTCATGCCGCCAGTGAGGATGATCGCGTCGTAACGCGGGCGCGGCGGGGTCCAGTCACGGGTCACCGTGGCGGTGCGCAGGTGGGCGTTATCGAGACCCAGATCCGTCAGGCGGTTACGCGCCGCGAGACGCAGATCGTCGATCCGCTCGATGCTGTCGACCCGGGCCGCGAGGTGGGCCAGGCAGGCGGTCACGTAACCGGAACCGGTGCCGATCTCCAGTACCGTCTCGGTGGGCTGCGGCGACACGGCCTGCAGCAGCCGGCCGACCACCACCGGCGGCAGGGTGTTTTCGCCGTGCCCCAGCGGGATCTCGGAATCCGCATATGCCAGGGCCTGGTAGGGCTCGGGCATGAAGCGTTCACGCGGCAGGGTTTCCATCACGTCCAGCACGCGCGTATCGAGCACGTCCCAGGGGCGAACCTGCTGCTCGACCATGTTGATCCGGGCCTTGGCGAAATCCATCGCGGTTTCCTCTGTACGCTAAACAGCCGCGAAAGAGTACGTTCACGCGCCGAAACAGGCAAGTAGGAGGCCAGCCCTCTGGCCGATGGGGTGTTGACCAGACCCCATCGGCCAGAGGGCTGGCCTCCTGCGGGGGGGTGCCGCTATTGCCCGCAGGAGCGCAGCCCCCTGCGCGATGGGGTTCTGGTGATGCCCTATCGGCCAGAGGGCTGGCCTCCTACGCGTCGGGGTGCTCGTCGAGGACCTCCGCAATCGCGCGGATGCGTTCGCGCTGCAATGCCTCGCCCAGGGCCTTGCCCTTGTAGCCCTCAGCCATCAGGGCCTGCGGTTGCACGGCCTGCGCGGCGGCCACCGCGCGGCGTACGGCTTCGGCCTGCGGGTAGGGCTTGTCTTCCCAGCCGGTGCGCCCGCGGAAATCCGCCTCCACTGCGAGCAGGAAGGGCTCGACGTTCTCCGGGCGGCGCAGGGCGTCCAGTCCGTCCACCAGCTTCATTACGGTCTTCGGGCGCAGTTCGAACACGCGATGGACCAGGCCGTGGTAGCGCGCCACGCGCACCGCGAGGTCGCGGTAGCGATTGGGGATGCGCAGGCGTTCGGCCAGGGCGCGGATCAGGTCCACCCCGCGTTCCTCGTGCCCGTGGTGACTGGGCAGGATGTCGGGGTCGGTCGTGCCCTTCCCGAGGTCGTGCACCAGTGCGGCGAAGCGCACCTCCGGGGCGTCGGACAGGCGGGTCGCCTGGTCCAGGACCATCAGCGTATGCACGCCGGTGTCGATCTCCGGATGGTAGCGCTCGGGCTGGGGTACGCCGAACAGCCGCTCGATCTCCGGGAACAGGATGGCGAGTGCCCCGGCCTCGCGCAGTACCTCGAGGAAGCGCCGCGGTGCGGGGCTCTTCAGGGCCTTCTCGCATTCTGCCCAGACGCGCTCGGGGACCAGCGCGTCGACCTCGCCGGAGGTGACGAGCTCGCGCATCAGGGTCAGCGTGTCGGGGGCCACCTGGAAGCCCCAGGGCGCGAGCTGGGCGGCGAACCGGGCCACCCGCAGCAGACGTACCGGATCTTCGGCAAAGGCCGGGGAAACGTGGCGCAGCCATCGGGCTTCCAGATCTTCCCGTCCGCCATAGGGGTCGATCAGGCGGCCGTCGGTGTCCTCGGCCATCGCGTTGATGGTGAGATCGCGGCGTTCGAGGTCGTCCTCCAGGGTCACCTCGGGCGAGGCATTGAACTGGAAGCCGTGGTAGCCGCGCGCGGTCTTGCGCTCGGTGCGCGCCAGCGCGTATTCCTCGTGGGTCTCGGGGTGCAGGAAGACCGGGAAGTCGCGTCCGACCGCGCGAAAGCCCGCGGCCTCCATCGCCTCCGGCGTGGCACCGACGACGACGTAGTCGCGTTCCGTGAACGGGCGTCCCAGCAGGCGGTCGCGAACCGCACCGCCGACGAGATAGGTCTGCATGGCGGCCCCGGGTTCGCGATCCGGGTCAGCCGCGGCCCGATCCGCGGTTGAGAGTACGCAGTTGCTGCATGCGGGCCTCACGCCCGGCGCCGCCGCCACCCAGATAGCTGGGGGCAATGGATTCGAGCCGGGTCGGGCAGGGCAGTTGCTGCTCGCCGTCGCAGACCGAGTCGATGGTCAGCGAGGCGAAGTTGTCGCGCGACAACGGTTTGCCGGGCACGAATTCGAGCACGCTGGCCTGCAGCTTGCCGGCCCAGTCGGGCAGGCCGATCACCGGGCGCCGGTGACCGGAGACGCGTCCGACGTAGCGCACCAGCTCGGCCAGGGTGTAGGTCTTCGGGCCGCACAGCTCGAAGCCCTGGCCGAAGGTGTCGTGGTCTTCCAGGGCCTCGACGAAGTGCTCCGCCACGTCGCCCACGAACACCGGGGCGAAACGCGCCCGGGCGCGGGCCAGGGGCATCATCGGCGAGAACTTCAGCAAAGTCGCGAAGCGGTTCAGGAAGGAATCCTCGGGGCCGAAGATCACCGACGGGCGAAAAACCGTGACCGCCAGGGATTCGCTGGCGAATACCGCCTGTTCCGCCGCGCCTTTGCTGCGCAGGTAGTGGCTGGGGGCGTCGTCCATGTCCGCCTTGAGCGCGCTCATCTGCAGGAAGCGGCGCACGCCCTGGGCCTCGGCGGCCGCCAGGGCCTTCTCGGTCAGCTCGGTATGGGCGGTGCGGAAACCGGCGCCGCTGTGCCCGCGCTCGTTGAGGATGCCGACCAGGTTGATCACCGCGTCCTGCCCCGCGAACACGCGCTCCAGGGTGGCGGGGTCATGGGCGCTGCCTTCGACCAGATCCACCTCGGGGTTGACCAGGAGATCGCGGTGGCGATGCGGACGGCGGGACAGCACGCGGACCTTCAGGCCGCGATCAATCAGTCGGCGAATGATGTGGTGGCCGACGAAGCCCGTGCCGCCCAGCAGGCAGACATTGCGAATCGAATCGATCGACATGGTGGCAAGGTCCTTCCGAAAGCGAATGCGGGACGTCTTATACTCGGGTGACCTGTATTGTTCAAACAAGCCCGTATTTCGGGCCCTGACGCCGAGGCACCGATATGCCCGAACTGACTGCGATCAATCCTGCCACCGGCGAGACCCTCGCGCGCTACCCGCGCATGAACGAGGAAGCGCTGGAGGCCGCATTGTCTCGTGCCGCGAGCGCGGCGCCGGACTGGGCGGCGCGCCCCGTGACGGAGCGCGCCGCGCGCCTGCGCGATCTGGCCGGCGTGCTGCGCGAGGAACGCGAGACCCTGGCGACCACTGCCACACAGGAGATGGGCAAGCGCCTGGCCGAGGCGCGGGCCGAGGTCGACAAGTGTGCCGCCGCCTGCGAGTACTACGCTGAACACGGCCCGGATTACCTGCAG
The DNA here is from genome assembly GCF_000377425.1 of Thioalkalivibrio sp. ALE28. Taxonomy (NCBI): domain Bacteria; kingdom Pseudomonadati; phylum Pseudomonadota; class Gammaproteobacteria; order Chromatiales; family Ectothiorhodospiraceae; genus Thioalkalivibrio; species Thioalkalivibrio sp. ALE28. The sequence goes on along the minus strand of NZ_KB898104.1, from coordinate 84,476 downwards.
GACACCATGATCGCCTCGGACGCGAGCCGCTCGTTCATTGCCTGGCAGCCGCTGGGGACCGTGCTGCTGGTGATGCCCTGGAATTTTCCCTACTGGCAGGCCTTTCGCCAGGCGATCCCGGCCACGCTGGCCGGCAACACCGTACTGCTCAAACATGCCTCTAACGTTCCTGGCTGCGCCGAATACCTGGAGCGGGTGTTCCTGGCGGCCGGGTTCCCCGAGGGCGTGTTCCGCAATCTGCCGGTGGGTTCCGACGCGGTGGAAGGCATCATCACCGATACCCGCGTGCAGGGCGTCAGCCTGACCGGATCCGAGGGGGCCGGCCGCGCGGTCGGGGCGGCCGCAGGCAAGGCGCTGAAATCCTCGGTGCTGGAACTGGGCGGGTCGGATGCCTTTGTGGTGCTGGCCGACGCCGACCTCGACCATACGGTCGAGCAGGCGGTGCGCGGGCGCTTCCAGAACAACGGCGAGACCTGCATCGCCGCCAAGCGCTTCATCGTGGAGGAACCCATCGCGGATGCTTTCGTCGAGCGCTTCCGGGCGGCCATCGAGGCGCTGGTCATCGGCGACCCGATGGACGAGGGTACGAACATCGGCCCGCTGGCGCGCGACGATCTGCGCAGTGAGCTGCACGACCAGGTCACCCGTAGTGTTGCGGCCGGGGCCCGCCTGATGACGGGGGGCGAACCGCGCGAGGGCGCCGGTTGCTTCTACCCGCCTACGCTGCTGGATGCCGTGGAACCCGGGATGCCGGCCTTCGACGAGGAGACCTTCGGCCCGGTCGCAGCGGTTACCCGGGCGCGCGACGCGGACCATGCCATCGAGCTCGCCAATCGCTCGCGCTTCGGCCTGGGCGGCAGCGTCTGGACCGCCGATCCGGTGCGCGGCGAGGCCCTGGCCCGGCGGTTGGAATGCGGCTGCGCCTTCGTCAACGGCATCGTCAAGAGCGACCCGCGCCTGCCCTTCGGCGGCGTGAAGGACTCCGGCTACGGCCGCGAACTCTCCGAACTCGGTGTCCGCGAATTCGTCAACGCCAAGACCATCTGGATCGGCTGAGTCGACTGGGCGCACGGCGCAGATGTCTGCCCTCTCGAAGGCGCCGGGGCCCGGCTTTGGGGGGTGGGCGGGGCCTCAAAGGTCGGGTGCGTCCCCGTCCTCCACGATCACACGGTTGCGGCCGGTGTTTTTGGCCTTGTAAAGGGCCTGGTCCGCTCGTGCCATCACGCTGGTCGGTGTATCCCCGGCACGAAAGGTCGTGACCCCAAGGCTGATCGTGACGGCGCCCGCGGTCGGGGAGGGTTCGTCTTCAATGGCCCGGCGCAGGCGCTCGGCGATGCGGGTGCCCTCACGTCGGCCGGTTTCCGGGAGCAGGACCACGAACTCTTCGCCGCCCCAGCGTGCCAGGATGTCGGTATCCCGCAGTTCCCTGGCCACCCGGGCGGTTGTCTCCAGCAGGACCTGGTCCCCGGTCTCGTGACCATGGGTGTCGTTGATCGCCTTGAAGCGGTCCAGGTCGAACATCACGAGCGCGCTGGAGCCTCCGTGACGATGGTAATAGGCCAGGGCTCGCTTCAGTTCCGCGTCCAGGTGCTGGCGGTTGGCCACGCCGGTCAGATGGTCGGTCGATGCCTTCCGCCGGAGTCCGATCTCCAGCCGTTTGCGCTCGGAGATGTCGATCCCGACCCCGAGGAGATAGAGCTCGCCATCGAGCTCGACCCGGAAGCCGTTGAAAAGATAGGGGGTCTCTGTGCGTCTGGTAATCAGTCTGCTTTCGACCTGCGCGTAGCCCTGGGTGAGCACTTCCTGGATGGCGCGCGCCGTGGGTTGGCGGTCTTCTTCCGCCAGAAGTTCCAGGGCATTGAGCCCGTTCAGCTCCGTGGCCGTGCGGCCAGTCACCGCCATCATGCGGTCGTTCCAGCGCACCAGGTGCCCGCGTGAATCCAGCTGATAGAACACCCCGGGGAGGCTTTTCAGGATGGAGTCGGAGAGCCTTTTCTCCTGGCGCAGTCGATCTTCCAGGGCGCGCCGCTCGGTAATGTCCCGGATGATGGTCGAGGTCTGGCGGATTTCGCCGGTCTCGCTGTGCTGCACGATGATGGCCTGGGATACCGGCACCTCCCGGCCCTGGGCATCGAAGAGCGCGGTTTCGCCCTCCCAGAAACCGGAGCGACGGGCTGTGGGCAAAGCCTCCTCGAGGACCTTGCGGGCGGCCCATTCGGGATGTACTCGCCACACGGTCTCCTCGACACTCAGGGTCTCGGGCGGGAGCCCGGAACGGTCCCAGCCGTGTTCGGGCCTCATGAGCGCCCGTCCCGTGGCATCGGGCAGCCCGAAGAACTGGCGCGCGGCGGCATTCATGTAGAGCATCGCGCCCTCCCCGTCATGCATGCTCACCAGGTCCCGGGTGTGGTCCAGCACCGCCGCCATTCGCCGCAGGTTGGTTTCCAGTTCTCGTTGCTCGGTGATGTCCTGAAGGGCCACGATCATGCGTGCCGGTGCGCCATCGTCACCACACTGGATGTGGCCGCGATGGCGCAGCATGCGCACGTTGCCGTCCTGGTCCACGACGCGGTGGACAATATCCAGCTGTCCGCCGTTGAGGGCATGTTCGATGGCCGCCCGGACCCTTTCCCGGTCGTCCGGGTGTACGGCCAGAACGAAGGATTCCAGGGTGCAACCCGGGGCCTCGCGGTCGATGCCCAGGATGCGGCAGGCCTCGTCGGACCAGTTCACCTCGCCAGCGCAGAGGTCGGCCGTCCAGCCGCCGAGGTGCGCGATTCGGTGGGCCTCGGCCAGTTCCTGCTCCCGCTGTCGCAGGGCCGCTTCGGTTTCGCGGCGGGGGCTGATATCGCGCACTGTAGCCAGGATCTCCGTGCCGCTGTCCAGGTCCAGGCGGCTCAGGAGGACCTCGGCCGGGAACTCGAGGCCGTCCCACCGGCGGTGACGCCATTCGAAGAACGCCTCACCCTGCTGCATGACCTGATCGAGACGGGCGATGGAGGCCAGCCCGCTGGGGCGACCATCGGGCTGATGGGAGGGAGACAAATCGGTGATGAGGAGCGAGGTGAGTGTGGCCTTGTCGGGTACCCCGAACATGCTCACTGCGGCAGGGTTGGCGTCCCGCAAGCGGTCGCCGTCGAGAAACAGGATTGCATCCCGCGACTGCGCGAATGCCGCCCGATAACGACACATCCCGCGGGAGGAGTCCGGCTCGACTTGTTTGCGCGTGCACTCCATGACCGCAGTCCGCTCCGGGCTGATTCTTCGTCAGCCGCTTGTGTCTCGTGATGGTCCGGTTTTTACCGTTCTCCCTGATCTCAATTGTAGCGGGCCGACGCAGAGAATAGAAGCAAACGCTAATATTGGAATCCCGAAGCCGCGCCGTGACCGTCTGCCCCTTGGGGGCCCGGCGCGCACCTCCCGTAATTGCCAGCAGACCCCACAACCAACGCCGTAGCAGTTGGTTGGAGGGCTTGTTGCAGGAGATAAGTGAAGCGGGCGGCTGACGCGGATGACCCCGTCGTCGGAGGCCAGGACCTCGCGCTGGCAGCCGTGACGCTGGGCGGGGGCAAGCATGCCGCCGTTGTGGCCGTCGGCGAGTACTCGGAGGGGTATAGCCGCCCACCGCTTGTCGTCAGGCGCTGCAGGCGCGGCGCATCCGATACAGTCCCAGTTCCAGTTGCTTGCGGCTGCCGTGGTGGTCGCGCTTGGCGATGATGCGGGCGACCAGGGGCTCGTCGCGGTCGAGGAGGTCGGCGGCGAGCTGGTTCTGTTCGCGCGGCAGGTAGCCGAGCTGGTGGTCGATCCAGTCGATGGCAACGGCCTTGTCATCGTGCGGGTTCAGCCGCTCGCGGCGCAGGGTCAGGGCCTGGCCGCGCTTCAACGCATTCCACAGCTTCGGGGCGTCGTGGTGGCGGTAGCCGGCCAGCGGGATGGTCTGCAGCAGTTCCTCGGTGGTGGCGGTGGCGTTGTAGCGGCCGCGCTGGGCGTAGTAGCCGCGCAGTACGGGGGTGCGGCGAGCCTGGCGGTTGGGGGTGTTCGATTGCATGGTCGCGCTCCATCTGGGGGTTTGCGACCTTTGTAGCACCGGGGGTGGCTCACAGAATGAGCCACCCCGGCTAATCGTGTCTTGCGGACCCCGGGGCGGCCTCCCAGTGCACGGGGTCGCCCCGCCGGATGGTGCCCGGCTCCAGTGGCCGCAGGCAGATGCCGCTGTCCTGGCGCAGGGCGCCGGCGAGGTTGTAGCCGACCACCTGGTTGAGCCAGCCGCAGGGCGGGCGCGGCCGTGTGATGGCAAAACGCACAACACCGATGCGCAAGGTTCCCGCGCGCGGGCTGCGCCGGAGGCCGCTGACCACGAGGTTGCGGCGGTGGTCGCCGGGCGTCGGGGTCGCGGGCTGGCGCAGGCGCCGCGCCCGCCGCGTGGCGCGGTCCAGCTCGGCGCTGCAGATCAGGGTGACGGGGCAGGATTCCACCGTGTGCCAGTGGCCCTGCCCGGTGGCGTAGCGGTCACCGGTCAGGCCCGCTTCGGTGACCTCCACGGCGGCGCAATCGTGCATGGGTGCGCCGGCCCGAGCGGCGATCCAGATCGCTTCCAGCCGGCCGGAGACGGTGGCGGCCTTGCGGCGGGCCAGCCAGCGGCGCAGCATCAGGACGAAGCCGCGTATTGCGCAGCGGCCTCGCGCAGCGTGGTGGCGACACGGGTGCGCAGGCTTTCGGGGGCCAGGACCTCGACCCCGGGACCGTGGCGCAGGATCTCCTGGATCAGCTCGGTGGGATCCCCGAAGGGCACCCGCAGGTGGTAGTGGTCGTCCTCGAAGTGGCCGGTCTGGTCCGGGTGCCAGGTCTCGTCCGCGACCCAGCGGGCGTGTTCCGGGGTGAAGCGCAGCGCCGCCCATTCCTGTGCGGGGCCGGTGAAGATGCCGAAGGCCGCGCCGGTGTGGGCATCCAGGGTCGCTTCGTCGATGTCGTGGTAGGGGCCATCGGTCGCCCGGGTGGACCGGATGCGTTCCAGCGCGAAGGTGCGCAGGGCCCGGGCCTGCTCGCACCAGGCGATCAGGTACCAGTTGTCGCGGTAGTACAGCAGGCGCTGCGGGTGCACGACGCGTTGGGTGGCGGAGTCGCGGGCACGGCCGTGGTACTCGATCGCGATCGGTTGTTCGTCCAGGGTCGCGGCGGCTACGGCCTGAAAGCCGTCGCTGCGGTTGCTGCGCTGGGCCAGGGGCTGGATGCGGATGCGGCGGCGCACGGCGTCCGGCTGGTGCCCGCCGCTGGCGAGCAGCTCCCGGATACGCTCCTTCAATGGCCCCAGTGTGGGCGCCAGCAGACCCGGCTGCACGTCCTCCAGGAGCTGCTCCATGGTCAGGAGCGCGAGCAATTCGGATTCGTTGAACCATAGCCCCGGCAGCTCGAAGGCCGGGACATCCTGTGCGTAGCGGTAGCCGTTGGCCTCCGCGTCGTACTCGATCGGTGCCTGCATGAAGTCGCGCATGTACTCGAGGTCGCGCTTGATGGTCGCGCGCGAGACCTCGAGCGCCTCCATCAGGTGCGCCAGCGACGGCGGCTGGCGCGCCTGGAGCAGGCGGTGCAGATGGAAGATCCGCTCGGCGCGGTTCACGAAGTCAATGCAGGGGTGGACATTTCCGGAACGCTACGTGGAGAACCTGCCCCTTGGCAATGTCACGGGTTTTTTTCGTCGGCTGCGCCGCTCCGGGGCCCTGAGCACAGGTCATTCGTCGAGAGCGGCTGCGAGCGGTCGCGGGCTCGCAAGATGCCCCTTCCGGATGGGGATTGCGGTTGGGACGGTCGTCGCCGTCCGCAGGCCGTTTCATGGACGCGGGCATGTCCGGCCGAGGCGCCGGTGGTCTGCGCTGGACGGTGATACCTTCGAGGCAGGCCTCCAGGATGAGCTCGCGGATCGTTTCGTGGGCCTGGTCGCGGGCCTGCGGTCCGCAGCAATCCGCGGGGGCGATGATCCCCGTCTCCAGCAGATCGCGGAGTTCCTGGCCGCACCACTCGGCCACTATCCGGCGCGACGGCTCGTCGATGATCCGGAGCGAGGGGTCGGGGTTTTCCAGCCATGCGTCGAGCGTGAACATTGTGCCTCCTAAGAAATGAGAACCATTCGCATTCATAGTCGTCGAGGGAGAGGCGCGAGTCAAGCATTGAATGCGAGCGATCATGAAGATCGGTGGATTTTGTGGGCCGGTCCGCTCTCTCCGGCCCTGCCCGGGGCCGAGGACCGAGGGCCGTCAGTGTCTCCTCGGGGGAGCCTCACGGACTGACTCTGCCAGACGCGCAGCAGATCCGTCCCGGGTCCGACGGGCTTGCGGGTCAGGGGTGGTCGAGTCGTACGAGCAGGCGCTGTTGATCTCCCGCAACCGGCGGCGAGCGATGGACGGCTCCAAGCCCCCCGCACGTAGGTGAACGTTCGCCTTTCATGAGGATCACGGATCCGCTCTCAAGTGCCAAGGGCGGATGGCCTGCAAGAACGCCCTCGTTGTCGCCGCAACGGAGCCGGTCGCGGTTCAGGAAACGGTCGTCTGCATATTCGGTTCCGGGGCCGGTGTAGCTGCAGACCATCCGCAGCACGTTGTTGTCCACGTGAAACAGCGGGCATGGCTGGTGGGCCAGCACTTCGAGCTGGAGGCGGACACTGATCGCATGCGCGACGACGGCAAAGTTGTGCGCCAGGCGCTCCAGATCGTATGCCAGACGATGAACCCTGAACGGTGCCCGGTCGATGGCGCCGTGCAACCGTTCGCGCACCTGGTCCGGTCGGCAGTGGATGTCCAGAATCATCCCGGGGCCGCGGGACAGCAGCGCCCGGGCCTGGTCCCGGAGTTGCGGATCCAGGCTTCGGCGCCAGATCAGCGCGTTCACATCGTGGCGGTGAATGCCCTTGAGCTCGGCGGCGCGGTCGACGAAGCGGTGCCTTGACGGCGCGCGCTCGACCGGCTGCGACGTTCGCGCAGTGTTCATGCGGTTACGTCCGGGCGGGACTCTCGGGTTTCCGGGGCATCCACCTCGGGCTCGGCGGTCTCGGACCCCAGGCGCCAGACCGGGAAGGGATCCGCGTAGCTCAGCCAGCGTTCCGGGCCTTCCAGCATCTCGTCGTCGGTGAGCAGGCAGGCGTCGAGACGTCTGCGCATCGCATCCGCGTCCATGTGGATCCCGATCAGTACGATCTCCTGGCGTCGGTCCCCGAAACGGTCATCCCAGACCGGCGCGATCGCCGTCTCCCACCAGTCTTCGTGGGTGGGGCGCTGCTCCGGGGATACGGCAGCCCACCAGAACCCGGCAGCGTGGTGGGTCAGCGCCCCGCCGGCCTGAGACAATGTGCCGGCCCAGTCGGGGCGCGAGGCCAGCCAGAACCAGCCCTTGCTGCGGATGATGCCGGGCCATTCCTCGTGCAGCAGGGCAAAAAAGCGCTCCGGATGAAATGGCCGATTGACGCGGTATACGATGCTGGAGATGCCGTATTCCTCGGTCTCCGGGGTGTGGCCACCCATCATCTCCTGGGCCCAGCCGGCGGCTTGGGACGCGCGGTCGAAGTCGAAGCGTCCGGTGCCCAGCAGGGACTCCGGCGCGACCTGGCCGTGTGTGGTTTCGATGATTCTGGCGTCCCGGTTAAGGGCGCGCACGACGCTGCGGACAGTATCCAGTTGTTCCGGCGACGGTCGATCCACCTTGTTCAGGACAATGACGTCCGCGAACTCGATCTGATCCACCAGCAGGTCAACGACGGTGCGGTCGTCTTCCTCCCCCAGGGATTCGCCGCGGTCGCCCAGAAAATCGCTGGACGCGTAGTCCTGCAGCAGGGCACCTGCATCCACCACCGTGACCATCGTGTCGAGGCGGGCGACATCGTCCAGGGACTGGCCGTCTTCGTCGCGGAAGGCGAAGGTGGCCGCGACCGGCATGGGCTCGGAAATGCCGGTGGATTCGATGACCAGGTAGTCGTACTGCCCGGATTCGGCGAGGCGGCGCACCTCCACCAGCAGGTCGTCCCGCAGCGTGCAGCAGATGCAGCCGTTGGTCATCTCGACCATGCGGGCATCGGTACGTGTGACGGCATCCTGGCCGCCGCGCACCAGGGCGCTGTCGATGTTGACCTCGCTCATGTCGTTGACGATGACCGCGACGCGCAGCCCCGACTGGTTGTGCAGGATGTTGTTCAGCAGTGTGGTCTTGCCGGCGCCGAGAAAGCCGGAGAGGACGGTGACGGGCAGGCGTTTCATGGTACCTCCAGGGAATCGGGATGCCCGGGCGTCGGAATGTGCCCGGATGGAAGGGTTGGGCAGGCTCAGCGCACGAACACGTGTTCGGCCTTTTCCTGGCGTTCCTTGACCTCGATGCAGAGGGTCGCCGTCGGGCGGGCCAGCAGGCGGGGCAGACCGATCGGTTCGCCGCTCACCTCGCAGTAGCCGTAATCGCCGGTTTCGATGCGATGCAGGGCCGCATCGATCTTTCGCAGCAGGCGGCCTTCGCGCTCCTGCACCCGCATCGACAGGAGGCGCGACTCCTCCATTGCTGCCCGGTCGAGCTCGTCCGGGGTGCGTTCGTTGTCGCGCAATCCGTCCCGGGCGCCCTCCATGTCAGCCAGGATCTCGTCGCGCATTTCGAGCAGGCGCTCGCGGAAGTACGCGAGCTGGGCCTCGTTCATGTAGGCCGCGGCAGGCATGGCCAGCAGTTCGTCGCGGGTCATGGGGTTCCGTCGGTTGCGATCAGGATGTTATACCATAACGTTTCGATTGCGCCCCGACAACACGGATCGGCCACCGTCCTGTGATGGGGTCGACCCGCCTGCAAAAAGGTGTCTTATGTCCTCTACCTGTGTGTCTCCGGCCTCGCCGGATACGGAAACCTCCGCGACCGATCCGCTACCGGATATTGCCGCGTCGGCTGCTACGCACGCCTCTGCGCTCGACTGGGTGGGTATGGAAGACATCACCCTTCCGCTGTATCTGACCGGCCAGCCAGTGATCGCCCGGGCAAGCGCGGGGGTGAGCCTCGACGACGCGGGCGCGCGCGGTATCCATATGTCACGGCTCTACGGGGCCCTGCGACAGCTGGAGTCCCGCGAGCTGGACGTTGCGCTGCTGTGGGGCGTGCTCGAAGCGTTTCTGGCTTCGCACGATGGCCTGTCCAGCGTGGCCGAGGTCCGTCTGGCCGGGGAGCTGCCGCTGGAACGGCCGGCCCTGGTCAGTGCCGCCGCGGGCTGGAAGTGCTACCCGTTCCGGATGGCTGCACGCAGCGAGTCCGGGGTGGTGTCCCTGGAGCTGGAGGTTCAGGTGGGCTATTCCTCCACCTGTCCCTGCTCCGCGGCCCTGGCGCGGCAGGCGATCCAGGAGCAGTTCGACCGCGACTTCACGCGAGCGGCTGTGGATGCCGCAACCGTGCGCGAATGGCTGGGCCGGGCCGAGGGGATTGTCGCGACGCCCCACAGCCAGCGCAGCGAGGCAACCGTCACGGTCGGTCTGGAACCGCTGGTATCAACGCTGCCCCTGCCCGATCTGATTGATCGCGTGGAACAGGCGCTGGGCACCGCCCTGCAAACGGCGGTAAAGCGTGTGGACGAGAAGGCTTTCGCGCTCGCCAACGGCCGCAATCTGATGTTCTGCGAAGATGCCGTACGGCGCCTGGACAGCACCCTGCGCCCGGAGTACTCCGCCCGCGGCTATCGCATCCAGGTTCGCCACCGCGAGAGCCTGCATGCACACGACGCCGTCGCGCGGGTCGTGCGTCTGCCGTCAGCGGAACGCTGAAGCAGCCAGTTGGAGCGTGGACCGCCACAAGGCGGTGGGGTTGGTCAGGCATCTGCCAGGTCGCTCTTCGGCAAGCGTGTGGACACGTAAAAAAGCCGCCGGATACGCAATCCGGCGGCAATGCTTACGGAGGTTGGAGAGACCAAAGGCAGGAAGTCACCTTTCGTCCTGGCGACACACAGCTGTCCGGGCTGCGCATCTAAATGAGAATCATACGCACTTGCGGTGCATTGTCAAGTGGACTGAGGCCTGCTCGGGCCCAGGGGGGCGATGGCGTAGCCCGTGCTACGGCCCGGACGGCACTGACTGAGAGGTGCCTGCCGCGTCGGGCAGGCTGCGATGCCGGTCGGCCATCGGCTCGGCCGTGATCAGGTAATCCGCCCCGTGCCGCAGGCCCTCCTTGCTTCGGGCCAGCGGCAGGGCGGTTTCCCGCAGCGCCTCGATCTTCTGGTGCATGGCCTTTGCCAGGCCTTCGTCATTGAAGTGCGACAGCTGGCGCAGGCACAGGTCGAGCTGGCCGTTGACGAAGCGCTCGCGGTAGTGAATCGGGAAATAGCGGACATCCAGAACCCGGAAGCCGGCGATTCCGAGATGGCGCATGACCCAGGACGAAGGGTATTCGCGATAGGGGCGGTTCCCCGCGAGCAGCAGGCAGGCATACCGCAGGCGACCGATTTCGCGCACGATGCGGTCAGACTCGGTCTTGGGTTCGGTCAGTACATAGGGTTCCACGCCGACGAGATACAGCCGCTCGCCCACATGAGGCCGTAGTCGATGCAGCGCGCGGTCCTGCCAGTAGGGCGAGAAGCCCTCGATTGCTCCGATGAAGTAGTCGAGCAGGACGGTGTCGAAGCGCTCGCCGAACAGCAGCTGGTCCGACATCCAGTTGCCGACGAGGATGCGATCTTCGCGTCGTCGGTCTTTTCCTGCCGCCTTCTTCACCGTGTTCGCCATCTCCTGCGAGGCCGTGACGGCGGTCCAGCGCTCGGTCTCCAGCGCACAGATCCACTCGATGGATGCGCGTCCGGTTCCGGCATCGAGCACACTTCCCCAGGGTCGGTCGCCCTGCAGCTTCTCGATCGCCTGGAAGATCGGCGAGTGGGTGCCCTGGCGCTTCGGCCCGCCGGATGGGGTTGCACCATGGGAGGTTGGCTTCGGGGGCATGATTCTGCTCCGCGGTGACTTCTCGATCGGTTCAGGGACGTGACATTGCGAGCAGTCGGGCCGCCAGGGCGAGGCCGACATTGACCAGGACGAGCACTGGCGCAAACGGCTGATCCAGCGGCAGGCTGACGCTCCAGGCGATCAGGAAGCCCGCGAGGGCCAGGGCCTGGGCCCACAGGAACAATCCGCGCAGATTGCGTGCGAGATAGGCGGCGCCCCAGGCGGGCAGGAGCAGCGTGGCGAGGGCAGCGGGCAGGCCCAGCACCATGCTGCCCAGCACCACTGCGGCCACCAGCCAGGCGATCTCCGTGAGGCGCAGCCACGTGCGCGGGCTGAGCGTGGCGGGGACGTCGGGGGCAAGCTGTGCGTATCGCCAGACGTGGTACAGCCCGGGCGCGAGCACGAGGCTGGCGAGCCCGAGCGCGACCACTGCCCATAGTTCGCGCGGTCCGGCGAAGTACAGCTGGCCCTCGGCCCAGGCGGCCGCGGCGAGGCTGGCCTGCGCGTAATTGGCGGCCAGCAATGTCACTGCCGCCAGTCCGGCCAGAAAAACGGCCAGCGGCAGGCGCTCGCGGTCAGAGCTGCGTTGCAGCAGGGCCATGACTCCGGCCCCGAGTGCCAGGGCTACAGGCAGCACCGGCCAGTGGACGACCGACGCCAGGACGCCCCCGACGGCGGCCCACTGTCCGAGTGCCAGCGCCTGCCAGACCGACCCTCGCAGGAACAGGCCGGCCCCGGCCAGGGCCAGCACGCCCGTGATCAGCAGCCCGGAGACAAACGGTTCGAACAACAGGTCACCGAGCATCGAGGTAGTCCGTCAATGGATGGTTCTCGACCCCGACGGCCTGCAGGAACTCGTCGTCGTGGCTGGTCATCACCAGTGTCGTAGCAGCCGGGAGGGAGGTAATCAGGTCGACCGCATCGCCGCGCACCTCGGCGTCGAGGTGGTTGGCGGGCTCGTCCAGAAGGACCAGGCGTTCCCCCGGTGGCCGGTGGGCGCTGCTGTGCAGGGCCGCGGCCAGGCGCAGCAACTGCCACTGGCCGCCACTCAGGCGGTCGAGGCGACGATCCAGCAAGGCCTGCACCCGGGGTTGATCGGGCGGGGTGGCGCCCATCGCCCTGAACCAGTCGTGACCGCACAAGGGCCAGGGGTCCCGCCGGGGGTGGTCCTGCGCCAGCAGGCTGACACGCGTCGCGGGACCAAGCCGCAGGGTGCCTGAGTGGACCCGAGCCTGGCCGGTTACGGCCTTCAGCAGCAGCGATTTGCCGATGCCGTTCGGGCCGGTCAAGGCCCATCGGGCCCCGGTGGGTACGTCGAGGGACAGCGGGCCCAGCACCGGACGATCAAAGCCGAGGTGCGCGGCCTCTGCGTGCAGCGCGGTTTGAGGGGGCATGCGGACTCGAAATCGTTGGAGGGGCCTGAATGATATCGGGCCCGGAAAGCATTTTCCGGGCCCGATCGTGAGGAAGATGTTTCGCCCCGGGTTAGCGTTGGGGCAGCGTTCGCGCCCAGGTGGTCATCAGGTCCAGGTACCCATCCAGGCTGGAGTCGGCCGGCGGATCCAGAGGGACCGCATGGCTCGGCCAGCCCAGGTTGCGTTCGAGGAATTCGGCGCCGCGAGGCGGCTGGAACTCGGCGTACAGGACAGTGCCCTCGGTGCCTTCGAGATCATCCACGAGGCTGCGCAGATGGCGCGCGGTGGGCGGGATCCCCGGCGCCGGTTCCAGATAGCCGACGATCTCGACCGGCAGCCACTCTTCCAGATAGTCGAGGTCCTCGTGGTAGACCACGATGCGCTGCTCCGGCACGACCTGCTCGGCCAGCGTCTCGGCGTGTGTACGCAGGCGGTCGGCGGTGCGTTCCGCTCGCTCCATGAAGCTGTCGGCATGGTCCGGACGCAGTTCGCCCATGCGCTGGCCCAGTGCGAGGGCGAGTTCGGCCATGCGCCGCGGGTCGGCGTTGAAGTGCGGGTTCCCCTCTTCATGCACGTGCCCCATGTTCGGGCCATCCATGGTGATGGAGCGGCGCAGCTCGATCATGTCCGCAGCGCGGAAGTGCCCCGGCTGCCCGGAATTGATGGCACGGTTGCTGGCACCCCGCTGCGCGGCCGGCAGCCAGCCCTCTTCCAGGCCGGCGCCCAGCTCCAGCAGCATGTCGGCCCGGCGCAGGGCGGCCATGAAGCTGGGGCGGGCATCGAGATAGTGTGCGTCGCGGTCCGGTGGCGCGAGTACGCGGACCTCGGCCTGGTCGCCGCCGATCTCGCGGGCCAGTGCGCCGAGGCTGGAGGTGGTGGCGACGACGTTAAGGCCGGCCGCGGCCTGGGCGGGCGCCAGGACCAGCGCGGTCAGGGCAAGGGCGGCGATGGAAATCAGCCACCGGGTGCTGCGGGTGTGAGTCTTGCGAAAGAACATGCGGGACTCCTTGGGGGATATGGTGTGCTAGCACGGTACCGATGCCGGCCGGATTGGCCGACACGGGCGGAAGCGAGCGGGCCCGGGCGGGCCCGCGCGAGTGGGCATCAGAAGCGATGGGCGCCGTGGGCGCCGAGGGCCACGTTCAGCTGCAGCATGAACTCCAGCCCGCGGTCGCGGTGGCCGTCGTCATCGATGAAGTCATTCTGCGACAGCTGGGCGCGCAGGAACACCGGCTCCACCGGGCGGAAAGTGACCTGGGCGGAGTGGCGATAGGAGGTACCGAAGGAGTCGCCGTCGCCGCGGCCGACGTCGTTGGTCAGGCCAAGGGCCTCGGCGCGAAGACCGGCCTCCCAGCGCGGGGCAAAGCCGTAGACGCCCTGGACGTAGATACCGTCCTGCTTGTTCTTGAAGCTTTGCTCGTTGCGCACGAAACCCACGGGGCCATTGCCGTCTGCCTCGAAGTTCACGTCACGGCGGTCGACGTCGATTTCGCGGTAGAAGTACTCGCCCTGCAGCCGCCAGTCGCCATGGCCGTAGGCGCGGCCGGCGCTGTACTTGTAGACGGCGTCGAGGCCGGCGAACCAGGCGCTGCCGTCCCAGTCCTCGAAGCGGGTGGAGTGCTCGTCCGTCACCTGATAGCTGCGGGCGTAGCCACCGGAGACGCCGAACTGCGCGGCGTGGTCAGGGCCAAGATCCGGGCCGAACTTGGCGAAGGCGGTGACCAGGCGCGGGCCGGAGCGGTCCCGAAGAATGCGTTCCTGACCGTTGAGCGCCGACTGACTACCCTCGTAGTTGGCGATTCCGCTGGTTTCGCCCTGCAGCAGTTCCACCCCGAGTTGGGTGTAGGCCTCGGTCGGTGCGACCCAGGTGGCCTGGACGCCGGTTTCCTGGAGGCCGTGGTCGCCGAAGATGTACTCGTTTACCAGCGGACGGTCGACGAAGTCCCAGTCGTGGCCGTGGCGGCTGTTGATGTACCCGATATCGGACAGGAACTTACCGGCCTTGATCTGGAAGCCGCCGGGCAGGGCGCGGGTAGTCAGGTAGGCCTCTTCGACTTCGATGTCGCTGTCGTCGAAGCCGAGCATCAGCACGCCGTCGAACAGGTCGCCCAGGTTGGCCTGGAAGACCAGCTCGCTGTGGCCCAGGTTGAATCCGTCGTCGAAGCCATGATCGTGTCCGTGGTCGTGACCATGGCCGTGGTCGTGGCCATCGTCGAAGCCGGCGGGTTCGTCGATCCCGTGCGAGAGTTCGTTGTAGTAGACGCCTTCCAGGATCAGCGAAACGTCCAGACCCCAGGAACGGTCTTCGGACTGGGCGCTCCATTGCGCGGCAGCGGCCCCGGGGGCGGCGAGGGTCAGGGCGGTGAGTCCGGCAAGGACGGGGCGGGCGTATGGGGCGCGGGACATGTCGAGCTCCTTGTTGCACGGCAGACTGCAGCCAGGATCAGTGGGTCCGCCGATGAAGGTGAGTTGTTATAGCGTAACGTCAAGGCATGAACGTTATACAATAACAACTCTGGGTTCAACCCCGTTCCAGCCAGTCAGCTTGTGGCGGATCGGTCTCGGGGGAGGCCCGCGCGGGCGAACGCCGCGCGCCAGGGCTCCAGCTTTTCGGTCAGGTTCAGGCGGGCGTTGGCCGGGCTGGTGGAGGGCAGGCACAGGGCCTCGACGTTTAGGGCGCGGGTCTCGTGGATGCGTCGCGCGCTCTCGGCGCCGTTGTGGATGATCACGCGCAGGCCCGGGGCCTCGCGGGTCAGGCGGGCCAGATCGTTGGGGACCGGTTCGCGGATGGCGCTGTCCAGGCTCCCCTCGCGCGAGCAGGCCCCGTAGACGTCCCAGAGGCCCACGCCGTGGTCGAGCAGGCGCTGGATGCGATCCGGGTAGTCCAGCTCCGGGAAGGGTTCGCCGAGGATCTGCCCGACAATGGGCCAGAACTGGTTGCGCGGGTGGGCGTAGTAGGCCCGGGCCTCCAGCGACGCCACGCCGGGGAAGCTGCCCAGCACGACCAGTCGGGTATCCGCTCGCAGGATCGGCGGGAACGCTTCAAGGGTGGCTGAGCCTGCGGTCACAGGAAGGTGGAAGCGAGCGGGCTGAGAGGGTGGGGCGGTGTCAGGCGCGGTCCTGCTGACTCCGACGGCAGTCGCCGCACTGGCCGTGCAGTTCCACCATGCGCGACTCGATGGCGAAGTCCTGTACCTCGGCTTCCTCTTCCAGTGCGCGGCTGGCCGGTTCCGGGGTGTGGAACTCGGTGATCTGGCCGCAGCCGTCGCAGATCATCAACGCGGATTCGTGGCGCTCCCCGGGATGCGAGCAGGCGACGAATCCATTGAGGCTCTCGATGCGGTGGATCAGCCCCTGCTCCAGCAGGAAGGCCAGGGTGCGGTAGACCGTCGGCGGCTTGATGCTGTGATCGTCGGAGGACAGGGCGTGGATCAGGTCGTAGGCCTTGATCACGCCCTCGGTGCGCAGGATCTGTTCGAGGATGCGCCGGCGCTGCTCGGTCAGGCGCGCACCCTGGCGGGCACAGACGCGTTCGGCGTCGGCAAGGGCCTGTTCGATGTCCGGCGTCTGGGTCTCGGCGGCGGCAGTCATGCGCCTAGCATAGCCCAAACACTCATCGCGTCCGTAACCGCCCTGGGCATCAGGCGGGTTCGGCATCGGTCGCGGGCTCCGGGTCGGGCTGTTCGGGGCGCGTGGCGTCGGGACGGGCGAAGATCTCGGCGGACCAGCGGGCGCGGTCGGCCGCCGGTTCGGTCTCGCGCGCCACCATGTGCGCGTCCACGGCCGTGATGCGGTGGTCCAGGCCCTCGCCATTGGCGATCTGGATGGCGAGCCCCGGGCGAGCATTGAGCTCCAGGATCAGCGGTCCGCGGTCGGCGTCGATGACCACGTCCACTCCCAGGTAGCCGAGCTGGCTCAGCTCGAAGCAGCCCGCGGCGAGCTCCATCAGCTGGCCCCAGTCAGGAATCTGCAGACCGACGATGCTCTGCTCGCTGTCAGGGTGTTCGCGGCAGGGCTTGTTGTAGCGCACCCCGCCGATGGTCCGGCCGGAGCCCAGGTCGATGCCCGTGCCGACCGCGCCCTGGTGCAGGTTGGCCTTGCCGTCGGAGTCCTGGGTCGGCAGGCGCATCATCGCCATGACCGGGTAGCCGCGATAGACGACCGTGCGGATGTCCGGCACGCCCCGGTGCGAGACCGCGTCGAACACCGAGGAAAAACGCACCCGCTGTTCGATCATGGCGACGTCCGGGCGCCCGCCCAGGCTGTACATCCCTGACAGGATGTTGGAGATGTGGTCGTCCAGCTCGCTCAGCTCCATGGCGCGCCCGCCCGCCCGGCGCGGCCGGTCGCCGCGCCAGCCCTCGATCACCAGGATGCCGTCGCCCGCGGCGCCATGCGCTGGCTTGATCACAAAGCCGTCTTCGTAGTCCCGCAGCTGGCGGCGTACGTCGCGGATCTGGCGGTGGGTGCGCACGACCCCGTAGAGATCGGGCACCGACAAGCCGGCATCCAGCGCCAGTTTTTTGGTCTGCAGCTTGTCGTCCACCCGCGGGTAGAAGCGCCGGGAGTTCCAGGCCGCGATGTAGCGGGCATTGCGGGCGTTCATGCCCACGATGCCCTGTTCCTTCAGCAGCTTCGGGCGCACGAAGCGCGGGAACCAGGCCGGCATCAGTCGGGCCTCCGCATCGCGTCCTGGATACGGCCGAAGCGGAACAGTTCCGTCAGGCGGTAGCCGGTGTAACGCCCGAGCAGCAGGGTCACGGCCAGCAGCACCAGCAGCAGTTCCGGGAACACGAACAGCAGGTGCTCCAGCTGCCGGTTGGCCATCAGGCCGTAGGCGGCGGCCGCCACGACCAGGCTGCCGATGCCCTGGGTAATGGCGTCGGCCGGCCCGTGCTCCTCCCATACGACCGACATGCGCTCGATGGTCATGGCGAGGATGACCATGGGGAACAGTGACAGCGCCAGGGCCCGCTCGAAGCCCAGTTGATGCGACAGCACGCTGATCCCGAGCATCAGCATGATGACCACGCTGACGACCGCGGCCAGACGGGGCACCAGGAGCAGCCGCAGGTGCTCCAGGTAGAAGCGCACGGCCAGGCCCAGTGCGACGATCAGGGTGAACAGGATGATCCCCGCCAGCAGCTGGGTTTCGCGGAAGGACAGCGCGATCAGCACCGGCATGAAGGTGCCGAAGGTCTGGATGCCGATCACGTTGCGCAGGAACACGATGATCATCGCACCCAGAGGCACCATCAGCAGCACGCGGTAGGTGTTCTGCGTGCCCAGCGGCAGGTTCAGGGTGGAGAAGTCGAGGATGCGGGTGTCCAGGGTGTCGCCGAAGCGCTGGATGGTCGCCAGGGCATCCTGCACCCCGCGCGAGACCGCGAACCGGACCTCGGCGGCCTCGCCATTGGATACCTCGAGCAGCGGGGCGCTGCCGTGCGACCAGACGACTACGTCCGCGGGATACTCGATCTCGCCGGTCTCCGGGTCGATGGGGACCCAGCGCCGGGTGTTGTGGACCTCCAGCCAGGTCTGCGGCTCGATGTCGCGGCGGCCATCGACCAGCCGGAGGGCCGTCACCTGGCGCGCGGGGATCCGCGCGGTGGCCAGCAGTTCGATCAGGGTCTCGGTGCGGCGCGTGCGGTTGTCGTCGCTCTCGATGAACACCGCCGCGTTGGATGCGGGGGCGGCGTTGGCGAGGTCATTGACCAGCACCGAGGCAAAGCTCTGGATATCCGAGGAACGGCCGCGTACGTCGTCGATCAGGGCATCGGCGGCGGAACGGAAGGGCTCGGTCCAGTCGGGTACGGCCACCGGCCCGGGGTACTCCGACTCGGAGCGGTCGTTGCCGTCGCGATAGAGCGTGGCGCGGTAGTAGAGAACCTGTTCACCGCGTGGCTGGCGGGTGGTCCACTGGGCCAGGCGATCCTCGGCCTGGGTAATGGAGTTCAGGCCGTAGCCGCGCGAGACGAAGCCTTCGTCCAGAATGGAGAAATTGGGCAGGCGATGCGGGATGCGCAGCTCCACCGTGGCTGCGCCGCCGGTGGGCTGATAGCGCACCCGTGCCTCCACCTGCCAGGTCTCGGCGGTGGCGTCCGGCTGCAGGGGCATGCCCAGCGCGCTGACCTTGTAGGCGAAGACCCCGAGCCCGACCGCGCTCAGCAGCACGATCAGGATCGGCAGGTGAAAGCGCTTCACTGGTCATCCGCCGCGCAGTCGGGCGCGCGCAGGTGTTTCTCGCCGGAATCGACCAGGATATGGCCGGCCATGTGGCTGCGACCGATCAGGGCCTGATAGGTCAGTGCCGTACGGTCGATCAGGCTGGTGTCGGCGGTCAGGAGCTGGTTGCCGATGCAGAACTCCATGCGCACGACCGGGCGCTCCTGCGACTCGCCGCTGTGGCGCCGGATACGGACGATCCGTTCGATCGGGCGCTCGAGGGTGATGCGGGCGTCCTCGTCTTCCGGATCGATGATCTCGAAGCGGATCCAGTCCTCGCCGTCCTTTTCGAAGCGTTCCTTGTTCAGCGCGTTCAGGGAGGAGGAGGTCGCACCCGTGTCCATGCGTGCCTCCAGCACGACGTTTTCCTCGACGATCTGTACGTCCTCAACCGCGCCCAGGATGGCCATGGACGGGCCCGATTCGTGGGCCACGGCGGATTGCGCGAGGAACGCAAGACCGAGCAGCATGGTCGGCAGGATGGAGTGGGTTAAGCTGGAACGACGGGCGGCTGGGGCAGTCACGCAGTCTCCTGAAGGTTACAAAACATCGAAGTCTAGCTGATCATAGTGGTTCACCCCTGTTAAGGGGTTCACAAACCCGCGGCCGTCTTCGTGCCGGCCGGTCACCGCAGTCCAGGAGTTGCCATGCACTGGGTAGTCGATCTCGCCGACCTGACCATGAACGATGTCGCGAAGGTGGGCGGCAAGAATGCGTCTCTGGGGGAGCTGCTCGGACAGCTGGGCGCGGCCGGGGTGCGCGTGCCGGGCGGGTTTGCCACCACCGCGGATGCCTATCGCGCCCTGCTGGCGAAGGACAGTCTGGATGAACGGATCAAGGCGCGCCTGGCGGATCTGGATATCGACGACATCGAGGCGCTGCGCGCCGCCGGGCGCGAGGTGCGCGGCTGGATCGAGCAGGCCGAACTGCCGGCCGAGCTGGAACAGGCGGTGCGCGAACACTACGCGCAACTGGGGGACGAGGTCCCGGTAGCGGTGCGCTCCTCGGCGACCGCCGAGGACCTGCCCGAGGCCTCGTTCGCCGGACAGCAGGAGACCTTTCTCAATGTGCGCGGCATCGACGCCCTGCTGCAGCGGCTGCGCGAGTGTTTCGCCAGCCTGTACAACGACCGCGCCATTGCCTATCGCGTGCACAACGGTTTCGCCCATGACGAGGTCGCGCTGTCGGCCGGTATCCAGCGCATGGTGCGCTCCGACGTCGGCGCCAGCGGTGTGATCTTCACGCTGGATACCGAGAGCGGCTTTCGTGATGCGGTGTTCATTACCGGGGCCTGGGGCCTCGGCGAGACGGTGGTGCAGGGCGCGGTGAATCCCGACGAGTATCAGGTCTACAAGCCGGCGCTGGCGGCCGGCAAGCGCGCCATCATCGGCCGCACCCTCGGCACCAAGGCGGTGCGCATGGTGCTGACCGGGGATGGCACGCGCACCGAGGACACCCCGGAGGACCTGCGCCAGCGCTTCTGCCTGTCGGATGCCGACGCCGAGCAGCTCGGGCGCTTTGCGGTGGCGATCGAGCAGCACTACGGCCGGCCGATGGACATCGAGTGGGCGCAGGACGGAGAGACCGGCGAGCTGTTTATCGTGCAGGCGCGCCCGGAGACCGTGGAGAGTCGCGTCGAGTTGGGCGCGGGCGAGCGCTACGAACTGGCGCCGCACGAGGCGGAGCCGCTGGTTACGGGCCGGGCGATCGGCGCGAAGATCGGGGCCGGCGTGGTGCGCGTGCTGGATTCCCCGGATGCCATGCACACCATGGAGGAGGGCGACATCCTGGTCGCGGATATGACCGATCCCGACTGGGAGCCGGTGATGAAGCGCTCCGCCGCGATCGTCACCAACCGCGGCGGGCGTACCTGCCACGCGGCGATCATCGCCCGCGAGATGGGCATCCCGGCGGTAGTGGGCTGCGGCAATGCGACCGAGGTGCTCTCCGACGGGATGCAGGCGACCGTCTCCTGCGCCGAGGGGGATGATGGTCACGTGTATCCGGGCACACTCGAGTACACGGTGAAGAAGACCGACATCGGCGAACTGCCGCAGCTGCCGGTCAAACTGATGCTGAACGTGGCCAACCCGGGTCGTGCCTATGCCTTCTCGCAGCTTCCGCATGCCGGGATCGGCCTGGCGCGGCTGGAGTTCATCATCAACGGCACCATCGGGGTGCACCCGCTGGCGCTGCTGGACTACGCCGAGGACCCGGGCCGCCTGGACCCCGAGGTCCAGGAGCGCATTGCCGAGCGGCTGCATGGATTCGACGACGGCCCGCGCGAATTCTTCGTGCGCAAGCTGTCCGAGGGCATCGCGACGCTGGCGGCGGCCTTCGCGCCGGAGCCGGTGATCGTGCGGTTGTCCGACTTCAAGTCCAACGAGTACGCCCACCTGATCGGGGGGCGTGGCTACGAGCCGCAGGAAGAAAACCCCATGCTCGGCTTTCGCGGGGCTTCGCGCTACCGCTCGGAGACCTTCCGTCCGGCCTTCGCGATGGAGTGCGAGGCCCTGCGGCGGGTGCGCGACGACATGGGCCTGGACAACGTGCAGATCATGGTCCCGTTCGTGCGCACCCTGACCGAGGCCGAGGACGTGATCCGGGTGCTGGACGAGGAGGGGCTGCGCCGCGGCGAGAACGGCCTGAAGGTCGTGATGATGTGCGAGATCCCCTCCAACGCGCTGCTGGCGGCGCGTTTTCTCGAGCATTTCGACGGCTTCTCCATCGGCTCCAACGATCTGACCCAGCTGACCCTGGGGGTGGACCGCGACTCCGGGCTGGTCGCGGAGTCGTTCGACGAGCGCGACGATGCGGTGAAGGCGCTTCTGAGTATGGCCATCCGGGCCGCCCGTCGCGCCGACAAGTACGTCGGTATCTGCGGCCAGGCCCCGTCCGACTATCCGGAGCTGGCGGCCTGGCTGATGAACGAGGGCATCGAGTCGCTGTCGCTGAACCCCGATTCGCTGTTGTCCACCTGGGAACAGCTCGCACAGGGGCGGGAGCCCGGTAATGGCTGATGCCGCCGCCCAGTGCCCGCAGGTCTACCTGGTTTCGGACGGGACCGGGATCACCGCGGAGACGCTGGCGCGCTCGCTGTTCACCCAGTTTCCGGATGTCGACCCGGCCTGGCACCGACTGCCATTCGTGCAGACCCCCGGCCGCCTGGCCGGCGTGTTCGCCCGGGCCGAGGCCGGTCCGCAGCCGGCCCTGGTGGTCGCCACCCTGGCGAATGCCGACCTGCGGGCCGATCTGCGCCATTGCCCGGTGCCGGTGATCGATGTCTTCGGCGAGCAGGTGGAGCGACTGGAGGGCCTGCTGGGGGTCGCGTCGCAGTCCGTGTCCGGACGGGCCCATGGCATGGGCGACGTCAGCCGCTACGACCGCCGCATCGAGGCGCTGAACTACACCCTGGCCCATGATGATGGCCTGGCCACTCAGGATCTGTCGGTCGCCGACGTCGTGCTGCTGGGGGCCTCGCGTTCCGGCAAGACACCCACCAGTCTCTATCTGGCGATGAACTACGCCCTGTTTGCCGCCAACTACCCGCTGGTCCCGGAGGACCTGCACCAGGGCGATATCCCGCACATGCCCGAAGGGCTGCGGGGGCTCGGCGGTCGACTGGTGGGCCTGACCATTACGCCACAGCGCCTGGCGCAGATTCGCGAGGGGCGCCGTCCCGACAGCCGCTACGCGAGTCTGGCGCAGTGCCGGGCGGAATGCGTGGCGATCCAGGAGTTCTTCGACACCTGGCGGATCCCGCACCTGGACGTGACCGAGCTGTCGATCGAGGAGATCGCCACCCGGGTGCGCGACTGCATGGATGCCCGCCGCGGCGGCTGAGCCGCGCCGGCAAGCCGCACCGGACGCGTCACAGCTTGGCATCCCGCCGGGCTTGCCGGAGAATGGGCGCGGTTAACTCGCTGCACCGCAAGGAGCCCGCATGCCCGCCGCCGGAACCGGACAAGAGATCGCCATCTTCCTCGTCAGCGTTGTCTTCGGGATCTACATCATCCTGCTGATCCTGCGGACGATCTTCGGCCTGGTGCGGGCCGACTACTACAACCCGATCTCGCAGACCATCGTGATGCTGACCGATCCGCCGCTGCGGGTGCTGCGGCCGGTGATTCCGTCCGTGGGACGGGTCGATCTCGCCGCGATCGTGCTGATGATCGTGCTCAAGTTCATCGAGATCTGGTTGCGCGTGCTCATCGTTGGCGTGGACGTGGGGCTCGGGCTCATCCTGGCCGTGGCGATCCGCGAGCTGCTGACCACCGTGATCTGGGTCTTCATCATCGCGCTGATCGTCGAGGTGGTGATGAGCTGGATCCAGGCCGGGGGCGGCGGCGCCGCCAACAACCCCATCATGCGCCTGGCCGGCGCGGTGAACCGTCCCATCCTCGGCCCGCTGCGCCGGGCCCTGCCGAACACCGGTGCGATCGATTTTTCGCCGATGATTGCCCTGGTCGGGCTCTATATCCTGCTGATTATCGTCCGCTCTTTCTGAATCCGCCGAGCGGGGGTCGGCACGCGCGCCGCCACCCCCGGTTTCAATCGCAGCAAAAGCGGCTAGACTCGAAGACAGGGGTACCTGAGAGCCTGTCTCCGCAGGGCCCCGCTTTCCCCATCAGGCAAAGGAGTCAGCCATGGCAAGAGTGCATCGGGTCTTTACCGGCTTTCTCGTCGCTTTGGCGGCGGTCGCTCTCGGCAGCTCGATCGCATCCGCCAACGAGGCGGAATTCGACAATTACGTCGTCCACTACAACGTGATCAACACCACCTTCCTGTCGCCGGAGGTCGCGCGGGCCTATGACGTGCGGCGCAGTTCCAACCGGGCGATGGTCAACGTCAGCGTGATGGAGCGGGGCGATAACGGTCTGCAGGCGGTCTCCGCCGAGGTCACCGGGTCGGCCACCAACATGAACGACCAGATGCGCAACCTGCGTTTCCGCGAGATCCAGGATGGTGATGCCATCTACTTCCTGTCGGAGGTGACGGTTCGCAGCGGCGAGACCCTCGACTTCGCGATCGATGTCGCCCCGGCGGGCAGCGAACGCGTGCTGCCGGTGCGCTTCTCGCGCGACTTTTTCGTGGACTGAGCCCCGCCCGGGGCCTTCCGAATGATCCCCCGCCCGCCCGGGCGGGGGATCACATCGCCACACTCAGCAGCATCCAGACCCCATACAGCGCGACCCCGCCGCCGGCGATCCGGCGGACCCAGGGGCGGCGCACGAAGGTCGCCAGGCGTGCGGCGAACACCCCCATCAGCAGCAGATTGGGCAGCGTGCCCAGGGCAAAGGCACCCATCAGCGCGGCGCCCTCCAGGGCCCCGCCGGCGCCCAGTGACCAGGCCAGCACGCTGTACACCAGCCCGCAGGGCAGCCAGCCCCACAGCCCGCCGACCACCAGGGCCTGCCCGGCGTGGCGCACTGGCAGGAAGCGCCGCCCCAGCGGTTCGATGCGCCGCCACAGCACCCCGCCGGCCTGTTCCAGGCGCGCGAGGATCGGCCACCAGCCGGCGAGATAGAACCCGAGCAGGATCAGGAAGACCGCGGCGAAGCCCTGCAGGATCGCCTGACCGGCCGGCAGGCCGCCCAGCAGACTGGCCCCCAGCCACCCGGCCAGGGCCCCGGCAACGACATAGCTCGCCATGCGCCCGAGGTTGTAGGCCAGCAGCAGGTCCAGCCCCGGCCCGCGGCGACCGTGGCCCATGGAGATTGCGCCGACGATGCCGCCGCACATCCCCAGGCAGTGCACGCCGCCGAGGATGCCCACCGCCAGCGCGGCCAGGAGGGTGCCCGGGTCACCCATCAGCGAACTCCCCGATCAGTCCGGATCGGCCGCATCGCCCAGGGAAACACTGCTTGATGTATACGCTCGCGCTCGAGTCGCTTTTGCGTGCGAACAAGGCGCGGTGACTGCCGTGCAGTCATTCTGCACAAGGGAACCGCAACGCTGTGCGCGCGCAAAAGCGGCCGAGCCCCTGCATTGAATGGTTTGTGGGGTTGGCACCCCAGGTTCCCCGATACGGCGTTGCGCCGCTTGCGGGTAGAACCACTACCCGCTGCACGACGCGCCTTGTCTCGAAGAACCTGGGGTGCCAACGCGAGCGTGTACATGAATCAGTGTTTCCCTAGGACCTCGTGCTTGGTCCGGATGAAGGTGGCGTGCGGCACGTAGAGCAGGTCCGCGAGGTGCCGGATGACCGCCTCCTGACGCTTGTGCAGGTCGCGGTTGGCCCAGGCGGCGCGCCACAGGGCGCGCAGGATGTCGGCCTTCTGCTCGGCATTGAAGGCCGCATTGACCTCGCGCACCATCGGGTGGATGGAGATCAGCGCGTCGCTCTCCTCCTGTGCGATCTCCAGCAGCGCGTCGGCGGTGTCGCCGTCGAGCCGGAACAGTTCGATCAGGCTGGCGCGTACCGATTCGAGCTCCTCCGCGTGCAGCTCGAAGTCGGCGCGGCAGACCTCCATGATCAGGGCCGCGGCGGCGCGCTGCAGGCGCTGTTCGGGATCGCCCTCGGCGCGATCGCTGCGTTCGGCGCCCAGCAGGCGCTGCCAGTGGCTGCGTAGTTGTTCAATCACCGCGTGGTCTCCGTCTACTCGCGCTGTGCGGTATGGTGCCCGAATGGAATCCGTTCGGCCTGAATCCCCCGATCTCCTCCTGCTCTCCGGCGGCATCGAGAGCAGCGCCCTGCTGGCGCAGTGCCATGCAGCCGGCAAGGTGCTGCGCGCCGTCTGGGTCGACTATGGCCAGCGCAATGCGGCCCGCGAATGGGCGGCGGTGGAGCATCTGGCCGGGGTCTACGGCGCGACGCCCGTCGCGCTGGACCTGCAGTCCCTGCGCGCGGCCTTCACCCGGCGCAACGACTGGGTCGGCCATGTGCCGTTGCCCCAGCGCAATCTGCTGGTGCTGGCGCTGGCGGTCAACCTGGCCGAACACCACGGTGCCGGGCGTATCCTTTTGGCCCTGAACCGCGAGGATCAGGGGCATGGGCCGGGTTCGCAGCCCGGGTTCGTGGAGCAGGTCTCGGCGCTGGCCGGGACCCTGGTCCCGCGCCTGCAGGTCGAGGCGCCGCTGATCGAGCAGTCGAAGGCGGAAATCATCGCCACGACGGATCCGCTGGGGATCGACTGGCGCCGCACCTGGAGCTGCCTTCTGGCACAATCGCGCCACTGCGGGCGCTGCCCGCAGTGCCAGGCCCGGCGCGCCGCGTTCGCCGCGGCCGGCATCCCCGACCCGACTGACTACCGCGAAGCCCTACGATGACCGATGCCGCCATTCCCCGCCATGTCGCCGAGCGTCTGGAGATCGCCATCCTCACCGGCGAGACCCTGCAACTGAACTGGGCCGAGCCGGACTCCAGCCAGGCCTGGTGGGGCAAGGTAACGCCCCGCGAAGTGCGCGAGGCGGATGGTTATCATTGGCTGGATGGCGAGTGCGAAGGCCGGCCGGTGCAGATCCGCCTGGACCTGATCCGCAACCTGCCGACCCCGGTCAAGTAGCCGCCGAATCGCCGGCCCTGTCTCTCGTGGCGGGCAGGCCGGACATCAGATCCGCGAGCGACTCCAGCAGCACGAAGTCCTCCGAGTGCATGGGCTCGCCGCGCTCGTCCGGGTATCGAATGCCGCGCAGCTCTGCGATGCCCGCCCCGGCGGCGCTCGCCAGCGCCAGCAGGTTGTCGTCCACCAGCAGGGTGCGCTCCGGGTCATGGGGGGCGACCCGCTGCAGGCGCTCCCAGAACGCGGCCTCTTCCTTCGCGCAATCCAGATCGTGGGCGGAGACGATGGTGTCCAGGCGGTCGCCGATGCGGGTGAGCCGGTGCTTGAAGGCGTAGACCTGCGGGTGGGCATTGGTCACCAGCACCCGCCGTCGGCCGGCACGTTCAAGGGCGGCCAGCAACGCATCGGCATGCGGTTTCAGGGCGATATGATGGGCCAGTTCGCGTTTCAGGCCCAGGATGTCCAGCCCGGTGAAGCGCGTCCAGTGATCCACGCAGTACCATTCCAGCTTGCCGCGCACCCGCTGCATCTCGTCCTCCAGGCGGCGGCGTGCGCATTCCGGGTCGTCCGGCTGGCAGCGGATGTACTCCCGCGGGATCAGCTCGCGCCAGAAGCGGTTGTCGAAGTGCAGGTCGAGCAGCGTGCCGTCCATGTCGAACAGCACGGTGTCGATGCGACTCCAGTCCACGGCGAGCGCGGGGGCGTGCGGATTTTTTTCGGGGTTTTGCGGGTCCACAGCAGACGGCCACATGATCGAGGGGATTGGTTATGGCTCTCATGGTACCCCAGGTGCGGTTTCTGCCCGCGCCCCTTCTTGCCGCGCTTCTGGCACTGCCGGGCCCCACCCTGGCGATGGACCCGGATGATCCGGACTATGATCCGTTTGAGGATGATGCCCTGTGGGGCGAGACGGTCTCCCCGGACCAGACCCAGACGACCAGCCCGGAGCTGACGTTCCTGCTGGAGGAGCCGGACCGGACGCCGCATCACCACCAGAATCAGATCCGCATCACGGCCTCCTCCCTGAAGGACGGATGGGCCGATCTGCGCCAGTGCCACAACGATGTGGCGGCCATTCGGCGCATGGTCATTGTGTACAATGAGGCGACCATCGACGAACTCCAGGTCGAGTCCACCCGCAACATCGAATCCGCGCGCGCCGAGGGCGATCGTGTGGATCTGCGCGGGGTGGAGAAGGACGCCGAGGTCTGTGTGACCGCGCGCATGAAGATCGTCGAGCACGAGGGGGACGGCGTCTATCGCCTGGAGAACGGCCCGTTCGTTCGCCGCTTCCTCGACGGCTATTTCCCGATGCGCGTCACCATGGCCGTGAGCTGGGGCGATCTGGATCTGCGCCTGGCGGAGACCGAGCCGGCCGAGCAGGACGGGTTCGAGGTGGTGACCTCCGATCACGGGTTCATGTTCGACACCCTGTTCGAGGGCGAACTGCGGACCCTGGTGCGTCTGCGCAACAGCCACTGACCGCCCGGGAGGGCGCATGAGCCGAGACAAGCCGGATGTCCAGGGGCGACGCACGGTCGCCAGCAGTCGCCTGTTCGAGGTGGAAGAGCTGGACCTCGAGTTCAGCAATGGCGCGCGCACCTGCTTTGAGCGCCTGGTCAGCCGCGGCCATGGTGCGGTGATCATCGCCCCGGTGCAGGCCGACCGGACCATCCTCCTGATCCGCGAATACGCCGCGGGCACCCACCGCTACGAGCTGGGCCTGCCCAAGGGACGCATCGAGGCGGGCGAGGACATCCTGGCCGCCGCCAACCGGGAGATCATGGAGGAGGTGGGGCACGCCGGACACCACCTGACCCACCTGGGCGCGCTGACCGTGGCGCCCGGCTACATGGCCCACCAGACGCATCTGGTGCTGGCCGAGGATCTCTACCCCGAGACCGCGGAGGGCGACGAGCCGGAGGCGATCGAGGTGGTGCCCTGGTCGCTGGACCGCCTGACGGAGCTGGTTGCACGCGAGGACCTGACCGAGGCGCGTTCCATTGCCGCCCTGTACATGGTGCGCGACTACCTCGACGGATAGAGGCCTCCTGGCGCGCGCCGGTGTTCCCCCGGGGCCGCAACCCTGCCAAGCTAGGGGGAATGTTCCGGGAAAACGGGAGTTCCCCATGCATGCTCCGCCGAAGGATGCGGCCCTGACTGCCCTGATGCACGAGGTTTCGAGCCTGGCCGACGCGGCCGGCCACGCCATTCTCGAGCTCTACGAGACCCGTTTCGCGGTCACCGAGAAGGCCGACCACTCGCCGCTGACCGAGGCGGATCTGGCCGCCCACCGTATCCTGGTCGGCGGGCTGTCGGATATCGACCCGGACTGGCCGGTGTTGTCCGAGGAGGGGCAGGACGTGCCCTTCGCGCGGCGTCGGCAGTGGCCGACCTACTGGTTGATCGATCCCCTCGACGGGACCCGCGAGTTCGTGAAGCGCAATGGCGAGTTCACCGTGAACGTGGCGCTGATTCACAACCACGAGCCGGTCCTGGGCGTGGTCTGGTGTCCGGTGCTCAAGCGGCTGTATGCCGGGCACCGCGACGGGGTGGCGATCCGGCGGGACGAAGACCAGGCCCCGCGCACGATTGCGGTCGCCAGCGAGCGCATCGGCACGGATCATCCCGTGGTGGCGGGCAGCCGTTCACACGGGGCGGAACGCCTGAAGCTCGCGCTGGACCGGCTGGGCCCGCACGAGCTGGTCAGCATGGGCAGCTCGATGAAGCTGTGCCTGGTGGCCGAGGGCGCCGCCGATATCTATCCGCGCCTGGGGCCCACCAGCGAATGGGATACCGCGGCGGCCCATGCGGTGGTGCGGGCGGCCGGCGGCCGGGTGACCGACCTCCAGGGCCAGGAGCTTCGCTACAACACGCGCGAGAGCCTGTTGAACCCCGAGTTTCTGGTGTGCGCCGGCAACCCCGACGGCTGGCTGCGCCGCCTGGGATTGCCGGAGGCCTGAGGGAAACTCTAAGCGCGCGCCGCCGCGTCAGGCGGCGCCGTTGGTGCGCGACGGGGCGACCGGCTCCGGCGTGATGTCCCAGATCTCGCGGGCGTAGTCGCGCACCGTGCGGTCGATCGAGAAATACCCCATGCGTGCGACATTCAGGATGGCGGCCTCGGCCCAGGCGGCGCGGTCGGCGTACAGGGTGTCCGCCCGCGCGCAGGCCTCGGCGTAGGCCGCATAGTCGGCGATCACGAAGAAGGGATCTTCCTGGCGCAGGTAGCGACCGAGGTCGGCGTGGGTGCCCGGGTCGTTGCAGGTGAAGAACCCGGACTCGATCATCTCGACTGCGGCGGCGAGGCCCGGCTGGCCGGCCAGTATGGCCTCCGGGGACGGGCCGTGGCGGCGGTGCTCGACGACCTCGTCGGCGGTCATGCCGAAGATGAAGATGGAGTCCTCGCCCACCGCGTCCCGGATCTCGATGTTGGCACCGTCCAGGGTGCCGATGGTCAGGGCGCCGTTGAGCGCCAGCTTCATGTTGCCGGTCCCGGAAGCCTCGAAGCCGGCGGTGGAGATCTGCTCGGAGACATCCGCCGCCGGGATGATGATGCTCGCCGAACTGACCTCGTAGTTGGGGAAGAACACGCACTTCAGGCGGTCGCCGATGGCCGGGTCATGGTTGACGATGTCGGCGACCTCGTTGATCACCTGGATGATGCCCTTGGCCCGGGCATAACCCGGCGCGGCCTTGCCGCCGAACAGCACCACGCGCGGCGGGATGTCCTCGCCGGCGCGGATGCGGCGGTACAGGTCCACCACGTGCAGGAGTTTCAGCAGCTGGCGCTTGTACTCGTGGATGCGCTTGATCTGCACGTCGAACATGACGTCCGGGTTCAGCTCCACGCCGGTGCGCTCGCGCACCAGGTCCGCCAGGCGCTGCTTGTTCGCGCGCTTCACGTCCATGAAGGCCTTCTGCAGGTCGGCGTCGTGGGCGTAGGGTTCCAGCGCGCGCAGGCGATCCAGGTCGTACTGCCAGTCGTCGCCGATGCGCTGGCCCAGCAGTTCGGTGAGCGCGGGGTTGGACTGGATCATCCACAGGCGCGGGGTCACCCCGTTGGTGACATTCACGAAGCGCTCCGGCCACAG
Source organism: Thioalkalivibrio sp. ALE28 (assembly GCF_000377425.1). Taxonomy (NCBI): domain Bacteria; kingdom Pseudomonadati; phylum Pseudomonadota; class Gammaproteobacteria; order Chromatiales; family Ectothiorhodospiraceae; genus Thioalkalivibrio; species Thioalkalivibrio sp. ALE28. Next base: position 54,312 of record NZ_KB898104.1, on the reverse strand, counting down.
GTTGTAGAAGTCCTCGAACAGGGTCTCCTGCAGCAACTGGGTGTGCAGCGCCGCCACGCCGTTGACGCGGTGCGAACCCACCACCGCGAGGTGGGCCATGCGGACCCGGCGGCCGTGTTCCTCGTCGATGATGGACAGCCGCGCCAGGCGGTCGTTGTCGCCCGGATAGCGGTGGCGTACCTCCTCCAGGAAGCCATGGTTGATCTGGTAGATGATCCCCATGTGGCGTGGCAGTACGCGTTCCATCAGCTCCACCGGCCAGGTCTCCAGGGCCTCGGGCATCAGGGTGTGATTGGTGTAGGCGAAGGTGCGCCGGGTCAGCTCCCAGGCGCGCTCCCAGGGCAGCTCGTGCTCGTCCATCAGCAGGCGCATCAGCTCCGCGACGGCGATCGCCGGGTGGGTGTCGTTCAGCTGGATCGCGACCTTGTCGGGCAGGGCGTCGAGGCTGTAGTCCAGAGCCAGATGGCGCTCCATGATGTCCTGCAGCGAGGCCGAGACGAAGAAGTACTCCTGCTTCAGGCGCAGTTCCTTGCCGATCGCGGTGGCGTCGTTGGGGTACAGGACCATCGAGATGGTCTCCGACTCCGCCTTGTCCGCGACCGCGCGGATGTAGTCGCCTTCATTGAAATAGCGCAGGTCGAAGTCGCGGGTGGCCTTGGCCGCCCACAGGCGCAGGTTGTTCACGTTGCGCCGGCCATAGCCCGCGGTGGGGTAGTCGTAGGCCATGGCCAGGACTTCCTCGCCGTCCTCCCAAGTGTAGCGGGTGGAGCCATCGGGGTGATGGTGCTCGACCACGTAGCCGTAGAAGTGGATCGGATACTTGCGGTCCGAGCGCGGGAACTCCCAGGGGTTGCCGTAGCGCAGCCAGTTGTCCGGGTGTTCCACCTGATGGTAGGGCTCGAACTGCTGGCGGAACATGCCGAACTCGTAGCGGATGCCGTAGCCGTAGCCGGGGTAGCCCTGGGTCGCCAGGGATTCCAGGATGCAGGCGGCCAGGCGCCCCAGCCCGCCATTGCCGAGGGCCGCGTCGTCTTCGAGGTCCAGAATGGTGTCGAGGTCGACGCCGAGATCGGCCATGGCCTGGCGGGCCGGCTCGAGGATGCCCATGTTGCGCAGGTTGGCCTCGAGCATGCGCCCGATCAGGTATTCCAGCGACAGGTAGTAGACGCGCTTGACGTCCTCGTCGGCGAACTGCCGGCGGGTCAGCAGGCGGCGCTCCACCATGCGTTCGCGGATGGCGAAGGCCAGGGCCTCCATCCAGTCGCGTTCGGTGGCCTGGCGCGGGTCCTCGCCGACCACGCGGACCACGGCATCGCGGATCGACTGCCGCAGACCCTCCACATCGTTGGGAAGGTTGGGCAGGTGGGTCACTTCGGGGGCGGCCATCGGGCGGATCTCCAGAAAGGGGGTAGAAGCGCCGATGCCCGGAATTATCCTTCCCGGGCGACGGCGCGATAGCCGATATCTGTTCGGCAGTATATATCGTCGAAATGAATCTGGTGTACGGCCGCGTAGGCCTTTTTCTGCGCGCTCTTCACGTCGGCTCCGAGGCCGACCACGCAGAGTACGCGACCGCCGGCGGTCACGATGCGACCCTCGACATCGCGGGCGGTTCCGGCATGAAACACGTGGGCGTCGGGATCGGCCTCCACGGTCTCCAGGCCGCTGATGACGTCGCCCTTGCGGTAGTCCCCCGGATAGCCCCCGGCGGCCAGGACCACGCCCAGCGCTACGCGCGCATCCCAGCGGGCCTCGACCGCGTCCAGACGCCCGTCCAGCGCCGCCTCGACCAGTTCGCTGAGGTCCGATTCCAGGCGGCTGAGGATCGGCTGGGTCTCGGGGTCGCCGAAGCGGCAGTTGAACTCCAAGACCTTCGGGTTGCCCGCAGCGTCGATCATCACGCCGGCATACAGAAAGCCGGTGTAGCGTTCGCCGTCGGCGGCCATGCCCTGCACGGTCGGTTCGATGACGTCGTGCAGGATGCGCGCATGCAGCGCATCGGTCACCACCGGGGCGGGTGAATAGGCCCCCATGCCGCCCGTGTTCGGGCCCTGGTCGCCGTTGTCGCGCGCCTTGTGGTCCTGCGAGGAGGCCAGCGGCAGCACGTGCTCGCCGTCCACCATGCAGATGAAGCTGGCCTCCTCGCCGGTCAGGAATTCCTCGATGACCACGCGGTTGCCGGCCTCCCCGAAGGCGTTGCCGGCCAGCATGTCGTGCACCGCCGCGCGGGCCTCGTCCTCGGTCTGCGCGAGGATCACGCCCTTGCCGGCGGCCAGGCCGTCGGCCTTGACCACAATGGGCGCGCCGTGGGTGGCGATGAACTCCAGCGCGGCCTGTTCGTCCTCGAAGCTGCCGTAGGCGGCTGTCGGGATGTGGTGGCGGTGCATGAAGTCCTTGGCGAAGCTCTTGGAGCCCTCGAGCTGCGCGGCCTTTGCCGTGGGGCCGAAGCAGCGCCGGCCGGCGGTGCGGAAGGCATCCACCACGCCGGCGACCAGGGGTGCCTCGGGGCCGACCACGGTAAACGCGATGGCCTCGCGTTCGGCCAGGGCCAGCAGCGCGTCGATGTCGGTGACGCCGACGTCGACGTTCTCGCACTTGGCCTCGCGCGCGGTGCCCGCGTTGCCGGGGGCCACCAGGACGCGCTCGACGCGCGGCGACTGCGCCAGCTTCCAGGCCAGCGCATGCTCGCGCCCGCCGTTGCCGATTACCAGTACGTTCATCGGGACCTCAGTGGCGGAAGTGGCGCATGCCGGTGAACAGCATGGCGATGTCGTGCTCGTTGGCGGCGTCGATCACCTCCTGATCGCGCATCGAGCCGCCCGGCTGGATCACCGCGGTGATACCGGCCTCGGCTGCGGCGTCGATGCCGTCGCGGAACGGGAAGAAGGCATCCGAGGCCATCACCGAGCCGGCGACCTGCAGGCCTTCGTCCGCGGCCTTGATGCCGGCGATGCGCGCGGAGTACACGCGGCTCATCTGGCCCGCCCCGACCCCGATGGTCTGCTGGTCGCGGGTATAGACGATGGCGTTGGACTTGACGTACTTGGCGACCTGCCAGGCGAAGCACAGGTCCTTCATCTCCTGTTCCGACGGCGCGCGCGCGGTCACGGTCTTCAGTTCCACATCGGCCAGGCTGCCGCGGTCCGCATCCTGGACCAGCAGCCCGCCGCCGATGCGCTTGTAGTCCAGGCCCGGGCCAACGCCCGCCGGCGGGATCTCCAGTACCCGGACGTTCTTCTTGGTGGCCAGCGCGCGCAGCGCGCCCGGCGTGATCTCGGGGGCGATCACGACCTCGACGAACTGGCGGCTGACAATCGCATGCGCGGTGTCGCCGTCCAGCGGGCGGTTGAAGGCGATGATGCCGCCGAAGGCCGATGTCGGGTCGGTCTGGAAGGCGCGCTCGTAGGCCATCAGCTGACTCGGCGCGACCGCCACGCCGCAGGGGTTGGCGTGCTTGACGATCACGCAGGCTCCGGCCTCGAACTGGCGCACGCATTCCCAGGCGGCATCGGCGTCCGCCAGGTTGTTGTAGGACAGCGACTTGCCCTGGTGCTGGCGGTAACTGGCCAGGGTGCCGGGTGTGGGCTGCGGATCGCGGTAGAACGCGGCGCGCTGGTGCGGGTTCTCGCCGTAGCGCAGGGTCTCGACGCGCTCGAAGGTGGCGTTCAGCTGCCCGGGGAAGGGCGCGGCCTCGCCGTCCTCGTCCAGGGCCGACAGGTAATTGCTGATCGCGGCGTCGTAGCGCGCGACGTGGTCGAAGGCCGCCACCGCCAGGCGGAAGCGCAGGGACTGCGGGACCTCCCCGTGATCGCCGATGGCCGCGACGATCTCGCCGTACTGGTCGGGGCTGGTGGCCACCGCCACGTCACGGTAGTTCTTGGCCGCCGCACGCAGCATCGCGGGCCCGCCGATGTCGATGTTCTCGATGGCATCCTCCAGGCTGCACCCGGGTCGGGCCACGGTCGCCTCGAAGGGATAGAGGTTCACCACCAGCAGGTCGATCGGGGGGATGTCCTGCTCGGCCATCACCGCGGAGTCGATGTCGCGCCGCCCCAGCAGGCCCCCGTGGATGCGCGGGTGCAGGGTCTTGACCCGGCCATCCATGATCTCGGGGAAGCCCGTGTGCGCGGAAACCTCGGTCACCGGAAGGTTGTTTTCGGCCAGCAGGCGGGCCGTGCCGCCGGTGGACAGAAGCTCCACGCCGCGCTCGTGCAGGGCGCGGGCAAGCTCCACGACGCCGGTCTTCTCGGAGACCGACAAAAGGGCGCGCTGGATGGGGCGGCTGGGGGTCATGCGGGGCCTCGGGATCGCTGCAAAAACCGCCATTATATCGAACGCGTGACGCCCGTGGAGGCGGCTTCGACCCGGCCGCGGCACAGCGGGCGGGCCGGGGCTCAACTTGTAATTTTTGCGCAAAACCTTCAGGGTATAAAAACGATTTCGGACACAACGCCCGCGTTCAGACGCAGCGCGAGGCGCCGTAAACGATCCCCGAGCCAGGCGGGATGGGCCCGCCAGACCACGGCTCGGCATCCGGGTAATGAAGAGCCCTCCGGATGTGCAGGATGAACCGGCCAGGCCGGTAGCGGGCGCTGCGAACAACGCGCCCGTTGCATTGCTACCCGAACACCAGGCCTGGCCTGGGCGGATCGGGCGAATGGCGAGACCGCCGGGACATTCGGGGGTCGCGGTTCTCTGCGTTTGCGGGGTGTTGTGCCGACGGATCGGCCGCGGGCCGTCCGTTCACGCTTACGACAGCAGCAAAAGCCAAGAGGAACCAGCATGGCAGCGAACATCAAGAATGATCAGGATTTCGGTGACAAGCCGACCGAACGTCGCGATACCGAGAACTACCTCAACGAGTACACCACCGGTTTCGTCGACAAGTGGGACGACCTGATCGACTGGGACAACCGCGCCAAGAGCGAAGGCACCTTCTTTATCGAGGAACTGAAGAAGCGTGGCGCCAAGCGCGTGCTGGACGTGGCCGCCGGTACCGGTTTTCACTCCGTACAGCTGCGCGAAGCGGGCTTTGACGTGGTGACCGCCGACGGCGCCCCGGAGATGCTCGTCAAGGCCTTCGAGAACGGCCGCAAGCGCGGGCACATCCTGCGCACCGTGCAGGCCGACTGGCGCATGCTGAACCGCGATATCTACGGCCGTTACGACGCCGTGGTCTGTCTGGGCAACTCGTTTACCCACCTGTTCAACGAACATGACCGCCGCAAGGCCCTGGCCGAGTTCTACTCCGCCCTGAACCACGATGGCGTGCTGATCCTCGACCAGCGCAACTACGACACCATCATGGACCACGGCTACTCGTCCAAGCACACCTACTACTACTGCGGCGACGACGTGCAGGTGCAGCCGGCCCATGTCGACGAAGGCCTGGCCCGCTTCCAGTATCGCTTCCCGGATGGCTCCGAGTACTTCCTGAACATGTTCCCGCTGCGCAAGGCCTATGTGCGCCGCCTGATGCGCGAGGTCGGTTTCCAGAAGATCGAGACCTACGGGGACTTCCAGGAGACCTATCGCGAGACCGATCCCGACTTCTTCATCCACGTTGCCGACAAGCGTTATATCGAGGGCGAGGAACGATGAGCGAGAACTACTCCGACGTCGTCGAGACGGCTCGCGACTATTACAACAGCGAGGACGCCGACACCTTCTACAAGATGGTGTGGGGCGGTGAAGACCTCCATATCGGGCTGTACGAGTACAAGGACGAGCCGATCGGCGACGCCAGCCGGCGCACGGTCGCCCATATGTCCGACCTGCTCGGCGAGCCGCAGCCGGAATGGCGCGTGCTCGACATGGGCGCCGGTTACGGCGGTGTCGCGCGCTACCTGGTCGAGAACTACGGCTGCGAAGTCACCGCGCTGAACCTGTCCGAGAAGGAAAACGAGCGCGACCGCGAGATCAACAAGGCGCGCCACCTGGACCACAAGATCACCGTGGTCGACGGCAGCTTCGAGAAGGTCGACGAGCCGGACGCGTCCTATGACGTGGTTTGGTCCGAAGACTCGTTCCTGCATAGCGAGAACGAAAACAAGAAGAAGGTGATTCAGGAGGCCGCTCGAGTGCTGAAGCCGGGTGGCTGGCTGATCTTCACCGATCCGATGCAGACCGACGATTGCCCGGACGGCGTGCTGAACCCGATCCTCGCCCGCATCCATCTGGATTCGCTGGCTAGCCCCGAGTTTTACCGTGAGGCGGCCAAGGCAGCGGGTCTGGAAGAGGTCGGTTTCGAGGAGCATTCCAGCCAGATCGCGACCCACTACGGCCGCGTGAAGCAGGAGCTCGAGTCCCGCGAGGACGAGCTGAAGCACTACATCTCGCAGGACTACATCGACCGCATGAAGCAGGGCCTGCAGCACTGGGTCGATGGCGGCAACTCGGGCTACCTGACCTGGGGCATCTTCCGCTTCCGCAAGCCGGCCCGCTAGGTCGCGCTTGCGAAGCAGGGACCGGGGGGCTGGCCGCCGTCAGGCGGGCAGTCGCCTCCAGACCCCGTCCATGCGGCCTTCGAGCGGCTGGAAGCGGGTCTTGTATTCCATCTTCGGCGCCTGGTCGATCCAGTAGCCGAGGTAGACATGGGGTAGACCGAGGCGGTGCGCATGCGCCACCTGGGTCAGGATCGCGAGGGTGCCCAGGCCGCGGCGCGGCTGATCCGGATCGAAGAAGCTGTACATCGCCGACAGCCCCTGCGGGGTGCGGTCGGTGACGGCCACCGCGACCAGCGTGCCGGCCTGGCGGAATTCGATCAGATCCACCGGGCCGTTATGGTGGGCCAGCATCCCCGTGTATTCCTCGCGCCCCATCTGCTCCATGCCCCCGCCCGCGTGGCGGGCGGTCTGGTAGCGCGAGAACAACGGCATGTGCTCGTCGAGATCGGCCGCGGGCCCGGTGCCCGGCTGCTCCGGCGGGCGCCGGATCGCCACCGCGAGATCCTGATTGCGGTCCAGGCAACGGCGCTGGCTGCGATTCGGGCGAAAGCGCGCGACCGGAATGCGTACCGGCACGCAGGCCGCGCATTCGGGACAGTGATGCCGGTAGACAAACTGACCGCTGCGGCGAAAGCCCTCGGCCAGTAGCTGGCCGAAGCGGGCACCGCCCAGGCTGACCGCGGGGTCGACCAGGAGGCTCTGCATCTCGCGGTCGTCCAGATAGGGGCAGGCCTGCGGGGCAGTGATGAACCAGCGGATCGGATGTTCCTGCATGGCGCTATCGTGACATCTCCGTGCACGGGCGCAAACAGGGGCATCCCAGACCGCCACGAGATACCAAAGAGCCTGCCGGAAGGGTGGGCTCCACGGCCGGGATGGAACCCCGGCGTGTACACTCATCCCATTCGAAACCAATGGTGTACGGCACATGACGGCAACACGAAACGATATCGAGAAGGCGCTGAAAGAGCGCATCCTGATCCTGGACGGCGGCATGGGGACCACCATCCAGCTGTACAAGCTGGAGGAGGCCGACTATCGCGGCGAGCGCTTCAAGGACTGGGAGTCCGACCTGAAGGGCAACAACGACCTGCTGTCGCTGACCCGTCCGGACATCATCGAGCAGATCCACAACGACTATCTCGAGGCCGGTGCCGACATCATCGAGGCCAACACCTTCAACGGTACCCGCATCGCGATGGCGGATTACCACATGGAGGACCTGGTCCCCGAGCTGAACCGCGAATCCGCGAAGCTCGCGCGCAAGGCGGCCGACGCCTGGACCGAGAAGACCCCGGACAAGCCGCGCTTTGTCGCCGGCATCCTCGGCCCGACCAACCGCACCGCGTCGATCTCCCCGGACGTGAACGACCCGGGCGCGCGTAACGTCGATTTCGACACCCTGGTCGAGGCCTACAAGGAGGCCGCCGAGGCCCTGGTCGAGGGCGGCGTGGACCTGCTGCTGATCGAGACGGTGTTCGACACCCTGAACGCCAAGGCCGCGATCTTCGCGGTGAAGACGCTGGAAGACGAGCTCGGCAAGGACCTCCCGATCATGATTTCCGGGACGATCACCGATGCCTCCGGCCGCACCCTGTCCGGCCAGACCACCGAGGCCTTCTGGAACTCGGTGCGTCACGCGAACCCGGTCTCCATCGGCCTGAACTGCGCGCTGGGCGCGAAGGAAATGCGCCAGTACGTGGAAGAGCTGTCGCGCATCGCCGATACCCACGTCTCCGCGCACCCCAACGCCGGCCTGCCGAACGAGTTCGGCGACTACGACGAGTCCCCGGAGCAGATGGCCGAGGACGTCGGTCCGTGGGCCGAGCAGGGCATGCTGAACATCATCGGCGGCTGCTGCGGCACGTTGCCGGAGCACATCCGCGCGATGCGCGAGGCGGTGGAGAAGCATCCGCCGCGCAAGGTCCCGGAGGTTGCCGCGGCCTGTCGCCTGTCGGGCCTCGAGCCGTGCAACATTACTGACGACTCGCTGTTCGTGAACGTCGGCGAGCGCACCAACGTGACCGGCTCGCGCAAGTTCCTGCGCCTGATCCAGAACGAGGAATACGACGTCGCGCTGGAAGTCGCGCTGAACCAGGTCGAGGGCGGCGCCCAGATCATCGATATCAACATGGACGAGGGGATGCTGGAGTCGCAGGACGCGATGGTCCGATTCCTGAATCTGCTCGCCGGCGAGCCGGATATCGCCCGCGTGCCGGTGATGATCGACTCCTCCAAGTTCGAGATCATCGAGGCCGGCCTGAAGTGCGTGCAGGGCAAGCCGGTGGTCAACTCGATCTCCATGAAGGAGGGCGAGGAGAATTTCATCAAGCAGGCCCAGCTGTGCCGCCGCTACGGCGCCGCGATCGTGGTCATGGCCTTCGACGAGGACGGCCAGGCCGACAACGAGGACCGCCGTGTCGAGATCTGCACCCGCGCCTACAAGCTGCTGACCGAGAAGGTCGGTTTTCCGGCCGAAGACATCATCTTCGACCCGAACATCTTCGCGGTCGCGACCGGTATCGAAGAGCACAACAACTACGGCGTGGACTTCATCGAGGCCACCCGCCGCATCAAGAACGACCTGCCGCACGCGCTGGTCTCCGGCGGCGTGTCCAACGTGTCGTTCTCCTTCCGCGGCAACGAACCGGTGCGCGAGGCGATCCACGCGGTGTTCCTGTACCACGCCATCAAGGCGGGCATGGACATGGGCATCGTCAACGCCGGCCAGCTCGCGGTCTACGACGACATCGACGAGAAGCTGAAGGAAGCGGTCGAGGACGTGGTCCTGAACCGTCGCGATGACGCGACCGAGCGACTGCTTGACCTGTCCGAGGAGTACAAGGGCCAGGGCGGCGGCAAGAAGGAGGAGAACCTCGAGTGGCGCGAATGGGAGGTCACCAAGCGCCTCGAGCACTCCCTGGTCAAGGGCATCGACACCTACGTGGTGGACGACACGGAAGAGGCGCGCCAGGCCTACGACCGCCCGATCCAGGTGATCGAGGGTCCGCTGATGGACGGCATGAACGTGGTCGGCGACCTGTTCGGCGAGGGCAAGATGTTCCTGCCGCAGGTGGTCAAGTCCGCCCGCGTGATGAAGAAGGCCGTGGCCCACCTGATCCCGTACATCGAGGCCGAGAAGACCGGCACCGAGAACAACGGCAAGATCCTGATGGCCACGGTGAAGGGCGACGTCCATGACATCGGCAAGAACATCGTCGGCGTCGTGCTGCAGTGCAACAACTTCGAGGTCATCGACATCGGCGTGATGCAGCCGGGCGCCGAGATCCTGAAGGCCGCCAAGGAACACGATGTGGATGTCATCGGCCTGTCCGGCCTGATCACCCCCTCGCTGGAGGAGATGGCCAACTTCGCCGCCGATCTCGAGCGCGAAGGCATGACGACCCCGCTGATGATCGGGGGCGCGACCACCTCGCGCGCCCACACCGCGGTCAAGATCGAGCCGAACTACTCCGGCCCGGTGGTCTGGGTGAAGGACGCCTCGCGTGCGGTGGGTGTGGCCCAGAGCCTGATCAGCCCCGAGCTGCGCGAGAACTACGCCGCCGAGATCCGCGAGGAGTACGAAAAGCTGCGCGTGCAGAACGCCGGGCGCAAGAAGAAGACCCAGTGGGTCACCCTCGAGAAGGCGCGTTCCAACAAGCCGCAGATCGACTGGTCGAGCTACACCCCGACCAAGCCGAAGGCGCTGGAGACCGACAAGCTGCCGGGCGAGCCGACCGTGCTGCACCCGCATGGCGACGGCTCCGTGCTGCTGCGCTTCGACGACTACGACCTGAACGAGGTCGCCGAGTACATCGACTGGACGCCGTTCTTCCACTCCTGGCAGCTGCACGCCGCCTACCCGCGCATCCTGGATGACGAGAAGGTGGGTGAAGAGGCGCGCAAGCTGTTCAAGGACGCCCAGGAGATGCTGCAGCGGATGATCGACGAGAAGTGGGTCACCCTGCGGGGCGTGGTGGGCTTCTTCCCGGCGAACACCGTCAATGATGACGATATCGAGGTCTATACCGACGAGAATCGCTCCAAGGTGCTGAAGAAGCTGCATCACCTGCGTCAGCAGACCGAGAAGCGCCGGGGTCAGCCGAGCCACTCGCTGGCCGATTTCGTGATGCCGAAGGAGGCCGGCGGTCCCGACTACATCGGGGCCTTCGCGGTCAGTGCCGGTGGCGATGTCGACGCCAAGGCCGCGGAATTCGAGAAGGCCAACGACGACTACCACTCGATCCTCGTGAAGAGCCTGGCGGACCGCCTGGCCGAGGCCTTCGCCGAGTGCATGCATCAGCATGTGCGCCGCGAATTCTGGGGCTATGTCCCGGACGAGTCGCTCGAAAACGAGGACCTGATCGAGGAGAAGTACCAGGGCATTCGCCCGGCCCCGGGCTACCCGGCGTGCCCGGAGCACACCGAGAAGTCCACCCTGTGGGAGCTCCTGCAGCCGGAAGAGAACGCTGGCATGACGCTCACCGAGAGCTACGCCATGCTGCCGGTCTCGGCCGTGTCCGGCTGGTACTTCGCGCATCCGGAGTCGCGTTACTTCGGTCTCGGCAAGGTCAACCGCGACCAGGTCGAAGACTACGCCAAGCGCAAGGGTATGTCGTTCGAGGAGGCCGAGCGCTGGCTCGCGCCGAACATCGGCTATGACGACAGCGACGAGGCCAAGGCAGAAGCCAAGGCCGAGCGCGAGGCCCGGACCGCGTAACACCCCGGTCCCGTCTCCGGGCCGACCCGTGCGAGCGGTCGGGTCCGGCAAACTGCGAGCCCCGCATCAGGGAATCCCCGGTGCGGGGCTCGCTTTGTCTGGGTGGCCGCGCCAAACTGTTCGGGTCCGCCCGCAACCGGAGTTCGTGCATGTCCGCCCGTGAACCCGCGATCGACGCCCGCCCGGCGATGTTCCGCAATCACCCGTTCGGTTTCATCCTCAGCCTGGTCCTGATCCCGGCTTTCGGGCTCGGCCTGCTGATCCTGCTGTGGTGGTATCTGCAGACCCGCTCGGTGCGGCTGCGCATCGATGCCGACCAGGTGCATCTCGAGCGCGGTCTGTTGTCGAAGTCGCATGTGGATCTGGATATCGGCCAGATCCGCACGGTGAAGGTGGACCAGAGCTTTTTCGACCGCATCTTCCGGGTGGGCCGCATCGCGGTGTACACCACTGGCGACAACCCGGAGTTCCGGGTCACCGGCATCCCCGACCCCAACCGCGTGCGCGAGTACGTGCGCGGTCGCCGCGAGGCCCTGGCATGAGCCGGAGCGATCGCTCCGACAGCCGCCTGGCGCTGCGCATCCTGTTGGGCACCTCGGCGCTGGTCGCGTTGCTGGTGGCCCTGCTGGTGCTGGCGGCGGCGGTCTCCCTGCCGGGGCTGTCGGACTGGGTGGCGCTGACCTTCGACGACGGCATGGGCCTGAAGAACGCCGCGCTGGTCGCGGCCATCGTGTCGGTCCTGATCTCGATCGTGTTTGCACTGGCCGCCGGCGAGGGCCTGATCGGGGAGCTGCAGTTCATGATCCCCGGCTTTTTCCTGTTCTTCGTCTTCTTCTGGCTGATGCTGGCCTGGATCTTTTGATCCCGGCCGGTGCACCGTGCATCCTGCGTTTCCTTCTCAATCCCCGGAGCCCCGAGCGTGACGACCGACGCGGACAACGAATCCAATCCCCAGCACCACCTCACCCTGCGGCCGACCCGGATCGAGGACTACGAGGACATCCGCGAGATCATGGAGCGGGTCTATCACGACCTGGACGGCGCCTGGAGCGAGGCGCAGTTCCGCTCCCAGGTGAAGCGTTTTCCCGAGGGCCAGATCTGCATCGAGGACAACGGCAAGGTGGTGGCCGCGGCGATCAGCCTGATCGTCGAATACAAGCGCTTCGGCGATCACCACAACTACTGGCAGATCACCGGCAACGGCTTCCTGACCACCCATGACCCGGACGGCGACACCCTCTACGGCGTGGACATCTTCGTGCATCCGGACTATCGCGGGCTGCGTCTGGGACGGCGGCTGTACGACGCGCGCAAGGAGCTGTGCGAGAAGCTGAACCTGCGGGCGATCGTCGCCGGCGGGCGCATCCCCGGCTACGAGCAGTATCGCGACGAGCTGACCCCGCAGCAGTACGTGCGTCGGGTGAAGAACCACGAGATCACCGATCCGATCCTGACCTTCCAGCTGGCGAACGACTTCCACGTCCGCAAGATCATCACCAACTACCTGCCGGACGACGAGAAGTCCGGGGCCTACGCCACCCTGATCGAGTGGCTCAACATCTACTACGAGGAGAAGGAGAAGCTGATCGGCGGCAGCCGCTCGGACGTGCGCATCGGCGTGGTCCAGTGGCAGATGCGCCCGACAGTGGATCTCGATGCCCTGTTCCAGCAGGTGGAGTACTTCGTGGATGCGGTCTCCGGCTACCGCGCGGATTGCGTGCTGTTCCCGGAATTCTTCAACGGCCCGCTGATGGGGGCGTTCAACCAGGACTACCCGGCCGAGGCCGTACGCCGCCTGGCCGAATACACCGAGGCGGTGCGCGAGGAAATGGTGCGCCTGGCGCTGGCCTACAACATCAACATCGTGGCCGGGTCGATGCCCGAATACACCGAGGACGTGCTCCGCAACGTCTCTTACCTGTGCCGCCGCGATGGCACTTGGGACCGCCAGTACAAGGTCCACGTGACCCCCGACGAGGTCTCCTACTGGGGGCTGCAGGGGGGCGACGAGGTACACGTCTTCGATACCGACTTCGGCAAGATCGGCATCCTGATCTGCTACGACGTGGAATTCCCCGAACTGCCCCGGGTGATGGCCGACCATGGCCTGCAGATCCTGTTCGTCCCCTACTGGACCGACACCAAGAACGCCTACCTTCGGGTGCGGCGCTGTGCCCAGGCACGGGCCATCGAGAACGAGTGCTACGTGGTGATGTCCGGCTCGGTGGGCAACCTGCCCAAGGTCGAGAACATGGACATGCAGTATTCCCAGGCCGCGGTATTCACCCCGTCCGACTTCGCCTTCCCGCATGACGCGGTGGCGGCGGAGGCGACTCCGAATACCGAGATGACGCTGATCGTGGACCTCGACCTCGATAACCTGAAGGAGCTGCGCAACCACGGCTCGGTGCGCAACCTGCGCGACCGCCGCCGGGATCTCTACTCGGTCAAGTGGAAGTCCAAGCCAGTGTAGCCCGCGCGGACAAAACGTGAACGCGTTCCGGTTGCCCGTTGGCTGCCACTGGCATCCGGAGGCCGCGCCCCTTAGTCTTGCTGGTACAGGGAGCATCGGTCGCGGTCCGTCGGCCATGATCGAGGCCGCGCCGTCACTGGACGGGCGGATGTCAGTCAGGGGGAAGGAATGAACGAGCAGACGCCGGATCCGAAACGCGCCGCGATTCTCGTGGTGGATGACTCCAAGGTCATCCGGGTCGCGTTGCAGCGCATCCTGCAGGGCCAGCACACGGTCTACGAGGCCGCCGATGGCGAGCAGGCCCTGGAGCTGCTGCAGCAGTATCCGGATATCGGCCTGGTCCTGACCGATCTCTCGATGCCGGGGATCGACGGCCAGGATTTGCTGCTCCGTGTGCGCGATGGCATCGAGAATGTCCCTGCCGATCTCCCGGTGGCGATCGTGACCGGCCAGGAGAGCGACGAGGCCGCCAGCGACGAATGGCGTTCGCTGGGCGCCAGCGCCGTCCTGATGAAGCCGTTCGTGCCGACCCGTGTGCGCGAGGTGGTGGCCGAACTGCTGCCGCCGCCCCCGGAGCCGGAGCCCGCGAGCGCCGGCGCGGAAGTCGATACCGCCGAGGCCGCGGCGCTGCGCGAAGAGGTCGAGCGCCTGCGTCGCGAGCTGATGCTGCGCCAGCAGTCCGCCAACGAGCGCGAGGCGCAGAAGGAACTGGAGCGCCTGCGCAATGCCCTGGGCGAGGCTCGCGATGAATCCACGGCGGCCTTCCAGCGCGCCGAGGAACGCGAGCGCGAGATCGAGACCCTGCAGGCCCGGCTGGAGGAGACCGAGACGGCGCTGGCCGAGGCGCGGGCGCGCGACGAGGAGGCCGCGGCCGCCGGCGAGCAGGCCGAGGCCCGCGAGGCCGAACTGGCCACGCTGCGCGCGCGGGTCGAGGAGCTGGAGGCCGAGGAGGCCGGGGCACCCGCGGCGGCCAGCGAGGCGACCGAGCAACTGCGCAGCCGGGTGCGCGAACTGGAGGGCGAGAACGTTCGCCTGGATCATGACCTGGTCGAGCTGGAGCGCCAGCGCGACGCGGTGCAGAAAGAGCTGCAGGACGCGCGAGCCGAGGCCGATCGCCTGCGCCGCGAGCGCAATCAGCAGTGCGAGCGGGCGGCCGCCGCGGAGAAGGCCCAGGCGGAGGCGGAGCAGCGCTGCGCGGACACCGGGGACTCGGCGGCGGATCTGGGCGAGCGCCTGGTAGCGCGCGAACAGGAACTGGCCGAGTCTCAGCAGCGCAATCAGGAGCTGCGTGGCCGTATCCGCGATCTGGAACACGCCCTGACCGGACACAGCACCACGGCGGCCGCAGAGCCCGAGCGCCCGGCCGATCCCGAGGGGTCGGTCAAGGCGGAGCCGGAGGACCGCCTGCGCGCGCCAGCGTCAGACCCGCCGCACAGGCGTTCCGAGCGCCTGGGGCGCCGGCGCTGGTTCCGGGTGGCCTTCGTGGGAGTGCTGGCGGTTGTGGTCGCCCTGGGTGTGGCGATCTACCTGCGTGGATACTGACGTCGCCGGAGGGCCCGGCGATTCGATGAGTTGTTGGGAGGTGGCGGGCCCGGGTGACCCGGGGCCCGCCGGGGGCATTTCCTACTGGTGGCGGTCGCGCAGTACGCCCAGCAGATGGTTCCAGGAGTCGTGGTCCGCGCGGGCGTCATAGCCCACCGGCATGCCGAATTCCTCGGCAATGGCGTCGGCCCCGGGGTTGGTGAAGCTGTGCTTCACCCCGGAGAATTCCACCACGGTGTAGCGCGCCTCGGCATTCTGCATCTCGTCCTGGAAGCCGGCGATCTGTTCCGGCGGGATCATCGGATCCGCGGTGCCGGTGAAGCTGAGCAGTTCCGCCGTGACCTTGCCGGCCTCGGCCGGGTGCTCGGTCCCCAGGCCGCCGTGGAAGCTGGCCGCAATGTTCAGGTCCATCCCGGCGCGTGCAGCCTCCAGGGCCACAGTGCCACCGAAGCAGTAGCCGACCGCGGAGGGTGCGGCATCGGCCGCCGCATCATTCGCGCGCAGCCAGTCGTAGGCGGCCTGGAAACGGCCCAGCATCAGATCGCGGTTCTCGCGGATCTCGCCGGCGAATTCACCGGCGGTGGAGGGGTGGTCGGCCAGCTTGCCGCTGCCGTACATGTCCAGGGCGAAGGCCGTGTAGCCCTCGCGGGCGAGTTGCTCGGCGCGGTCGCGGGCGTAGTCGTTGTGGCCCCACCACTCGTGGATGACCAGGACCGCCGGATGCGGGCCGTCGCCTTCGGGGTAGGCGAGGTAGCCGGTCATCTCGTCACCGTCGTGGTCGTAAGCGACCTCTTCGGTCTGGATGCCGGCGAAGGCGAGGCCGGGCAGGAGTCCGGCCAGCAGGACGGCGAGCGGCGCGAAAGCGGGTTTGGCGAACATCGAACACCTCCTTGATCGTCGAATCGACTCTCGATAGACCCGGACCCTCGAGTATGGTTCGTTGCCCCGCCGGGTTACAACGATCGGGACAGCGGCTACAGTAGAGACGTCCGGGCCGTGTCAGCGCGCCGGCCCGGGAACAGGACGAGTGGGGCGAAGCGATCGGCGCTTCGCTCCGGCAAGAGGATCCATCCATGTCCGAGCGTTCCGCCAACGATTCCCTGGAGGCCCGGGTCCAGTCGGCCGACAAGCTGCTGGCGATGCCGCAGGTGGTATTCGAGGTCGCGCGTCTTCTGGAGGACGACAACGCGACCGCGGTCCAGATCGCGAACAGCCTGAGCCGCGACCCCGGCCTGGTGGCCCTGGTCCTGCGCATCGCCAATAGCCCCGCCTACGCCCCCGCGCGCACCATCGACTCGGTGGACCGCGCGATCGCGATGCTGGGGCGCGATGCCCTGCAGCGCCTGGTGGTGGCCAGTGCGATCACCCGCGCGACGGCCAGCATCCCCGATCAGGAGCGCCTGCCGCTGGAGGTCTTCTGGCGGCATTCCGCCTACTGCGCGGTGATCGCGCGTCAGCTGGCGATGCGGGTGCTGCCACGCCAGGCCAGCGGGATCTTCCTGGCCGGTCTGCTGCATGACCTGGGCAAGCTGCTGCTGTTCTCGCAGTCGCCGGAATCGGCCCATCGGGCCTTCCTCTCCAGCCTGGATGTCGGCGACGGGCTCAGCCCGCAGGGTGCGGAACGTGCCCAGCTGGGGTTTGATCACGCGGAGCTGGGCGGGGCCCTGGCCGAGCACTGGGGACTGCCGGAGCTGCTGGTCGATTGCCTGGCCGGTCATCATCAGCCCATGCAGGCGCCGGAGCGCCACCGCACCGCCGTGATGCTGGTGCACCTGGCCAATACCGGCGCCCATCTGGCCGAGATCGACTCGCGCGACTGGGCCGATGCCCCACCGGTGGACCCGGCGGTCTGGGAGGCCCTGCACCTGGCCCCCGAGGTCCTGCTCTCCGCGGTGGAGGAGGCCCAGCACGAGGTGCTGGCGGTGCAGGACCTCTGCGACCCGGCGCACGACGCGGAGCCCCGCGCGTGAGATCGCGGCATGAACCCGCGCCGGCCTCCGGGGTCGGAAGCATTATGCCGATGTCCGCCTGCATCAACCCGGGTCTGCGCGTGTGGTTCGCGGCCGGCCTGCTGTTCCTGCTGGCGGGCTGCGCCGGGGTGCCGGCGTCGCTGGCCCCGTTGCCGGCTGCGGCACCGGATCGCGAGCAGGTACTCGCCGACCCCGAGGCGGTGAAGGGCGAGGTCGTGGTCTGGGGCGGAGTGATCGCGGCCATCGAGAACACCGACGGCGGCACCCGGCTGGAGGTGGTCGCCCGCGAGCTGGATCGCCAGGGCCGCCCGCGGGAGGCTGACCGCTCCCCGGGGCGCTTTCGCGCGGTCAGCAGCGGGTTCCTGGACCCCCAGGTCTACGCCGAGGGCCGCGAGGTCACCGTACGCGGCGTCATCCAGGGCATCGAGGAAGGCAGTATCGGTGACTACGCCTATACCTTCGTGACCCTGCAGGCGGATGCGGTGTACCTGTGGCCGCGCCGGCCGCCGCCGTCCGAGCGGTATTATCGCGACCCGTTCTACGACCCCTTCTACGATCCGTTCTACAGCCCCTGGGGCCCGCGTTACGGGGTCTACGGGCGTTATCACCCGCATCCGTGGTACTGGTGAGTATGTCCCGATTCCGGTTTCCCCTGGCAGCCCTGCTGCTGCCCCTGTTCCTGATCGCCTGTGCCTCCGGCCCGCTGGAGGCGCCTGACGACCCGTCCGTGCAGGTCGAACCGCGGGCCGTCACGGCGGACAGCCTGCCCGCCGACGAGCAGGTCTGGGGCGGCGTGATCGCTCGGGTGGACAATCGCGCCGAGGCCACCTTCGTCGAGGTGGTTGGCTACCCACTGACTCGCCAGGAGCCGCAGACCCGGCAGTCCACTACCGGGCGCTTCCGCCTGCGGGTGGACGGTTTCGCCGACCCGGTGGACTATCGCGCCGGTCGCCGCATCACGGGCGTAGGCACGGTTACCGGCGTCGAGGAAGGGCGGATCGGTGAACTGGACTACGTCTTCCCGGTGCTGGATGCCCACTCGGTGCATCTGTGGCCGGAGCCCGACCCGCCGCGTTCATCCGGCGGCGTGCGCTTCGGCATCGGGATCGGTATCGGCCTGTAGCGCGGGACCGGGTCGTCCCGGCGCGCGGGCACAATCATTCGAATTTGTCTGGGAGGTTCCATGCGAGCAGTGGTGTTTGACGAACCCGGCACCGCCGAGGTCCTGCGCCTGGACGAGGTGGCGGAACCGGCGTTGACGGCCCCCGACCAGGTCCGTGTCCGGATGCTGGCCGCCGGCGTCAATCCGGTGGATACCAAGGTGCGCGGCGGCGGCATGATCGTCCCCGGCGCCTCCCGCAACACCCCCGGTTGCGATGGCGTCGGCATCGTCGAGGAATGCGGCAGCGCGGTACACCACGCGCGGCCGGGGCAACGTGTGGCCTTCTGTTTTGGCGGGGTCGGCGCCGATCCGGGTACCTACGCCGAGCAGGTGGTGGTGCCGGAGGCCGCGGTGGTCCCGGTACCCTCGGCGGTGTCCGATATCCAGGCCGCGGCCTTGCCGCTGACCTGGCTGACCGCGTGGGAGGCCCTGTTCGAGCGAGCCGATCTGCAGCGCGGACAGAGTGTGCTGGTGCATGCGGCGGCCGGTGGCGTGGGCCAGATGGCCGTCCAGATAGCGCGCGCGTCCGGGGCCCGGGTGCTGGGCCTGATACGGCGCGACCAGGCCGCCGCCATCGTTACGGCTCTGGGCGTGGATGTCGTCGATCTCCGCAAGCCCGACGCCGAGGAGACGATTCGCCAGTACACCGATGGCCGGGGCTTCGATGTCGTGCTGGACACCGTGGGTGGCGAGACCTTCCGCGAGGGCCTGGCCCAGGTGGCCTATGGCGGCGACCTGGTGACCCTGCTGGCACCCCCGGCGGATGTCGACTGGAACCCGGCGCGGCTGCGCAACCCGAGTATCAGCCTGGAGCTGATGCTGACCCCGATGCTGGAGAACGATCGCCGGCGCCTGAAGCACCAGGGGACCCTCGTGGCCGAGGGCCTGGCCCGGCTGGCCAGCGGGCGGTTGCAGGTCAATGTCGAGGACACCCTGCCCCTGGCCGAGGCGGCCGAGGCCCACCGCCGCATCGAGGCCGGCGGCCGCCGCGGCAAACTCGTCCTGCGCATCCCCGAATAAGCGGGTCTTGCAACCATCAAGAAGGGCAAGGGCGGTCTACAGGAAGACGCGAAGATTGGAAGAGGGATTGGGTTGAAACGCAGGAAGCATGGCGGGCGGTTTGGGAATCGCGGTCTCCAGCCAATCCCCTACCCCAAAAACCCTTCCCGTCTTCCCTTCTTCCTGTAAATCGCTCTTGCCCTTGCCCTGCTTCGTGTCTTCGTAGCGGACTCCTGAAGCGCATGGGGCCGGGGGTTAGCTGCCGAAGAGGTGGCTGAAGACGCGGGCGCCGCCGATGTAGGTGCCGGCGGCGGAGCCCAGGGTCGTCAGCAGGAAGACCAGCAGCACGCGCGAGACGCGGTTGCGCCACCAGCCGCGCGGGGTGGTGGTGTCCTGGCGCAGGCTGGCGAAGTCGGAGACCCGGGGCTTGCGCAGGAACAGCTCGGCCGCCGCCGCGACAAAGCCCACCCCGATGGTGGGGTTCAGCGAGGTCAGCGGGGCGGCCAGGGCGGCGGTGAGCACGGTCAGTGGGTGGGCCAGCGCTACGATCGCGCCGATCGCCGCCAGGCCGCCATTGATCAGGACCCAGTCGGTGACCATCTGCACCCCGATGTCCGGGTTGCGCGAGAAGCCGATGGCGAAGCCGGCCAGGATGACCCCGATCACCACCCACGGGATGACCTTCGGCCAGCGCGCCTTGGGCGGGGCCTGGTCGAGCGCCTCGAGGATCGCGTCTGGCGGGGTCAGGTGATCCTCGGCCTGTTCGGCAATCCCGGGCAGGTGCCCGGCCCCGACCACCGCGAGGATGCGGCGGGTGTCCGGGTTGGCCGCGAGCCGGCGCAGGTGGGCGGCCATGTAGTGGTCGCGCTCCTCGATCAGCGTGCGGTAGAGATCCTCGGACTGCTCGGCAAACTCGCTGAAGGTGGACTCCAGCATGTCGCCTTCCTTGAGCCGCTCGATCTCCGATTCGTCGATCTTCTCGCGCGACAGCACCGAGCCGAACAGGCCGCCGATCAGCCCCATGCGCTCCCACCAGCGTACGGCGCGGTAGGTGCGGCGCAGGGTCAGGCCGATGTCGCGGTCGATCAGGGCCAGCGGCAGGCCGCGGTCCAGGGCGCCGTCCATCGCCGCGCGCATCTCGGCCCCCGGCTCGATGCCGTACTGGTCGGCCAGGCGTTGTTGATAGGCGCCCAGCGCCAGGCTGGCGGCGATCATCGGGGCCTGGCCCTTGCGCATCACGCTGAACAGGTCCATGCGGCCGATGGCATCGGGATCCAGCATGGCTCGCTGGCGGCTCTCGCACAGCTCGATGGCGACGCTGTCGAAGGCGCCGATGTCCACCAGCGCGCGCACCTTGTCGGCGCTGGCGCGCGAGACGTGCGCGGTCCCCAGCACCACGACCTCGGTGTCGCCCAGCTGCAGGACGCGGTGGGGTTCGTCGGCGATCAGTTCCTGGACGGCGGGATTCATGCGTGGCGGGCTCTTGCTCCGGTGGGCGGGCGTATTCTACGGCGAATGCGTGCGGCCCGCAGCGCCGGAAGGGGGCGTTGCGGGGAGGTGGTCAGGGGGCCTCGGGTTCGGCTTGCGGCACGTCGGCGGGCGGGGTCGCCTCGTCGGTCGCGGGCAGGGGTTCCGGCACGCGCAGGCTCTCCAGGCGCTCGATTACCCGCAGGGCGCGCTCGTGGGCGGTGATCAGTCCGGCGTGGTCGGGGGCCAGGTCGAGCCCTTCCTGCCAGTGCTCCAGGGCCTCTTCGATGCGCCCGGCGGAGTAGTGCCCGCGCCCCGCTTCCAGCAGTTCCTCGGCGCGTGCGTCGCGGCGTTCGCGCCATTCCTCGCACAGCACGCGGTGCGCCCGCTGCGCGGCCTGGTCCGGGCCGGAGGCGTCGGCATCGGGGGTGATCTCGCTGCGGCACCAGCGCGCGGCCGTGGCCAGGTCGTCGGCCTCCAGGGCCTGGCGCAGGCGTGCGTTGATGGTGGAGCGCGGGACCTCGTCCTCGACCGCGGGGGCCTCGGTCTCGCGCAGTTCCTGCTCCAGTGACGCGATGCGCCGCGCGCGTTCCGAGGCGGGTGCCAGGTTCTGGGCCAGGCGCAGCAGCTCCAGGCGTTCCTCACCCTCGGTATCCGCGGCGTAGCCGTCCAGCGACCGGGCCAGGGGGTCGCGGCGCTGGGCCAGGCGGTCGGGATCGTCCGGCAGCTGTTCGCTGCGCCGCACCAGCGGACGCATCACCTCCAGCAGGCGCAGCTGCTGGACCAGGGCGCGGGCCTCGAGGATGTCGTGGCGTTGTTCCAGGGTCTGCAGGCCGACTTGCCGCTGGCGCTCGAGTTGCTCGATGTACTGGCGCCGTTCGCTGGCGGGCGGCAGCTTCTGCTCGGCGTCCTCGAGGATCTCCAGGGCGCGGGCCACGGCGCCCTCGGCCGAGGCGGCGCGCGCCTCGTCCATGGCCGCGGCCGCGGCGGTCTCGGCCGCGCGCTCGATTTCCTCACGGCGCTCGGTCCATTCCGCTTGCGGTTCCGGCTCGTGCTGCTCGATCAGCTCCAGGGCGCGCTGGTAGTCGCCGGCCTCCAGCGCGCGCTCGATGCGCTGCTCCGGCGGGGCGAAGGGGTCCAGGGCCGCGCAGCCCTGGACCAGCAGGACCGCCAGCAGGATGCCCGCGAGCGGGAGGAGGCCGCCGCGTGTGGTCATGCGCGGTCCAGGACCCGGGTGACCGGAACGGCCTCGCTGACGCCGTGCAGCTCGTGGGTGCCCCAGTCTTCGGTGCGGAAGTGTCCCTTCACCTGCTCGTGCTCCATGAATGCGGCGGTCGTGACCAGCCCGCCGGGGGGCGCGACCGTGACCAGGCGGGCGGCCAGGTTGACGGTGTCGCCGACTACGGTGAACTGCATGCGGTCCTCGGCCCCCATGTTGCCGGCCAGCATCTCGCCGGCGTTCAGGCCGATACGGAATTCCACCCGGGTCTCGCCCCGGCGTTCGCGTTCGGCATTGATCGAGGCGACGGTTTCCAGCAGGGCCAGGCCGGTCTGCACGGCGGTCAGGCGGTGGTTGCCGGCGTCCGTCCCGAGGCCGAAGACCGCCATGGTACAGTCGCCCATGTACTTGTCCACCGTGCCTCCGTGACGAGCAATGCATTCCGACATCGGGCCGAAGAATTCGTTGAGCATCCGGCCCAGGGCCTCCGGGCTGCAGCGCTCCGACAGCGCCGTATAGCCCTGGATGTCGGCAAACAGGACCGAGCCCTCCACCGCGCGCCCGCCCAGCTCGACCCGGTCCAGGTTCTCCAGGATGTCCTGGGCGATGGCGTCTGATACGTAGCGGCGCAGGGCGGCCTCGACCTGGTCCTTGCGCAGCAGGTCGCGCGCCATGTCGTTGAAGGCATCGGTCAACTGGGCGATCTCGTCCTGGCGCACCATGGGCAGGGGGTTGCCCTCGGCGTCCATCGGCCGGAAGCGCGAGCGCATGCTCTCGGCCAGGCGTTCCAGCGGCCGCACCAGGCGCTTGCTGATGTCGATCGCCAGCAACAGGCTCAGCAGGAAGACCCCGATGGCCGTGGCAATCCCGGCATTCAGGGTGTTGCGGATGAGTTCCTGCATGGGCGAGGTATCGATATAGGCCTCGATGTAGCCCACCTGCACATCCTGGAACAGGACCTCGCGGCGGTACGGTTCCACCGTGGGCGCCAGGGGCCACACGCCGTCGGTGAGAGACTGCTCCGGCGGGGTTCCGGCGCGCGCGACCTGGCCGCGATCGATCGCGTAGGCGGCGATGGATTCGACCCGCCCCTCCTCCACCAGCGAGTTCAGCAGGGTCTCCAGGGTCAGGTAGTCCTCCGCCAGCATCAGCTCGGCCGAAGTGCGCGCGACCGGCGCCACCGTGATCTCGGCCTGGGCGCGAATCTGGTTGTCCAGCACATTGCTGACCTGGTTCAGCACCACGGCCGACAGGGTCACGATCCCGGCCAGCGTAAGCCCGGCGATGGCCGCCACGATCTTCCATGCGATCGGCAGATAGCGGGGCGTGAAGTCGGCCCCGCCGACATTCAGGCGGGCGCTGACACCGCGCTTGCGCCGCCCGATCACGAGGCGTCCTCGCGTGGTGCGAGCCAGGGGGCCAGCCAGGCCCGCCAGTCGGCGAGCAGGGCGGAGGAGCGGGCCGCCACGGCGGAACGCTTGGCCAGGGAGCGACCAAACACCGGGCGGCCCCCGAGGTCGCACATGGCCCCGCCCGCGCGGGCGAGTATCAATCCGCCGGCCGCGCTGTCCCAGGGGGCCTGTCCGCCATGCAGGTACAGATCGGCGCGCCCGGCCGCCAGCCAGGCCCACTCCAGGGCGCAGGCCCCGAGGTTGCGTTGCGACCGGAACGGGGCATGGCTGGCCAGTTCGCGCGCCAGTGGGTCGTCCAGCCGCTTGTAGTCGACCAGGGCGATGGCGCGTTTCAGCTCCGGGACCGGTGGTCGCCGGGCCGCCGGCGGGGCGGCGGCGTTGAGCTCCAGCGCGGTGTCCTCGGTCGCGGTGAACAGTTCGTCGCGGACCGGGTCGTAGGTCGCCCCGTGGGTGACCCGGTCGCCTGCAATGCGGGCGATGGAGATGGCGAAGAAGGGCATGCCGCCGGCGAAATTGGAGGTGCCGTCGAGCGGGTCCACCAGCCAGAAGGCCGGGGCGGTCTCCAGGACCTGTGCCTGTTCCGCGCGCGCCTGCTCCTCGCTCAACACCGGTTCGCGCTGCCCGTGCTGGCGCAGCAGCTCGCGCACCCGGGCGTCCACCGCGTGGTCGGCCTCGGTGATTACACTGCCGTCGGCCTTGTAGTCCACGTCGATGCCGGCTTCGAAGCGCGGCAGGAGTTCTTGCTGTCCGATCGCGCGCAGACCCCGGGCGAGATCGGAAAAGGGGATGGAGGTGGCAGTCATGCAGCCCTGGCAACGCCGATTGCGGAGTGAGTGAGCCGGATGCGGCCCGGTCGGCCCGGGCGAACTCGGCTACGAATGTGCTTATCATACCGGTCCATGACCGGCTTGATCATAATCCTCGCCCTGGCACTGGTCGCGTTCTACGTGAATGACACCTGGCGGGCCAACGAACGGGCTCGCCGGGTGGGACGCCAGGCGTGTGAACGGGCGGGGGTCCAGCTGCTGGATGCGACCGTTGTGCGTACCGGTCAGCGCCTGACGTGGGGCGAGCGCGGCCTGGCCCTGCAACGACACTATCGCTTCGAGTTCTCCGCCGACGGGGCGGGCCGCCACCCCGGCGAGATCTCTCTGGAAGGTCGGCAACTGAAGCGTGTGACCCTGGACTGGCCGGATGGTGGTCGCGAGTTTCAGGGGCCGGAGCGCGACGACCCGAGCGCGGGTGGTCCGGGGTGACGCTGAACGAGCTGCGTTATGTGGTGGCCGTCGCGGATGCCCGGCACTTCGGGCATGCGGCCGAGGCCTGTCACGTCAGCCAGCCGTCGCTGTCGGTCGCTGTGCGCAAGTTCGAGGAGGAGCTGGGGGTCACGCTGTTCGAACGCGGCCGCGGCGAGGTCACCGTGACGCCGGCGGGCGAACAGGTGCTCGCGCAGGCGCGGCGCGTGCTGGCCGAGGTGGAGCAGTTGCGTTCGGTTGCGGTGCAGAGCCAGGACCAGCTGTCCGGCCCCCTGCGGCTGGGGGCGATCTACACCATCGGGCCTTACCTGCTGCCGGAGCTGATCCCGGCGCTGCGCGAACGTGCCCCGAACATGCCCCTGGTGATCGAGGAGAACTACACCGGCCGGCTGCGTGAACGGCTCAAGCAGGGCGAGCTGGACGCGATCATCATCTCGCTGCCGTTCGAGGAGCCCGGGGTGGTCACCCTGCCCCTGTACGACGAGCCGTTCATGGCCGTGCTGCCGGCGGCGCACCCACTGAAGGACAAGGATCCGCTGCGTCTGGAGGATATGGCCGATGCCACGCTGCTGATGCTGGGCGCGGGCCATTGCTTCCGCGATCAGGTGCTGGAGCGCTGCCCCGACTGCCAGCGGACCGTGACCGCGGACGGCAGTACGCCGCGCAACCTCGAGGGCTCCTCGCTGGAAACGATCCGCCACATGGTGGCCTCGGGGATGGGGGTCACCATTCTGCCGTGTACGGCGGTGGGGGCGGATCGCTATGCCCAGCGCCTGCTGGCCGTGCGGCGTTTCGAGGATCCGGCCCCCAGCCGCCGGGTGGCCCTGGCCTGGCGCGCCAGTTTTCCGCGCCCGGAGGCCATCGAGGCCCTGCGCCGGGCGGTGTTGTCGACCCCCCTGACCTGCGTCGATTTCATCCAGCCCGGCTCGGGTCAGGGCCACCCGGATTGACCCGCCCGCGGCGGGCGGATGTCAGTTGCCGGCCAGTACGCGGTTGCGGCCGGCCTGCTTGGCGGCGTACAGGGCCTCGTCGGCGGCTTGGTAGGCCGACTGCAGAGTGGTATTGGGCCCGATGCCGGCCACGCCGATGCTGGCGGTCACCTTGACCGCGCCATCGCTCTCGAGCGTGGACTGGTCGCCTGCCGTGGCGGCGGTTCGCAGCGCGCCAATGGCCAGGCGGATGCGCTCGGCGCATTCCATCGCACGGCTCAGGTCGGCACCGGGCAGCACCGCCAGGAATTCCTCGCCGCCCATGCGCACGCACAGGTCGGATTCACGGGTGGTGCTGCGCAGGGTCTGCGCGACCAGACGCAGGATGTCGTCCCCCACGCTGTGGCCGTATTCGTCGTTGATCTGCTTGAAGTGATCGAGATCGATGGCCAGCACCGACATGGGCCGCCCCTGGCGGCGGCAGTCGGCCAGCCAGCGGGCGCCTTGTTTCTCGAATGCGCGGCGGTTGCCCAGGCCGGTCAGCTCGTCGGTCTCCAGGTTCTCGTTCAGGCGCTTGAAGCGCAGGGCATTGGCAAGCGCCGGAGCGGCCAGGCCCAGCAGGGCCTCGATCAGTTGTTGTTCGTCGTCGCTGAAGCGGCGCCCGCGCATCAGGATCAGCGAGCCCATGGTTTCGCCGTTCGCGCTCATCCCGTATTCGATGCGATGGCGATCCTCGTCGCCGCCGGACCAGGTCTCGTCGCTTTCCTGCAGGATGAAGAACCAGCCGCTGTGGTGAACCTGGGCATGCAGATGTTCCTGCAGCCGGGCGAGGACCGTGCCCAGCTCCAGGCTGGATGACAGCGACTGGACAAACGCCAGGGCGTCAAAGGGGGTGCCGGCATCGCCGGTGGTCTTGCCCTTGGCGGATACCAGTCGCAGGTTGTGGGCGTTCCCGTCGCGGTTCATGGCTGTCTCGCTCGCAAAGATCCTGGGGTCGAAGGTAATGCGAGATCCATGCCATCGATCAAAACAATCGTCGAAACAGTGACTTGTTTGTCCTTTTGGTGTGCGAAAGACGGAATTCCGTCGGATTTTTGCCGCTTCCGGCAGGTGATGGCCGCCCGGACCGGCAAGGGGCGGCAATATCCTGACGCTAGGCGCCTCTCGGATTTGGGCGATCGTCGCGAGCGTTGTGGGAGATCAGTCCCAAATCCGACAGGCTTCTAGTGTCGGCCGCCGAGTCCCGGGCCATGACCGGACTACATGAGCGCGCCCTTCGCTTGCCCTACACTGCGCGGCATGATTCGACTTCAAGATATCGAGTTGCGCCGTGGCCGACAGGTCCTCCTGCAGCATGCCAGTCTGACCGTGCACGCCGGCTGGCGGGTGGGCCTGACCGGTGCCAACGGCTCTGGCAAATCCAGTCTGCTGGCTGCGCTGCAGGGTGAGCTGAGCCTGGATGCCGGCGAGATCGACCGGCCCGCCGACTGGGTGGTGGCGCACCTGCCGCAGGAGGTCCCGGGGAGCGCGCGTTCAGCCGTGGACTACGTGCTGGACGGCGACGCCGAGTTGCGCGACCTGCAGGCGCGCCTGGAGCAGGTCGCCGACGGCGCCGAACAGGCGCGCCTGTATGCGGCCCTGGATGCGATCGACGGCTGGACGGCGGACGCCCGGGCGCGGCGGCTGCTCGCGGGGCTGGGCTTTGCGCCGGCCGATGCCGACCGGCCGATGAGCGACTTCTCCGGCGGCTGGCGCATGCGCCTGGGGCTGGCGCGCACGCTGATGACGCGCTCCGATCTGTTGTTGCTGGACGAGCCCACCAACCACCTCGATGTCGAGACCATCCTGTGGCTGGAGGACTGGCTGGCGCGCTACCCGGGGACGGTCATCGTGATCGCGCATGACCGGCGGTTTCTCGATTCCGTTTGTACCCATATCGCGCACATCGAGCGCGGGGGCATCGCGCTCTATGCGGGCAGCTATACCCATGCCGAGGCCAAGCGCGCGGAGGCGATCGCCCAGAGCGAGGCGGCGGCCGCGAAGGTCGCGGCCGAGCGTGCCCATCTGGAGGATTTCGTGCGCCGCTTCCGGGCCAAGGCGAGCAAGGCGCGCCAGGCCCAGAGCCGCCTGAAACGCCTGGAGCAGCTCGACGAGGTCGCCGTGATTCGGGCCGCACGGCCGATCCACCTGGAGATCCCGACCCCCGAGCGTCTGCCGGACCCGCTCCTGGCGCTGGACCATGCCGAGGTGCGCTCCGGGGACCGCACCCGCCTGCATGCGACGAGTTTACGTCTTCGGCCGGAGGACCGGATCGGTGTACTGGGGCCCAATGGTGCCGGGAAATCGACGCTTCTGACCCTGCTGGCCGGCGAGCTGGCGCCCACCGCCGGCGAGCGCCGGGTCGAGCCGAGCCTGAAGGTGGGCTATTTCGCCCAGCACCAGAGCGAGCAGCTGGATCTGGGCGCCTCGCCCCTCGTGCATCTGCAACGCCAGGATCCGCGCGCCGAGGAACAGCGGCTGCGCAACTTTCTCGGTGGCATGGGCTTTCCCGGGGAGAAGGCGGATGCCCCGGTTGGCCAGTGCTCGGGCGGGGAGCGCGTACGCCTGGTGCTGGCGCTGCTGATCTGGCAGGCGCCTTCCCTGCTGTTGCTGGACGAGCCCACCAACCACCTGGATCTGGATATGCGCGAGGCACTGGCCGAGGCGCTGGAGAACTATGCCGGCGGGCTGGTGGTCGTGGCGCATGACCGCGAATTGCTGGCGCGGGTGTGCGACCGTTTCTGGCGCGTCGAGGACGGCCATCTGAGAGATTTCGACGGGGACCTGGATGACTACGCCCGGGAACTGCAGGCGCGCGAGCGCGAAGCCTTTGCCGCGAGCGAACCCGGCACCGGTGAATCGGCAGCCCGCAGCGCCCCGGCCCCGTCGCAGAAGGAGCGGCGCCAGCAGGCCGCACAGGCACGGGCGGCACTCAAGCCGCTGAAGCAGCGCGCGGACCGCGCCGAGCAGGAATGCACCCGGGTGCAGGAGCGCCTGGAGGCCCTGGAGGCGGAGATGGCCGATCCTGCCCTTTACGAAGGCGAGGCGGCGGATCGCCTGGCGCAGCTGACCCGCGAGCAGGGGGAGCTGCGTGCCCGGCTGGAGTCGCTGGAGGGCGAGTGGATGGAGGCGCTGGAGGCCCTGGAGGCGGCGCAGGCCGAGCCGACGGAGTGAGAAGCGATTCAAAGACCAACCCTTGAGATCGGGTATTGCGAGGTCTATATAGGAGGGGAATGCACCGGAACGAGGAGTGACCCCATGAATGCGCAGGAACTGAATCGTCGCTGTGTCGAGCTCTTTCACCACCCGGATGCAAAGCTGCATTGCTGGCACCCGCGCATGTTCTGGGAGACCCACATGCTGGAGAACCCGAAGCCGGAAGACCTGCAGGAGCCGAAGGTGGATCTGCGCGAACTGGAGGTGATGCTGGCCGAGGCCGCGCACGAGCCCTCGCAGTGCGCCGAGGAACTGGAGCAGGAGGAGCCGGGCCGGGCTACGCTGATCCGTCACATGATGGAGCGCGGCGAGATGCCGCTGCTGCACCGGCCCCACTGATCAGCGTTTTCTGAATGGCTTGGGCCCCCAACGGGGCCCGGGACTCCGGATGCGGCGTCCCGCTTGCCGACCCCGGCGGTCCCGACTGCCGGGGTCTTTTCGTTCGGGGTATCCGTCCGGACCTTCCGGGGCTACTACTGGCGGATGAAATCCGAGAAATACAGTGCGGCGATCCGCGGGGAGCCGGTGATCTCTTCGAGCAATTCGTTCAGCTCGTGCGTGGCCTGGTTGCGCAGATCCTCGCGGGCGCCGCTGCCGGTCAGGCTGTCGGGGCTGCGGCCACCGAGGATGTGGATCAGGCGGTCGCGCACGGCGGGGATGTGTTCGCGGATGGCCCGGGCATCTTCCAGATTGTGGCCCTCCAGCTGGATGGAGGCCTGCAGGTAGCGTCCGCGATCGGCGGCCTCCATGTTCACGACCACGGGTTCCAGGGTCACGTAGTGGCTGTCCAGATCGTCCACGGCGAGGGCCAGGGGGGCAAGCAACAGCAGGAGAAGCCCCGACAGGGTCGGGGGCAGGAAACGAAGGGGGCTCGAGGTCATGGTGCGTGCTCCGGGGCGGTTTGCGTGCTGGAGGCGATCCAGTCGCCGCGTCGATGCGGCTCCTGACCGAAGTATGCCACCAGGTGATCATAGATGGCGGGCAGCCGCTCGCGCAGCCGCGCGGGTTCGAAGAAGAAGGACTCCACCGCGACCGCCAGGAACTCCTCCGGGGCCGTGGCCGCGTACGGGTCCAGCGGCAGAGCCGACTCGTCGACCGTGCCGGCCTCCACCGCCTCGACAGTCTCCACGAAGCGGTCGAAGGCGCGGGAGAAATCCTCGGTCCAGGCGCGTGTGGACTGTCCGCGGGGGAGCGGGGGGAAGCCGTTGACCTCGCCGTTGCCGGCGTCCAGCACATGGGTCATCTCGTGGACGACCACGGCGCCGTCGCGTTCGACGTCATTCCACGACAGGATCACCGGCCCGCGCTCCCAGGCCTCGCCGGACTGGGGCATCGCGCCCTGATGCACGATGCCCGCCTCGTCTACCCACTCGTGTTCCGGCACGAAAGTATCCGGATAGAGGATCAGCGTGCGCCAGTCCCGGTACGGCGCCAGGCCCAGCTCCAGGATCGGGAGTGCCGCGTAGGCCGCGATCACCTGGCACTGCCACGGCTCGGGTTCCGCGGCGATCCCGATGAATTCCTTCTGCGCGAGGATCTGCCCGATCAGTTCGCGCAGCCGGGCGCGTTCCTCCGGTGTGAGGCGGGCGATGAACGGCACCCGCTGGCGCATGGCCTCCCACTCGTCGTTGTCGAGGGGGACCGCCTCTGGTTCCAGTCCGGCGAACGGTCCCAGCAGGCGGCGGAACAGGCCTCGCAGCGGGAATTGCGGTGTCGAGTTCATCGCCCGATCGTCGCATGTTTGGCCGTGTCGCGTCCGCCTGCGGCAAAGGCTTGCCGGTGGCGGTTAAGGATTGCCGCTGTGCGGCCGTTAACCCTCTCGGGAATCCGTCCCGTTGAGGAACATCCATGCATATTGCCGATTATTCCATGCAGTTCTCGAGCCAGCGCCTGGCGCTGGAGGCTACCCGGCGCGAGGTGCGCCTGACGGTGCGCGAAGGGGGCGGGGCCGCGCCCCCGGCGGAGCCCCGCCAGGGCGCCGGGCTGCCTGGACTTGTGAGCCCGGACCGGGGCGAACGGCCGGCCCCGGCCTCCGTTGCGGCCCTGCGCGCGCCCTTCGTGGGCGTGGCCCCGGCGGACAGTGAGCTGACGTCTGTGGACCAGCTGCGCACCGAACTGCTCCGGCTGATCCTGGAACGTTTTACCGGGCGCGAGATCCGCGTCGTGGACCCGGCGGACCTCCGGCCCGACGCGAACGCGGATGCGAACCCGCCGGCATTCCTCGAACCGCCCGCAGCCCGGCCCCCGGGCGCCCCGCGTGCGCCGGGCGGCCTTGCCGTGGCCTGGTCGGTGGAGCAGACCCGGGTGGAGATCGAGCGCACGGCCTTCCAGGCCCAGGGGCGGGTGCAGACGGCCGACGGCAAGACCATCGAGATCGACATTGCCCTGACCATGAGTCGCGAGTTCGTCGAGCACACCCGTATTCAGGGCGGTGTCGATGGCGAACTGCATGACCCGCTGGTGATCAATTTCGATGCCCCGGCGGCGGCATTGACCGATACCCGTTTCGAATTCGACCTGGACGCCGATGGCTCCCCGCAGCAGGTGGCCTTCCTGCAGCCCGGAAGCGGTTTTCTGGCCCTCGACCGATCGGGCAGCGGGCAGGTTGATGATGGCTCCGAGCTGTTCGGGCCGCTGACCGGGGACGGCTTCGCCGAACTGCGCCGCTTCGATCACGACGGCAATGGCTGGATCGATGCGGCGGACCCGGTCTATGACCGCCTGCGCGTCTGGACCCGCGACGCCCAGGGCCGCGATCAGTTGCTGGCCCTGGGCGAGGTGGGGGTGGGGGCGATCTACCTCGGACATGTCAGTACCCCCTTTGACCTGCGCCATGGGGGTGACAACAGCCTGCTGGGCCAGGTGCAGTCGACCGGCGTCTGGGTGGCCGAGGATGGCCGCAGCGGCAGCGTGCAGCAGATCGATCTGACGGCCTGACGGAACGCGGAGGCTCGTTCCTGCGTCGAGGGTTGTATAACGGCTACTCTGTGCTTTCGTCCACTCCCCGCGAGCGACCCGGCGCATGCGATTCGAGACCCTCTTGTGTTGGCGGCGGTCGAACCGACCGCCCCTGAAGCCTCCGCTGCCCGCCACCTGCATGTCGCGGGGGGGTGGCCGCCTGTCCCTGCTCATGATCCTGGCCGTGGGACTGGCCGGCTGTGGGGGCGAGTCTTCCGAAGCGGCTGACGAGCCCGCTGGCGAGGCGGCGACCCCGATCGCGGCGGTGGAGATGCAGCCGCGGGACCTCTCGCGCGAACTGCGGCTTTCCGCACGGGTCGAGCCGCGGGCGCGGGTGCGCCTGGCGGCTCGTGCGGATGGCGTGGTCAAGGCGGTCCATGTCGAGGAAGGCGACCGCGTCGGGCAGGGCGATATCCTGGTCGAGCTGGACGTGGCCGAGGAGCGCGCGGAGCTGGCGCGTGCCGTGGCGCACGCCGAGGAGGCGCGGCTGGAGTACGCCCGCAGCGCCGAGTTGCGGGACGAGGGGATTGCCAGCCGCGCCAGCTACGAACGGGCCCGCGCCGCGCTGCGTTCGGCCGAGAGCGAGCAGGCCCTGTGGCAGGCGCGGGTCGACTACGGGGCGCTTGCTGCCGGCCGCGACGGCGTGATTACCGAGCGGATGGTGGAGCCTGGAGAGGCCGTCGCGGCGCGCGATGCGCTGCTGGAGCTGGTCGATATTACTACGCTGGTGCTGCGACCCGGGGTGTCCGAGCTGGACGTGCGCGACCTGGTCGTGGGCCAGGACGTGCCCATTCGGCTGGATGCCTTTCCTGATACTGACTACGTCGCCGAGATTCGTCGCATCTTCCCGGCGGCCTCGCCGGATTCCCAGCAGGTGACGGTGGAGATCGCGCTGCCGGCCGAGGCCGCCGACAACGGCGTGCGTCCGGGTAACCTCGCACGCATCCGCATGACCGTTGATGAGCGCCCGAACGCGCTGGCGGTCCCGGCCGCCGCGATCGGAGAGGACGATGACGCGCGCTATGTGTACGTGGTGGTGGATGAACAGCTGGAACGGCGCACGGTCGAGACCGGTGTGACCCGGGGCCCCTGGACCGAGATTACCGAGGGTCTGGAGGAAGGCGAGATCGTGCTGGCGACCAATCCGATCGACATGCGCGAGGGTCAGCGCGTGCGCATTGTCGGCTGGCGGGGCTAGGGCATGGCCGATGCGGGGGACTCCCAGCGCCCACACGGGCGGGTGACCAGCTTCTCCATCCGCCGGCCGGTCGCCATCATGGCGCTGGCCTCGGTGGTGATCGTGCTGGGCATGTTCTTTGTCGACCGCCTGCCGGTGGACCTGCTGCCGCATGTCGAGTACCCGCACATCCGGGTCACGGTGAACCACCCGGGCACCGCGCCGGAGGTCATGGAGGAGCAGGTCACACGAGTGCTGGAGCGCAATCTTGCGGCGACCGAGAACCTGACGCGCATCTACAGCCGTGCCTCCGAGGGGCGCACCAACGTCAACCTGCTGTTCGAGTACGGGACCAACCTGGATCTGGCGTTGCAGGATGCGGCGCGTCACCTGGAGCTGGCGCGCACCCAGCTGCCGGACGATTTCGAATCCCTGCGCCTGTACAAGTTCGACCCGTCGCAGGACCCGATCTGGGAGGCCGGCTTCTCCTCCACCGTGCGTTCCGAGACCGCGGTGCGTGACTGGGTGGAGCACGAGCTGGCCCCGCAGTTGATCGCCATCCACGGGATCTCCTCGGTGGAGGCCTCCGGCGGCCAGCAGCGCGAGCTGGAGGTGATCCTCGACCAGGAACGGGTGCGCGGCTACGGCCTGTCGCTGGCCGCGATCAGCGAGAAGCTGGCGGACGAGAACCGTGAGGTGGCCGGTGGCTGGGTGACCTCCGACACCTTTGATGTGATGGCCAAGACCGAGGGCCTGTTCACTTCCGAGGCGGATGTGCGCAACGTGCTGATCCCGCTGCCGGGGCCGCAGTCGGCGCATGTGCGCCTGGGCGAGCTGGCCGAGGTGCGCGACGGCCACCGCGAGCAGCGCCTGTTCATCCGCTTGGATGGCACCCCGGCCGCGCGCGTGTCGGTGTTCAAGCTGCCGGAGGCCAATACCGTCGAATCGGTGGATGCCGTGCGCGGGACGCTCCAGCGGCTGGAGCGTTCCGGGTTTATCCCCGAGGACATCCAGTGGGAGGTGGTCAGCGACTCGGCCCCGTTTATCCGTGGCGCGGTGTCCTCCGTGGGCACCGCTGCAGTCCTCGGTGGCGTGCTGGCGATGCTGGCGGTGTTCCTGTTCCTCGGCAGTCTGCGCAAAAGCTTCATCATCGGGCTGTCGATCCCGATCGCGCTGATGGCGACCTTCGCGATGATGGGGCTGGGCGGATTGACCCTGAACATCATCAGCCTGGGCGGGCTCGCGCTGGGCGTGGGGCTGCTGCTCGACAACGCGATCGTGATGCTGGAGAACATCTACCGCCATCGTGACAAGCTCGGGAAATCGCCGGAGGAGGCTGCCCATGACGGGGCGGGCGAGGTCGTGTCGGCGGTCACCGCCGGCACGCTGACCAACCTGGCCGCGGTGCTCCCGTTCCTGCTGATTACGGGTATCGGCGCGCTGATCTTCCGCGAGCTGATCCTGACGCTGTCGTTCGCGATCATCGCCACACTGGCCGCAGCGATCACGCTGGTGCCGATGCTGGCGGCCCTGCTCGCGCGCATCCGCTGGGAGAGCGGGCTGGACCGGACCTGGCTGCTGCGCGGCTTCGACCGCGGGGTGCAGGGCCTGCGCCGACGTTACCGGCGTCTGCTGCCGAAGGTGCTGCGCGCGCGCTGGGTGGTGCTGGGCGCCGCCGGGGTCCTGCTGGTCGGCGCCATCCAGGTGGGCGGCGAGCTGGGTACCGAGTTCCTGCCGCAGGTGGACGATGGTCAGGTCAGCGTGCGCATGGTCCTGCCGCCGGGCACACCGCCGCACGAGACCGATGCCGCCGCCCGCGACATCGAGGCCGCACTCGAGGAGCTGCCGCATGTCGAGAGCGTGTTCGCCATGGTCGGCGGGCATCTGGGGGGTGGCGTGGTCAACGAGCGCCCGGGGACGTCCAATCTCACGGTGCAGCTCACCCCGGCCGGACAGCGTGAAATGACCGCCGGGCAATGGGTGGCCGAGGCACAGGCGGCGATGGACGAACTGGACCTGCCCGGGGCACGGATTACCGTGCGCCCGCCGCGTATCGACGGGTTGCAGTTCAGCGTGACTGGCGACGACCTGTCGATCGGCGTGGTGGGGGCGGATCTGACCGAGATGCGTACCATCGCCCGCGAGATCGCGGGGCGCCTGGAGGGCATCCCGGGCCTTGAGGGCGTCGAGGTCGGGCGCGAGGACCAGAGCCCGATTCTGCGCGTACACGTGGATCGCGAGCGCGCGGCCGCGCTGGGCCTGCAGGTGGGCACGGTCGGTCAGGCGATCCGCGATGCGGTGGAGGGTGCGGTACCGACCCAGTATGTACGCGATGACCGCGAATACGACTTGCGCGTCCGCCTGCCGCGCGAGGATGTACAGGACACGGCCACACTGGGACGGATGATCCTGTTCCGTGATAACGGCGATCCCGTACGGCTGGCCGACGTGGCCGAGTTCGAGATCGGCGAGGGGCCCGCCCATATCGAGCGCGAGAATCAGAGCCGGGTGGTGCGGGTGAACGGCGATATCAATACCGAGGTCAGCGACGTCGGTTCGGTGATGGCCGAGGTCGAACAGCGTCTGGCCGAGGTGGAGGTACCCGAGCACTACAGCCTGCTGATCGGGGGCGAGTGGGAGACCATCCAGGAGACGCAGCGCGAGATGGCCACCGTGGTTGCGCTGGCGATCTTCCTGGTCCTGGTGGTGCTGGCGGTTCAATACGAGCGCCTGGCCAATCCGCTGGTGATCGTGGCGGCGGCCCCGCTGTCGCTGATTGGCGTGGTCGCGATCCTGTGGGCCACGAACACGCCGGTCTCCGCGCCGGTGATGATCGGCGCGATCCTGCTGATCGGGGTGGTGGTGAACAACGCGATCCTGCTCGTCGAGTACATCGAACAGGGCCGTCGACGACGCGGCCTGAGCCCGGCGCGCGCGGTGGTGGAGGCGGGTGCACTGCGCCTGCGTCCGATCCTGATGACCACCCTGACCACGGTGCTCGGCATGTTGCCGCTGGCCATCGGCCTCGGTGAGGGTGCGGAGATCATGCGCCCGCTGGCGCTGACCGTGGTCGGCGGCCTGATCGCCGGGATGATCCTGACGCTGCTGGTGGTGCCCTGCCTGTACCTGGTGGTGAACCGCGCCGCGGAGCGCGTAAAGGGAACGCTGACAACCCGGTCACGTGAGCCCTCGGATATGGGGGCGATCAGTTAGGATGCCCGGCATCCGGAACATCACGAACGACGAGGAGAACGGGATGAGACGCGTAATCGGAAGTGGCGCAGTGCTGTTGGCGATGCTGGCGGGAGGGGTACCCGCGCAGGCCGACGAACTGCATACGGTCGAGCAGCTGAGTCAGGCGCCGGCGGAGCTCGAGGGCGAAGAAGTGCGCCTGGAGGGCATCGTCGGGCGGGTGAACGAGGACATCATGGGCCGCAACTTCATCCACTTCGTGGACGGCACGGGAAGCGAGGGTGATTACATCACCATCACCTCCACCGAGCTGCCCGAGGTGGGCGACCGCGTTTCGGTCACCGGAACGCTGATCCTGGATCGTGACTTCGGGGCCGGCTACACCTATCCCGTGATCATCGAAGGCGCCTCGTTTTCCGAGGAATAGCCGCATGCCGTGATGGTGCATGTTGGAGGACTCCGACATGCACCCTGGCCGCACAAGGGAGTGCGGCTTTCAGACGTCCCATGGAGGGGAGGCGATGTCCATCAAGAACCTGCTGTTACGTTTCGTACTGCTCTATTTCTCGCTGACGATCGTCGCGATGTTCGCAATCGCCCATTTCCATCTCGAGCAGTTCGGTACAACGATCGGAATGGGGATTCTGGGCCTGGCGGTGGCGTGGCCCTGCGAGGCCTTCGGACGCAGGAACGGCCGCTATCTGTCGCGCGCCGAGAAGTGGCGGGTGATTGCCGTCATGGTCGCTGTGCTCCTCGGTACGCAGCTTTCCCTGGCCTTCCTGGTGCTGTGGGCCGACGGCACAGTACTGGACAGTTTCATGCTCGCGGTCCTGGGCGTTGTCGCGTTGTTATATGCCGGCTTTGTGGTGGCGATGGTCAATCTCACCGGACGCCACCTGCGCAAGCGCGGTTTGGTCGGGGGAGAAACCGCGGGATAGCCCTACGGCCGGTCAGTCGCCCAGGTGGCGCTTGAGCCACTCGAGGCGCTCCTCTGGCCAGTCCGCGGCCGTGACCGCATGCCAGGCGTCGATGTAGTGCTCGGTGGCGTAGACATGGCCGTAGCCGCGCGGGGCAGCATCGCCGATGGTAACGTCTACCGCCAGTTGCAGCATGGTGACCACCGGGTACCACGTCAGGTCCGCTGACACGTCCGGGCCGCGGGGGTGCTGCATCCACTCGGGCTTGCGGTACAGCGCCTGGGGCTCGAAGAACGTGACCGGGTCGCTGGCGTACTGCAGGTAGACGATGCGCATCGGGCCCCATTCGGCGCCGGGGAGATCCAGGTGGTTCTCCTGGTTGGTGAAGCGCACCACCGAGCTGTCGCGAAAGCGCGGCAGCCAGGCCGGGGAGTCCGGCTGGCGCTGGCGCGTGATGTCGCGCCAGGTCTCGCTACGAAACGGCGGGCCGGCCCACAGCGCGCCGGAGAACGGATCGCCGATCACGTCGTACAGATCCGCGGCGCGCTCGGAGTTCAGCGCGCCCAGGCTCAGGCCGTAGAGGTACAGCTCCGGGCGGGCGTCCGCCGGCAGCTGCTTCCAGTAGCCGTAGATCTCCGCGAACACCGCCTGGGCCGTCTCGTGGCCGTACTGCGACTCGGCCATCAGCGACAGCCAGCTGGGCAGGTAGGAGTACTGCACGGCCACGGTTGCGACATCGCCGCCGTGCAGATACTCGACCGGCTGGATCGCGCGGTTGTCCACCCAGCCGCGCCCGGTGGGGGTGGCCAGCACCAGCACCGAACGGTCGAAGGCATTGACCCGCAACATCTCCTGCAGGGCCAGACGCGCGCGTTCTTCGATGGTCTCGGCGGCATTCAGGCCTACGTAGACGCGGATCGGGTCCAGGGCCTCGCCCGCAGCGAAATCGCGGATCGTGCCGGCATCCGGTGCCTGTCCGACGAAGCGCTGTCCCTGGCGCCCGAGCCCTTGCTCCCAGCTGACCAGCGAGGCCGGGCTGCCCGTACGGAACGTCGCCGTCGGTTGTTCGACCCCTGGGTATTCGCGCACGTCGAACTGCTGGAAGCTGCGGTCCGCGGTGCGCAGGCCGTATTCCAGAATCACACCGTCAATGACCGCCCAGAACACCCCGGCGGCGACCAGCACACCGATCACGTTCGACAGCCGGCGCGGGATGAAACGGCGCAGATGGCGGGCGAGAAAGCGCACCAGCAGCTGAAACAGCCGTCCGACCGCCAGGGTGGCGGCAAACACCGCCGCCGCGATCAGCCCGAGTCGGATCGGGAAGCCGCCGTCTACCGGCTCCTGCTCCATCAGGGCGCGGATGCTGTTCTGCCACTCGGTGGCCTGCCACAGGAAGATCAGCACGATCAGCACGGCGCCGCCCCCAGCGATGACCACCAGGGTGTTGTGCGTGCGCTCGCCGAATTCCGGCAGCTCCAGATAGGACCACAGCCAGTGGAAGAACACGCCCAGCCCGTAGCCGGCCGCCAGCGACAGTCCGGACAGGATGCCCTGTACGTCGTCGGTACGCGGGATCAGGCTGGGGGTCAGCGACGCGGCAAAGAACAGCGTGGCCAGGATCAGCCCCGGGATCGACAGGGTCCCGAGGATACGGGTGGCCCAGCCGGGCCAGATGAAGCGCCGCAGGCGGGTTTGCAGGCGGGCGACGATGGACATCGCGTGAGCACTTCCTTGATGAACAGAAGGGCTTATCCTGTTCGCCCGCTCGGGCGGGTTCAAGTCTCCACCGTGAGCGCCGGCCTGCTTTGGAACCTACTGGGCGTTGTCGCCCGGGCTGCCAGCGTCGGCGTGGCGAAAGCGGAAGCAGCCCTCGACCATGCGCAGGGCCACGCCGAACAGCGCGACCTGCAGCAGGAGCCCGCCGGTGGCGGCGCCCAGTGCGAGGCCGGTGGCCAGCCCCAGGGCCATCAGCAGCATCAGCAGGGTGGCGGCGAGGCGGCTGCGCAGCCAGCCGCCGACCAGCGCCAGCAATGCCACGAGTGTGCCTTCGAGCATCGTGGGCATGTGCTGCACCAGCACGCCCAGCATCACCACGACGACCCCGGCGAAGACCAGGACCCAGCCGGCCACCCGCGCCAGGCGGCGGGCCTGCTCGGTGTCATGGATGGATTGCAGCAGCAGGAGCAGGTCGGCGCCGGCCCCGGCCCAGTGGCGCGATCGCGATTCGTTCATGTGACCACGGTACTACAGCGCCATGACGCCGGGGTGACAGGATTAGCGCGCGGTTATCGCCGGGTCAGTATGGACTCGAGATCGAAGGCCTCGGTCGCGGTTGCCCCGGACTCGGCCTGTTGCATCGAGCCATGGTCCGACCAGTGCAGCAGGCTGAGGTGGCCTGAGCGATCTTCCACCAGGGCCGTGCAGTGCTCGACCCAGTCACCGTCGTTGCAGTAGAGGATGTCGCCGAACGCCTGGACGTTCGGCTTGTGGATATGGCCGCAGATGCAGCCATCGAAGCCGCCCTTGCGCGCGGCGGTGACGGCGGCATGCTCGAAACGCTGGATGTATTCCCGCGCCGCCCCGCTCACGCGGGTCTTGAGCCAGGCCGACAGAGACCAGTACGGATGCCCGAGGCGGCGTCGGATGGTGTTCAGGTAGCGGCTGCCGCGCAGCAGCAGGTTGTAGCCAAGATCGCCCAGGGCGTGTACCAGGCGACTGTGGCGTACGAGCCCGTCGAACTCGTCGCCATGGGTTACGCGGAAGCGCCGGCCATCGGCGGTCCAGTGCACCAGTTCGCGTTCGATGCGCACGCCGCGGATCTCCGAACCGACGAAGCCGCGCACCAGCTCGTCGTGGTTGCCGGGGATGTAGATGACCTCGACCCCGTGCAGGGCCAGCGACAGGACCTGCTCGACCACCGCCGCCTGGGTCGCGTCCCAGAAGATGCGCCGGCGCATGGCCCAGATGTCGAATACATCGCCGACCAGTACCAGACGATCGCAATTGACCTGGCGCAGCAGGTCCAGCAGGTAGTCCGCGCGGCACTCCCGGGTGCCCAGGTGCAGGTCGGACAGGAACAGGCTGCGGCAATCCAGGGTGGCCATTGCGGGGCTCCCGCTCGTGGTTTTTGCGAGTATCACGCGCCCGCGTGACGCGGCCGTGGCGGCGTGGTGACGATTGCGTTATGCCCTAGGGCCAGAGGATCAGCAGCCAGACGAGGGTCGCGTTGGCAAGGCCCAGCAGCACGGCGGCCGATCCCATGTCCAAGGGAGACGCTGATTTAATCGCACGTCCGCGTTGGTGCCCCCTGTTTCCCGAGACAAGGCGTGTCGTGCAGCGGGTAGTGGTTCTACCCGCAAGCGGCGCAACGCAGGATCGGGGAACAGGGGGCACCAACCCCACAATCCATTGAAAGCAGGGGCTCGGCCGCTTTTGCGTGGGAACGGCGTTGCGGTTCCCTTGTGCAGAATGACTGCACGGCGGTCACCGCGCCTTGTTCGCACGCAAAAGCGACTCGAGCGCGGACGTGCGATTAAATCAGCGTCTCCCTTGGCACGCGCGGCCAGCTTGTGGCGTTCCGGCCCGAACCGATCCACGGTGGCCTCGATGCCCGAGTTCAGTACCTCGATAATCAGGATCAGGAACAGGCTGCCGAGCAGCAACGCGCGTTCCACTCCGGTATTGCCAACCACCAGCGAGAGTGGCGCCAGGATGACCACCAGGATCAGTTCCTGACGAAAGGCCTCCTCGTGGCGAAAGGTGGCGCGCAGGCCTTTCCAGGAGTACCCAAAGGCCCGCAGGATGCGGGTGATGCCGGTAGCGCCGCCGTTGGCCATGGTCGCTTGGTCCGCTGGAGTGGGAAGGGCCGTCAGCGAGGACGGTCGGCCGCGGTATGCGGGGTGCCGAGCGCGTCGGCCGGGCTCAGCAGATCCTGATACACGGTCAGCAATTGTTCGGCCATACGCCGCTCGCTCCATTCCCGCGCCCATGCGGCGTGGGCTGCGCGCATGGCGCGCTGGCGTTCGGGATCATCGAGGACGCGGGCGACCCGCTCGGCAAACACCGCGGGCTCCTCGGGAGCGACTTCGGCACCGGATGCGTCGGTGAGGATGTCGAGCGTGCCCAGGCGCGCCGTGGAGACCACGGGCAGCCCGCAGGCCATGGCCTCCAGCAGGACCAGACCCTGCGTCTCGGTTGCGGAGGCAAACACGAATGCATGCCCGGCGCGGTAGCAGTCGACGAGCGATGTCTCGCGGTCCAGATACCCGCACCAGTGCAGGTTGTCCTCCAGGCCCATCTGCGCGGCCTGGCGCTGCAAGGCAGCCCGGGCCGGTCCCTCGCCCGCGATCAGCAGCAGGACGCCGGGGCGACGCTCGCGCAGGTGCTGGAGCATCTGCAGCAGAAAGCCGATGTTTTTTTCGAAGGCGATGCGTGACACATGTACCAGCATCTCGCGGCCGGGTGCGATGCCCCGCTCCGCCCGGAACAGGTGGCCGTCGCCTCCGGTCCAGGCCTGTGGGTCGATCCCGGTGGGCAGGCGCACGATGGGCGTCTTGATCCCGTACTCCAGCAGGGCCTGGTGCAACGCGGTCGACGGGGCGATCACCCGGTCGACCGCGTTGCACTGCGCGCGCGAGATGCGCCGCGCCAGCCCCCGCAGCCATTGGGCGGGCAGCCACGGCAGGTAATGCTGCAGATACTCTTCGAAGAAGGTGTGGTAGGTCTCGATGACCGGGACCTGCCAGTCGCGTGCCAGCTTGAGCCCGGCGTAGTGGGCCACGAAGGGGGTGTGGACATGGACCACGTCGGCCCGCTCGATCCCGGCTTCCCGCAGGGAGCGGCGGATGAGGCGAGGCTTCAGGATGCGATCCTCCGGATCCACTACCAGGTAGCGCGACGGGATGCGGATCAGGTCCGGGTCCTGCGGGTCGGGGCCGGGGTGCGCGCCCAGTCCGGGATAGGCCGGCACCACCAGCGTGACGCGATGGCCCAGTTGTCGGAGCTGTGCGCGGAAACTGGCCAGCGAAGTGGAGACCCCGTTGATCCGGGGGAAGTACACGTCGCTCAGCATCAGAATGTGCACGGCTGCACCTTGGGGCGAGACTCAGGTCCCGGAGTCTGGACCGGGGGTGTGACGAGGTGATGACGACATTGCGACGGAAAGGTTGCGCGCGCAGGCCGCCGCTTCGGGTTTCGGGACGTACCACGTACCCCGCCCGGTGCCGCCTTATTCGGTTGGGGAGGCCCCGGAGGCTTGCCCCTTTTGTAACTCGCGCAGGCGTGAGGTAATGCCGGGATGGTCGAATTCGCGCGCGCCGATGGCGCGATAGGCGATACGACCCTCGGGGTCGATTACGAAGGTGGTGGGGATGCCGCGCACCGGCCAGGTATCGATCGCGCTGGCCGCGCGATCCAGCAGCAGGGGAAAGTCCACCGGGTAGTCGGCGGTGAAGAAAAAGATGCGATCGGCGTCCTCGCCGACGTTCACCCCGAGTACCACCAGCCCGTCGGGGCCCAGTCCCTCCCACAGCCGCTGCAGGGAGGGCAACTCGTCCCGGCACGGCGGGCACCAGGTCGCCCAGAAGTTCACCACTACGACCCGGCCGCGATAGTCGCGCAGGGTGTGTGCGTGGCCGTCCAGATCCTCGAGCTGCAGGGATGGCGCGTCCGGACGCGGTTCGATGACGGTAAGGGTGTCGGCACTGGCCACGCCGGTTCCCGCCAGGAGGGCCAGCAGGATCAGCCCGCCCACGATGCGGTACATGGCGTTCATCCCTGTGGGTCCCCGGCGCATTGCAGGTCCGGAAGGGCCGCCTGGTGGATGGCCCCGCCCTCGCGCCAGCGCAGGGTCAGGTCGAAGACGGTACCCGGCCGGTGGTCGAACAGGATCATGCCCATCAGCCAGTCGCCGGGTTCGAAACGGTGCTCGTCGGGGAACAGGGCCCAGCGAAAGGCGATGCGCGCCGCTTCCGGTATCTCCCGTTGTGCCCATGCCGCCTGCCAGTCCTGGTCCGGACGCGGGCGGCGGTTCCCCGCCGGCCCCTGACTGCTCCAGTCGTGCAGATCGACCTCGATGGGCCCCCCGGGGTGGTGGTTGCGCAGCACGGCCTGAAAGACGCAGTGACGCGCGATGACCTCGGCGTCTTTGGGACCGAAGCCTCGCCCCAGGAAGAACGCGCGGGTCTGGTCCGGCAGCAGCTGCGCCAGTTCCAGCGAGAGGTTCTCGCCCTGCCAGGTCCAGGTGGTCAGGCCGCTGGTGGCGTCCGTGTGCGCCTGCACCGCTCCCGCAGTCCCGGCGCTGGCCGACGCCATGGGCGTGGCCAGCGCCAGCAGGGCCAGTACGCGGATCATGGTCTCGCGGGCAACCGACCCTCTGGGACAGGGTCGCCTACGGACCGCCGAGCGCATGATCCAGCAGCGCCTCGAAGGCCGGTTCGGCGTTTTTTGCCGCGCGCTCCAGGCTCGGGTGCGGCTGCAGCGTGGTCATGAACTTCGGGTGCAGCATGGACAGCTTGGTGTTGCCGTTCTCCTCGTACAGGCCGATCTGGCCGCAGGGCATCATCGCGCCGACATGCAGTCCAGCATCGAGGATGTCCGGCCCCAGGGGCAGGTAGCAGACCTTCAGGGCGGTGATGTCGCCACCGGCCAGGCCGAACTCGGCCAGGAAGATCCAGTCCTCCTCGTTCTCCGCATACTCGCGAATGGCCCGGGCCAGGTCCTCGCGGGACTGTTCGCAGTCGCGGATGATGAAGTGATCGTCGGGCTCGGACGCCACCAACGGGGCGGCCAGACCCAGCGCAAGGGCGGCGGTGATGGCCAGTGCCAGGGTCGTGATCGGGTGTT
Source organism: Thioalkalivibrio sp. ALE28 (assembly GCF_000377425.1). Taxonomy (NCBI): domain Bacteria; kingdom Pseudomonadati; phylum Pseudomonadota; class Gammaproteobacteria; order Chromatiales; family Ectothiorhodospiraceae; genus Thioalkalivibrio; species Thioalkalivibrio sp. ALE28. Next base: position 10,372 of record NZ_KB898104.1, on the reverse strand, counting down.
GTGCGCTCATGGCAATGCCTCCTTGGGTTGTTATCGGGTGGCCACGTACCAGTTGTTCTGCAGGTCGTGGGCCAGCTGGTGTACGCGGATGTCGCGGAAACCGGCGCGCTGCAGGTAGTCGCGGGCTAGCGGTTCGCCCCACATCGCACCGAGCCCGGGGCCGCCCCGGGCGAGCGAGACCGGCGTGCAGTGCATGCAGGAGACGGTGTAGAGAAAGGGACCCAGCGGGTGATCGAGATCGCCGTGGATCTCGCCGGAACCGCGGATGTCCTGCATCAGGTAGATCCCTTCGGGCACCAGCGCGCGGTGTATGCCGCGCAGGCCCCCCTGGGGGTCGGCCTGGTCGTGGATGGCGTCGAAGGTGGTGATCAGTTCGAAGCCCCGGGCCTCGAGTCGGTGCTCCATCTCGGCGGCGTCGGCCTCGATGAACACGACGTTGTCTAGCCCCTCCGCCTTTGCCTCGGCGCGGCCGCGTGCGATGGCCTGTGGCGAGAGATCCAGTCCGGTGAATTCGCTGCGAGGGTAGCGCCCCGCCAGGTGGTTGATGATGCGCCCGCTGCCGCAGCCGACATCCAGCACCCGGATCCCGCGCTCGAGATGATCGGTCAGGCCCGGCACCAGCGGCAGGATGTCGCTCTCCAGCGAGGACAGCACGGACTGGCCGCTGTCCTCGGCCATGACTTCGTGGAAACGTGTGTAGCGTTCGTAGGGCACGCCGTCACCGGTCCGAAATGCGGTGGCAATTGCATCCTCCACGGCGCCCAGCACGGCGATGTACTGGGCGAACACCGCCAGGTTGTCGGCCGCGTCGGCGCGGGTGAGGCATGCGGCATGCGCCGGCGGCAGGGCAAAACGTGGCCCGGTGGGTTCCACCGTGACGATCCCCGCCGTGGCCATCGCGCCGAGCCATTCGCGGACATAGCGTTCGTTCAGGCCGCTCGCTGCGGCGATTGCCTCGGAGGTCGACGGGGGGCGCCCGCGCAGGGCATCGAACAGTCCGGTCCGGTGCCCGAGCGAGAGCATCAGGCACAGCGCACCGTGATTGAGGACCTCGACCAGGTGGCCGGCAAAGGCCTCCACGGCCTGTGGTGACGCAGGGTATTCCGGGGCGGACGGCATGCGGGTGACCTCCGCGATGGCGCCGGGGGTTGGCTTTACCCGGAGCCTAGGCCGTGCGGTGATCCCCCGCGGTCACGGACTTGCGGTGCGTGGGCGAATCTTGCGGTTGTGCGTCAGGGTGTTTCGGGGCCGTCCGCGCGGGTGATTGGCGGCGCCCCGTACTGATGACGGTAGGCGCCGGGTGCCATGCCGAAGGCCTGCCGGAAGTGGCGGGCCAGTTGTTGCGGGGTGTAGCCGGTGGCCGTCGCGATTTCGCCGATGCTCGCGTGCGACTCGGTCAGCAAGGCGCGCGCCCGCTCCAGACGCAGCTGGGTCAGGTAGCGGTGGGGCGGCTGGCCGTGGGTCTCGCGGAAGGCGCGGGCGAAGTGCCAGGGGGAGAGGTCGCACAGCGCGGCGAGTTCGGCGAGACGGATCGGCTGGTCAAGATGGGTCTGCATGTAATCGATGACCTGTGCCGAGCGGTGCGGTGCGAGGCCGCCCCGGCAGCGGTCGGCCGGGGCGGCCTGGCTGGTCAGGCGGGCCAGGCGCACCACCAGTGCGGCCATCATGCTGTCCACGAACACGTGTGCGGCGGGGTCCTCGCGACCCATTTCCTGCCACAGACACTCCAGGCCCTGGGCGATCAGCGGGTCGCTGTGGTGGCGGTTGTGAACGGGGCCGAAATCCAGCGGGTCGTCGGCGGGCCGGTCCAGGCAACGGCGGGCCAGGTCGGCGGGGATGGCGATAAACCGTACCCTCGCCGCGTCCGTGACCCGGCACCAGGGCGTGGCCCCCGGGGCCACGGCCACGAAATCGCGGGTGCGGGTGTGTCCCGAGAAGCGCCCGGCGCCGAGATCGCAGACGTAGCGGAATGGGGCCCCGGACGACTGGCTCAGGACCAGGTCATCGGAGGCCGGGGTGTGGAACAGGCCCGGTGGCTGACGGGTCTCCAGCATGGCGACCGCTGGCGAGGCAGCCGCGCGGGTCTCGCGCAGGTGCGGTCCCCCGTTCCCGCGGGCGTAGTGCTCCAGCATGTTCGGCCATGGTTGCGGCATTTTCTCACCCCGCATGTCCTGTATAGGCCATGCCGGTGCCGCCTGCCAGATTCAGCGGTAGACGCGAACCTCCTGGGCCCAGCCGTCCACGCCGCGATTGGCACAGAACGCCTGGACGTGGCCGTCGGCGTAGCGGATCTCGACGTTGAAACCAGCCCCGGGCGGGTGGTTCAGGGCCACCCGCCGGTGCTCGCCGGGCGCGATCTCGCCCTCGCGAATGCTGGATTCGGACAGGTCGTGCCCGAAATCGAAGTGCACCGCGCGGATGGTCGTGTCGCTGTCATTGTGCAGCGTGACCATCAACGCGCCCTCGGTCGGAGAGCGCTCCACGCCCCAGTGCATCAGCCCCGCGCCCATCGCGAGTCCGAGCACGAACAGCCCGGTGGCAGGGGCGCGCAGGGCGTCTACCAGGATTTCGTCCCAGCTGCGGCGTTGTGTGTCCGGTTCCATGCGGCGCCCGATGTCTTGTGTATAAGAAAAACCTAATTTAATAGGACCGGCAGGGCAAGGTCATCCGCGCCTTGCGTGGGAGCCGTCTCCTGATCCGCGTTGCGCGGTTTTCGGGTGCCGGTCGGCGGTGCATGTGACCCCGCAGGCGCATTCGGGTATGTTCGCCGGGTTTGACTGGAGCAGGACAGCACGCCCGTGGGAACCGACGAACGCAATCTGCAGGGACTGGTCGCGCAGCTGGCGGAGCGCCTGGCGGGGACGGGCCTGCACGGGCGCATTGGCCTGGAGAAGGAGACCCTGCGCGTTGGCCCGCAGGGGTCGCCGGCCCTGACCCCGCACCCGGCGGCACTGGGATCGGCGCTGACCCATCCGAATATCACGACGGATTACTCCGAGGCCCTGCTGGAGCTGGTCACCCCGCCATTCGACGATGTGCGCGAGACACTGGGTTTCCTGCACGACCTGCAGGCCTTCGCCGCGGCCAATGTCGGCGACGAGACCCTGTGGTCCACCTCCATGCCCTGCGTGACCGCCGACGATAACGCGATCCCGGTCGCGCAGTACGGCACGTCCAACGCCGGGCGCATGAAGACCGTCTATCGCGTCGGGCTGGGGCACCGCTACGGACGCAAGATGCAGGTGATCGCCGGGGTGCACTTCAACTACTCCCCGCGCCCCGAGTTCTGGCCCGCGCTCGCACGGGTGCTGGGCGAGCAGGATGACCGCGCGTTCCGCGACGAGCGCATGATGGGCATGATCCGCAACCTGCTGCGCTTCGGCTGGCTGGTGCCATATCTGTTCGGGGCCTCGCCGGCCGTGTGCAATTCCTTCCTCGAGGGCCACGGCGCGGTGCTGGAGGACTTTGACGACGACACCTCTTACCTCCCGCATGCCACCAGCCTGCGCATGGGTGACATCGGCTACACCAACCGCAAGGAGGCGGACACCGGCATCAAGGCGGACTACAACTCGCTGGGCGGCTACGTCGACTCGCTGCGCTGCGCGATCAATACGCTCAGCCCCGAGTGGGAGCGCATCGGCGTGAAGGTCGACGGCGAATACCGCCAGCTGAACGCCAACATCCTGCAGATCGAGAACGAGTACTACTCCACCGTGCGCCCGAAGCAGCCGCTGGAGCGCTTCGAGAAGCCCACCGATGCGCTGGAGGCACGCGGGATCGAGTACGTCGAGCTGCGCTCGGTGGACATCAACGCGCAGCACCCGCTGGGGGTGGACGAGACCCAGCTGCGCTTTCTCGAGGTGTTTGCCCTGACGTGCCTGCTGCAGCCCAGTCCTTTGCTGGCGGACGGCGAACTCGACGCGATCGACCGCAACCTGCTCGATGTGGCGCATTACGGCCGCCGCCCCGGCCTCGAGCTGCGCCGGCAGGACGAGTCTGTACGGCTGCAGGACTGGGCGCGCGAACTGCTGGCCCTGATGCGCCCGGTCGCCGCGATCCTCGACCAGGAACTGCCGGGCGACCCCTACCGTAGAGCGCTAAGCGAGCAGTGGGGCAAGGTCGAGCAGGCCGACCTCACGCCCTCGGCGCGCATGCTGGAGGACATGATGGCGCGCGAGGAGGGCTTCTACCGCTACGCCAGCCGCCTGTCCGCGCAGCACCGCGAGGCGTTTCGCTTCAACGGCCCGCTGCCGCGCGCCGAGACGCTGGAGGCCCTGGCGCGCCAGAGCCTGGCGGAGCAGGCCGCGATCGAGGCGGCCGATACCCTGGACTTCGATACCTTCCTTGCCCGCTACTTCGACGGCACGCTGCGCGCCTCCTGAGGGAGACGCTGATTTAATCGCACGTCCGCGTTGGTGCCCCCTGTTTTCCGAGACAAGGCGCGTCGTGCAGCGGGTAGTGGTTCTACCCGCAAGCGGCGCAACGCAGGATCGGGGAACAGGGGGCACCAACCCCACAAGCCATTGAAAGCAGGGGCTCGGCCGCCCGTTGTTGATCAAAAACGGGCGCGGGAACGGCGTTGCGGTTCCCTTGTGCAGAATGACTGCACGGCAGTCACCGCGCCCTGTTCGCACGCAAAAGCGACTCGAGCGCGGACGTGCGATTAAATCAGCGTCTCCCTGAGCGGCCTATCCCTCAGTCGGTTCGGTATTTTCGAACTATCGGGCGGAAATAACGCGATTTATTTTCGATTTTATCGACAGGATAATCGACCCTATCATCCGTAACCGTGGCGGCTGGACCGCTGCAGAGGGAACCCCATGAGTCTCCTGATCAACGGCGAACTGCGCGAAGGCTGGCTGGAAGAGGAGTCCGACGAGAACGGCGAGTTCGTGCGCCAGGACCAGCAGTACCGCAACTACGTGACCGCCGACGGCTCCGCGGGTCCCCTGGGCGAGGGCGGCTACCCGGCCGAGTCCGGGCGCTATCACCTGTACGTCTCCTATGCCTGCCCCTGGGCGCATCGCGCGCTGATCCTGCGCAAGCTCAAGGGCCTGGAGTCACACATCGGGTTGTCGGTCGTGCACCACTACATGGGCGATGCCGGCTGGTCCTTCGATGACTGCGACGGCTGCACCGGTGACCGGGTGCACGGCTCACGCTACATGCACGAGCTCTACACCCGCACCGATCCGAGATACACGGGTATCGTGACCGTGCCGGTGCTGTTCGACACCCGGACCGACCGGATCGTGAACAACGAGTCGGAAGACCTGGTGCGCATGTTCAACAGCGCCTTCGACGGCATCACCGGCAATACGCTGGATTTCTACCCGGAGGACCTGCGCGAGGAGATCCACGCGGTCAACGAGCGCGTCTACGAGAACGTGAACAACGGGGTCTACCGCTCCGGGTTCGCGACCAGCCAGAAGGCCTACGATGCCGCCTGGGACCGTCTCTTCGAGACCCTCGACTGGCTGGAGGAGCGCCTGGCACGCCAGCCGTTCCTGGTGGGCGACCGGATCACCGAGGCCGACTGGCGGCTGTTTACCACGCTGGTGCGCTTCGATCCGGTCTACTACAGCCATTTCAAGTGCAATAGACAGCGCATCATCGACTTCCCGGCGCTGTCGGCCTACCTGCGCATGCTCTACCAGCGCCCCGGCGTGGCCGAGACCGTGCGCATGGATCACATCAAGGCGCACTACTACGGCAGCCACCCGATGCTGAACCCCAGCGGCATCGTGCCGAAGGGCCCGGTGATCGACTACACCCGGCCGCACGATCGTCCCCTGGGCGATCTGCCGGCCGCGCTGCGGAACGCCGGTGAAACGTGACGGTCGTTACACTAGGGAAACACTGATTTATCAGCGATTCCGTGCAGTCGCTGAAAAAGCCAGGACGGCTGTATTCAGCGCGTCTAACGGAACGTACAACCCTGGCCCGGTCAGGGGGCACCGCACTGTCCCCTGACCGGGCCGCATTCATGTAGGGGCATCGACAAGTGAAGGCGATTGGCGGGTTTCTGGGACTGGTCCTGGTGGTGGCGGTCGTCGCTGCTGCCTGGTACGCGTTTGGCCCGGAAGCGGGGGATGACGTGGCCAGCGACGCGCCTGCCGCCGAACGCGACGACCGCACGCCGGTGCGCGTTAGCGAGGTCGTCCCGCGCACCTTCGAGACCGTTGTCGAATCCCTGGGCACGGTGCAGGCCAACGAGTCCGTGGTGGTCACCGCTAGCGTCACCGAGCGCGTGGTCGAGGTCCTGTTCGACGACGGCGACACGGTGGAGGCCGGGGATGTCCTGGTCCGTCTTGATGCCGACGAGGAGCGCGCGGCCCTGCGCGAGATCCGTGTGCAAGTGGACGAGGCGCGGCGGGAGCTGGAGCGCGTGCGCGACCGCGTGGCCGATGGCGTGGTCACGCAGCAGCAGGTGGACCAGCAGCGTTCGCGGCTGAACGAGGCGGAAGCACGCCTGGCGGCCGCGGAGGCGCGTGTGGCCAACCGCGTCATCCGGGCCCCGTTCTCCGGCCGTCTGGGCCTGCGTCAGGTCAGCCCCGGTTCCCTGGTCAGTCCGGGGACTGCGATCGTTGAACTCGATGACGTCTCGGTGGTGAAGGTCGACTTCGCGGTACCCGAGCGCCACACCTCGGCGATCCACCTGGGCCTCGATGTCCAGGGGCGCAGCGCGAACGGCGAATTCGCGGGGCAGGTCGCGGCTGTCAGCAACCGTCTGGACGTGGCGACCCGCACCCTCACCGTGCGTGCGCTGATCGAGAATCCCGACCTGCTGCTGCGCCCCGGCATGCTGGTGAATATGCGCCTGCCGCTGGACCCGGTCGAGCGTCTGGCCGTCCCGGAGGGCGCGATCCGCCAGGTCGCCGACCAGCACTTCGTGTTCCGGCTGCGTGACGACGACACGGTCGAGCGGGTGCGCGTCCGTATCGGGCGACGCGATCCGGGGCATGCCGAAGTGCTGGAGGGCCTGGAGCCGGGGGATACCGTCGTCTCCGAGGGCGTGTCGCGGGTGCGCGACGGCCGCGAGGTGCGCGTGCTGCCGCCGCGTGCGCCGGATAACGGCGAGGCCGGGGACGGGGCATGATCATCTCCGATGTCGCCAATCGCCGGCCGGTGCTGGCGATTGTCTTCAATCTGCTGCTGATCACCTTCGGTCTGATCGCCTACGACAGCCTGCCACTGCGCGAATACCCGGACGTGGACCCGCCGGTGGTCACGGTGGACACCATCTACCCCGGGGCCAGCGGCGAGATCATCGAGCGCGAGGTCACACAGCGGATCGAGGACCGCATCGCCGGGATCGAGGGGATCCGGTTTATCCAGTCCTCCAGCGAGGACGGCCGCTCGCGTATCACCATCGAATTCAACCTCAGCCGCGACATCGACGCCGCCGCGAACGACGTGCGCGAGGCGGTTAGTCGCGTGCTGGGCGACCTGCCCGACGAGGTCGACCCGCCCGAGGTGACCAAGGCGGACGCCGATGCCAACCCGATCCTGTGGCTGAACCTCTCCAGCACCACCATGGATGCGCTGGAGCTGGCGGACTATGCCGAGCGCAACCTGATTGATCGCCTGTCGGTGGTGGACGGCGTCGGGCTGGTGCGCCGGGGCGGCGCGCGCAGCTACGCGATGCGCATCTGGGTGGATCGCGAGGCCCTGGCCGCGCGCGAGCTGACCGTCACCGACATCGCCGATGCCCTGCAGCAGGAAAACGTGGAACTGCCGGCGGGGCGTCTCGATTCGCTGGAGCGCGAGTTCACCGTGCGCGTGGAGCGCCAGTACCGCACCCCCGAAGATTTCGCCGGCCTGGTGCTCAAGCGCGGGGAGGGTGGGCAGCTGGTGCGCCTGGGCGACGTGGCCGAGGTCAATATCGGGGCGGATACCGAGCGCAGCGAGTTCCGCGGCAACGGCGAGGACATGATCGGGCTCGGCATCATCCGCCAGTCCAACGCCAATGTGCTGGAGGTCGCCAATGGCGTGAAGGCCATGGCGGACCGCCTGCAGGACTCCCTGCCGGAGGGCACCTCGCTGGTCACCACCTACGACGAGTCGGTCTTCATCGAGGGGGCGATCCGCGAGGTCTACATCACCCTGGCGGTCGCGACTGCCGCGGTCGTGTTCGTGATCTACCTGTTCCTGGGCAGCTGGCGGGCGACCCTGATCCCGGCGGTGACCGTGCCGGTCGCGATTACCGCAGCGTTCATCGGTATCAGCCTGTTCGGGTTTTCGGTCAACCTGCTGACGCTGCTGGCGCTGGTGCTGGCGGTCGGACTGGTGGTGGACGACGCGATCGTAATGCTGGAGAACATCCACCGGCGCATTGAACGGGGCGAGCCGGGACTGCTGGCGGCCTACCGCGGTGCAGGCCAGGTCGGATTCGCGATCGTGGCGACCACCTCGGTGCTGATCGCGGTGTTCGTGCCCCTGGCCTTCCTCGACGGCACGGTGGGCCAGCTGTTCACCGAATTCGCGATCGCCATGGCCATCGCGGTCTTCTTCTCCAGCATTGTGGCGCTGACCCTGGCGCCGGTGCTCTCCGGGCGCCTGATGCACAAGGGCGATGACCAGACCGGTGCCGCCCACTACATCGGCCGCGGCTTCGCGGCGCTGGAGGCCGGTTACGGCCGCGTGCTGGCGAGCGGGCTCAAGGGGTCATGGCTGGTGGTGCCGCTACTGGCCGCGGTGCTGGCCGGGGCCTGGTATCTGTTCGACGAATTGCCCGAGGAGTTCGCGCCGCAGGAGGATCGCGGGTCCTTCTTCGTCCTGGTCGACGGACCCGAGGGGGCGAACTTCGAGTACATGAGCCGCCAGATGGCCGAGGTCGAGGCCCGTATCCAGCCGCTGATCGAGGACGGTCCGATCCGCCGCGCCCTGGTGCGTACGCCACGCGGCTTCGGCGGCTCCGAGCTGATGAATAACGGGTTTGTGATCGCGATCCTGGAGCACTGGGACGACCGTGACGTGTCCGGTCAGGAGGTGATCGACGAGATCCGCGGCATCATCAACGAGATGCCCGGGGTAGAGGCGCGCGTGGTCATGCGCCAGGGCCTTTCGCGCGGTCGCGTCGGACCGCCGGTGCAGTTCGTGATCTCCGGACCGGACTACGACCAGCTCGAGGAGTGGGGCGAAATCATGCGCGAGGCCGCCGAAGGCATCGAGGGCCTGACCCGGGTGGATCTCGATTACGAGCCTACCCAGCCTCAGCTCAACGTGCGCCTGGATCGCGACCGGGCGGGCGACCTGGGTGTGTCCATGCGCGATGTCGGCCGTACGCTGGACATCGTACTCGGCGGGCGCGACGTGACCACCTTCGTCGATCGCGGCGAGGAGTACGACGTGATCATCGAGGGCCTGGCCGATCAGCGCCGCACGCCGGGCGATATTGACAACCTCTACGTGCGCTCCAATTCCGGTGCCATGGTGCCGCTGTCCAGTCTGGTCACCTACGAGGAACAGGCCGGTCCGTCCTCGCTGGAACGCTACAATCGCTCGCGCGCGGTCACCCTGACCGCCGGGCTGCGCGACGGCATGACCCTCGGCGAGGCGCTGGACGCGCTGGACGCGAAGGCTGCCGAGCTCCTGCCGGCCGAGGCGGGCATCGACTACAAGGGCGAATCGCTGGATCTGCGCACCGGCTCAGAGGCGATCCTGTTTGTCTTCGCGCTGGCCCTGCTGGTGGTCTTCCTGGTGCTGGCGGCGCAGTTCGAGAGTTTCGTGCACCCGTTCGTGATCATGCTGACCGTGCCGCTGGCGGTGGTAGGTGCTCTGATCGGCCTGACCGTTACCGGCCAGACGCTGAATATCTACAGTCAGATCGGCATGGTCATGCTGATCGGCCTGGCGGCGAAGAACGGCATCCTGATCGTCGAATTCGCCAACCAGTTGCGCGACCGCGGGCGTGATTTCGACGCCGCGATCATCGAGGCCGCGCGCATGCGGCTGCGGCCGGTGCTGATGACGGCGCTGACCACGGTTGCGGGCTCCATTCCGCTGATCCTGGCCTCCGGGCCGGGCGAGGAGACGCGCTTCGTGATCGGGGTGGCGGTGTTCTCCGGTGTGCTGTTCGCGACGCTGTTTACGCTGTTCGTGATTCCGGCGGCCTATCGCCTGGTGGCGCGGGGTACGACGTCGCCGCTGGCGACCACGCGCCGCTTGCACGAGCTGGACGACGAGATCGACGATGTCGACGGCGAGCGCCGCGGGGTCCGCGCCGCCACCGCGCCGCGCGCCGAACCCTGATGGCCAGCCCCCAGCCCTGTTGAGGCTGGCCATGGTTCGGCGCTCGTGTTTACGGTGCCTCCGGTCCGCAACCTGCCGTGCGCTGACTCGCCAGCGCGCCCCGAGTGACTTCTTT